>NZ_CP032624.1:3039494-3343443 GCF_003627055.1 Gryllotalpicola protaetiae
ATCGCCGGGCAGCTGCCGAACGTTCTGGCGCCGGGAATCGCCGGCGGCATCGTCCTCGCCACGGGCGGCTACGCAGCGCTGTTCCCAGTGGGAATGGCGCTTGCCGCGGCATCCGCCCTCGCCGTCCTGCCGATCAAAGGGGTCAAGTGAGCACCGCAGACCTGATCCCTCGCCCCCTGCAGATCACGGAGAGCACGAGGGCGTTCGAGCTGGGACGGGGCGCCGCGCTGCGCGTCACCGCCCCCTGCTTGGAGGAAACTGGCGCGACGTTTGTGTCGAGCCTGCGCGCGTGGTGCGGCATCGACATCACCCGAGGCGATGCGGTCGATTCGACGAACGTGATCGAACTGCAGCTGGTCGATGCCATCCCCGGTGAGGAACGGCTGCCTGCCGTGCGCGGTGTGCGTGCGGATGGCGCCGACGTAGAGCGTGAGCGATACCGCCTCGAGGTCACGCTTGAGCGCATCCTCGTGCGCGCGACCCACCCCGAGGGGATCCATCGCGGCCTGACCACCCTTACCCAGCTGGCGGCGACCGGCCCCGCCACGGGAAGCATCGCCTGCACGACGATCCTCGACGCCCCCCGATTCGCCTGGCGCGGCCTCAGTCTCGACGTCGCCCGGCACTTCCTCGACGTCGATCGGGTCTTACAGGTCATCGACCTGCTGGACCTCTACAAGTTCAACACGCTGCACCTGCACCTGACCGACGACCAGGGATGGCGCTTGGCGATCCCGACGAGGCCGGCTCTCACCGCCGCCGGCCCGCACTACAGCGCCGCCGAATACCAGCGCATCGTCGATCATGCCGCCGCTCGATTCATCACCGTCGTACCGGAGATCGACCTGCCGGGACACAGCGCCGCCGCGATCGCGGCATACCCCGAGATCGGTGCGGATGCGGCGCAGGACGACTCCGGCCAGCGCCGAGCAGCACTCGACGGGAGTCGGGAGGAGACGTGGCGTTTCGTCGATGACGTGATCTGCGCCGTCGCCGATCTCACGCCTGGCCGCTATGTCCACATCGGCGGCGACGAGGCCTTCGACCTCACCCCCTCGGAGCATGCGCGCTTCGTGACGCGGGCGGCGCAGCTGGTCGCGGGCACCGGAAAGTACGTGGTCGGCTGGCAAGAGGCCGCGCGCGGCGCACTGCCCGCGGAGAGCATCGTCCAGTACTGGATCCAACCGGAGCTGCTGGACGCACTCGCCCGTAGCGGCGCGCTGCCGGAGACCGTGCTGGGATTGGCGGTGGACGACCTCATCGTGCACTACGCGCCCGCTCGAGACGACCTGGACCTGGCCAGTAGGCAGGGTGCCTGGGTGGTCGCGTCGCCTGTTTCCGCGACGTACCTCGACCGACGTTATGCAGCGCCGAGCTCGGACCCGGCACAAGGGGAGTTGCGCGCCCGGCTCGGGAACCCCCTTTATCCACCGGCCAGCCTTGACGAGTACGCCGCCTGGAATCCTGACGACCTCGCCCCGGGATTCGACGCAAGCCGGCTCGCCGGAATCGAAGCAGCCCTCTGGGCGGAGACCGTTCGCAGCGACGCAGACATGCTGGCGCTTCTTCTCCCTCGACTTCCTCTCATCGCCGAGCATGCGTGGGGGACCACCGCCACCTCGTGGGAACGACTGCGATCGGCTCTGGCCCGGCATGCCGCCGCCTGGCGGAGCCGCGGTCTGCACTGGTTTGCGAGTGACGAGGTCGACTGGGAGGTCTGAGAGCCGAGCTCTCGGCATCTGGCTATTGGTTCGCGGCC
Organism: Gryllotalpicola protaetiae; assembly: GCF_003627055.1. NCBI lineage: Bacteria > Bacillati > Actinomycetota > Actinomycetes > Micrococcales > Microbacteriaceae > Gryllotalpicola > Gryllotalpicola protaetiae. The sequence goes on from NZ_CP032624.1 coordinate 3,041,254, forward strand.
GAGGCGAGCGCGACCGTGCGCTTCTGTGCCCAGGCCTGTCTGATTTCGTGGTGCCGGCGTGAGTCCAGCCGTCGACGAGCGGATACCTCTCCGATGCTTCATGGGGCCGCAGCTCGCGCGGAAACGGTAGCCCTCGGACGCCAGAACGTCGCGGTCACAACGGGATCACAACGGGATCCCCAGGTGGAACACTGCCGATGAACCGGCCATAGGAACTCTCGCAATCTCTCGTGAGGACGAAACGCGGGATGCCGGACAGGTACGGGGTGTGAGCACCATCGACGATGGAGGAGACATGACCCGCGACATCCTGGACGACCTGCTGGATCGTTCCGCACCGGCATCCCCGCACGTTCCCGCTGCTGAATTCCGTGCGATGGTCGGCGACGCGCGCACGGCCGCGCCGCGTCCGCGCCGCGCCCGGGCGTGGCTGGCAGGCGGCATGGTGGTGGCGCTGCTCGCCGGCGGGACCGGGGTCGCATACGCCGCCACCGGCGGATTCCGGCCGCCGACACGCTCGAAGCAACCATTGATCGCCATGTCGTTCACGATGGCCTACGGATTCCAGTGCAACTATCGGGAAGCCGCGTACAGCCTCGGCCCGGACCCCGACCCGATCTGGGCACAGGCCACCACGGTCCTGCACAACTGGTACCGCTCGGGCGATGCCCTCGTCGACACGCAGGCGCTCGTCCCTGCGGAGCGTGCGTGGTTGCCATACGGGTTGACCGCGGGCGAGACGGTCGCCGATCTCGACACGATGCCGGCGAGCCAGGCGGAGTCGATCGAATACGATCATGAGTCGATGGCGTGGGCCATCGCCATCGACGAGGCCAAAGACAACGAGCTCTCCAGCCACGGCATCGACCCCTATGCCGTCGCGCAGGACCCGGTCAGTCAGCTCACGTGCGTCGACAGCAACGGCCAGCCCTACCCCAAGGCCCGCGGATGAGGCGGGATGACGCCCGGCTCACCCGCGCGCTCACCGAGACCGCGCCGGATCTGCTCGGCTACTTCCAGCGCCGCGTCGGCCCGGATGACGCGCCCGATCTGCTCGGCGAGACCATGGTGTCCGCGTGGAAGCGCGTCGTGGATCTTCCCGGCGAGCCGGAACGCGCCCGGATGTGGCTGTTCGGGATCGCCCGCAATGTGCTCCTCAACCATCGGCGCGGCGAGCGGCGACGATGGGCGCTGGCCGACCGCATCCGCGGATACTCGAGCCGCGCTGCGGCTGCCCCGGCGGCCGACGACGGCGCGGAGGTCAGAGACGCCATCCAGCGCCTGGACGCCGATCTCGGCGAACTCGTCCGCCTCATCCATTGGGAGCGGATGACACTCGTACAGGCCGCCGAGCTCCTGGGCATCCCCGGCTCGACCGCACGCACCCGCTACGCACGTGCGAAAGAACTGCTCCGCGCATCACTCACCGTCGACGTGCACTGAGGGACTCGCATCCGCTCGTGAGAGCGGGATGGTAGGACGAATCTCTTGTTGCCGGACATCGGCGGCTCAGCAGTGTGGTGACTGCCCGATGGGATTTGCCGGCGGTAGCGAAAGACGGCGCGAGCTTCGTCGTGGATGCCGCGTACGAGACCGGCGGTCGCACGCAGCCTCGAACATGGGTCGCCGCTTGTTCAGTCAACGCGGCCGGCCTCGCGGGGCTGCATGTCAGGCTGAGATCGTGACATCGCCGTCTGAGACGTTTTTCCGCACCGACATCCGTGGCCGCTCGATCGCGTGCGCTCGCCATGATGCCGACAGCGAGGCGACCGTCATCTTCAGCCACGGCTTCCGCGGTGAGAAGACGGGGCCGAACAGAACCTTCGTCCGGGCGGCGAGGCAGCTCGCAGCAGCCGGAATCTCATCCTTGCGCTTCGACCAGTACGGGTCCGGGGACTCCGACGGCGACTTCCTCGAGTCGCGGTTCACCGACTGGGTCGAGACGATCAAGCTGCTCGCGCGACGCGAACTCGATGCAGGGCGACGAGTCGCCCTGTTCGGTCAAAGCATGGGCGCATCCGCAACCATTTGCGCGGCAGACGGACTACCCGTTGGCGCGGTGGTTGCGTGGGTGCCCGATGCGAACATCGACGCCTTTACTGCCAGGCCGGACGGATTCGTAGAAGAAGGCGGACAGCGCGTCGGCAATGCGTTTTGGCAGGAGGCGTACGCCGCCGACGTCGCTCAGCACCTCGCTGCGATCTCCGCCCCGACGTATCTCGTGTTCGGCACTGCCGACGAGTACGTCTCGACGGAGAACCGCGAGGCCCTCGTCGAGGTCGCCGGCTCGAACGTGAGTATCGACACCTTCGACGGCTATCCCCACAGCGCGTGGACCGCCACACAGGCCGATGACATCATCAACCGCAGTGTCAAGTTCCTGGTCAGGCACCTCGCGACCTCAAATGCCGACGCACGCTGACGTATCGGCGGGCGGCCATCGCGTCTGACTGGCGGCTCGGAGTTTTCCGGCACGATGGATGCGATGACTCGCGAGACGCTCGAGATGCTCGAAGGATCTCAGGCGGTGCCGAAGCCGTCTCGTTGTGTGCGCAGTTCGATGGGTTCGAGTTCCTGGAACAGTGTGATCTGCAGTCCGGCAGGGGCGTTCAACCGTGAGTTGAGAGACTGCCAAGGGGTCGTTCGGGGCGAGGCGATGAGTTCCGCGCCTGCGTCGACCAGCTCGCCGGTCTTGCCTCCTGCGTCATCTACCTCGAACGCGACGCGGATGCGCGCGCTCGGCGCCCCGCCCGCTTCGACGCGGTCGATCATTTCGACCTGGGCCGGGTTGGAGAGTTCCAACGTGGCCCGGCCGGCGTCGAGGATCACCACCTTCGCGTCGCCGTCACCGGTGAACGCGGCCTGCTCTGGCAGGCCGAGCACGTCTCGGTAGAACGCGAGCGCCGCTTCGAAATCCTCCGCGTGAACGACCAGCCGTAGCTGTCGCACTCCCGACGAGCCAGTTCCTGTCATGCTGCAACGCTAACCGGCGACCGGGGCCGGCTTGCGTTCATCGCTTCAGCGTCTGCTCAACCCCAATCGCGGGCCAGATGCCAGCAGCCACGGCAGGGACTCTTCGACCAAGGGGATGGTGCTGATGTGTCCGCCGGGTTCGATGCGAAGCGTGCTCGTCGGGATGGCGCCGGCTACCCAGCGAGCGTGCGTTGCAGGAACGAAGGTGTCGTCGGCGCCGTGCATGATCAGGACGGGCGCGGTGATCTGGTCCAGTCGGAATCGCCAGTCGGCGAGACAGGCCAGTTCGTCGTCGATCGTGCCCTCGGTCGACGTGGCGGCGGCTGCGTCGAGCTGCCACTGCCAATAGGGGCCGTGCATCGCTTCGAGATCGGCGGCTGCGAACATGCCGAGGTCGACCTCGGTCGTCGCCGACAGGTGCGAGCGGAGCGGCTCGGCGCCCGCCAGCCCCGCCTCGAACTCGGCCCGGTTCGCGGCGCTCATGCCGGCGAACCAGTCCAGCCCTACGGCGCCGTACGGCGCCGGGCCGCCGAGGACCGCGGCGGCAGTGAAACGGAGCGGATTCACGGCGACAGCCGCGAGCGCGTGCATCGCCCCCGCCGACAGGCCGAGTGTCGCCGCGGATTCGATCTCCAGCGCATCCAGGACGGATGTGGCGTCGCGGGCTCCGTCGGCCACGCTGCGGCCGGACTGCGGTGCCGAGCGCCCGTAGCCGGGACGATCGTGGCTGACGACGCGAATCCCCAGGTCGCGTGCGCGATGGACGAATGGCAGAGGTGGCAGCCCGCTCATGCCGGCGCCATGCTGCCAGTAGATGACCCCCGAGCCGCCCACTCGACCACTGTCGTAGAGGTGAATGCGCCGGCCGCCCGGTGCGTCGATGTCCGACTCGATCATCGGCCCACCCTACGGACAAATCGCCGAGGGGGGAGCGCCTACGCCGGCGCCCAGCACGTCCACTCCGAGACCGTCCGGAAGCCGAGGCTCTCGTACACGCCGAATCCGGCCGGACTCGATTGCAGCCACGCCCACCCCGCGCCGCGATCCATGGCGTCATCGATCACTGCGGCGGTGAGAGCCGCACCGAAGCCTCTGCGGCGATACTCGGGCAGGGTGGCGACGTCGAAGATGCCGACATGGTCTTCCAACATCAGGCCAAGAGCCGTCGCGACCGGCTCGCCTTCCACCTCGCCCACGAAGTATCCGATGTCGCCCGTTTCTGCGAGCTCGGCCGACGCGAGCGGCTCGAACACGGCGGCCGGTGCCGGGTAGCCCAGGCTTGCGAGCCGAGCGTGCAGCGCGGCATCCTGCGTCTCGAGCCTCCGCATCGTCAGCCCGGGGGTCGCTCGCAACCACGGCCGACGTTCCACGCGCATCAGCGGGATCGTTTCGGTCGCGACGAGGGACTGCGCGTGAGCGAACGGACCCATCGACTCCTTGTGAGAGGGGGACTGCAGCGACCACGGCAGCCCCGCCGCGCTCACGACGCCAACCAGCTCGGCAAGAACCTGAGGGTCGGCGTGCGCCTCGGCGCTCCACACGCCGTTCAACACGGGTGCGGGCAACCCGGTCACCGCCGCGACGGAGCGACCCTCGGTTCGACTCCAGCCGGCAGGCAGGCGTTCGGCGAGCCAGCGGAACGCGGACAGCAGACCGTCCGCAGTCTCCTCGACTTCAGCGGCGGTCACGGCCGGATGCTACTCCGGCGCACCGGCGGCCGCTGCTCAGTGATCGTCCTCGTCGTCCGCCTCGTCGGGCGCGCCGCCGCTCGCGGTGTCGGGCTCTGACGCGCCGTCTTCGCGCGGCACGCCCTGGGTGTGCTTCTCGTCGTGCTCGTGCTCGTGCTCGTTGCTGTCGGAGTCGTGAATGCTCATGCGCATCAGGTACCCGCCGACGCGCATCGCTTCACCCCGCGCCGTGCCCTAGCCCGGCGCGCCGCGATGCGGTGAGATTGGGGGAGGACGATCGAGACAGCGCGATCGCGGAGAGGACAGCTTGATGAGTACGTATGCCGTCACCAACCCGGCTTCGGGGGTGCTTCTGAAGTCCTACCCCGAGATCACGGACGCCGAGCTCGACGCGGCGATCGCCGGTGCGGCGGCCGCGCACGCGCACTGGTCGCGAGTGCCCGTCGAAGAGCGCGCAGCGGTGGTCGGCAGGGTCGCCGAACTGCACCGCGAGCGCAGCCGCGAGCTCGGCGAGATCATCACCCGCGAGATGGGAAAGCCGATCGAGCAGGCCGTCGCCGAGGTCGACTTCGCCGCCGATATCTATGAGTACTACGCCGACAACGCTGCCCGGTTCCTCGCCGACGAGCCGATCACGCTGCTCGGCGGCGAGGGGTCCGCGCTCGTGCGCAAAGCATCCTTCGGCCCCCTGCTCGGCATCATGCCCTGGAATTTTCCCGCCTATCAGGTCGCCCGCTTCGCCGGCCCCAACCTGGTCATCGGCAACACGATCCTTCTGAAGCACGCGCCGCAGTGCCCCGAGTCCGCCGCCGCGATCGAGCAGATCTTCCAGGATGCCGGGCTGCCAGCCGGCGCCTACGAGAACATCTACGCCACGAACGAGCAGATCGAGACCGTCATCGCCGACCCGCGCGTGCGCGGCGTCTCGCTCACCGGCTCCGAACGCGCGGGCTCGGCCGTCGCGGCGCTCGCCGGCCGCCACCTCAAGAAGGTCGTGCTCGAGCTCGGCGGCTCGGACCCGTTCATCCTGCTCTCGACCGACGACCTCGACGGCGCCGTCGAGTCAGCGGTCGCCGCACGCCTCGACAACACCGGCCAGTCGTGCAACGCGGCGAAGCGGTTCGTCATCGCCGACGACCTCTACGACGCCTTCCTCGAGAAGTTCGGCGCGGCGCTCGCTGCGGCGTCGCCCGTCGACCCGAGCCTCGAGGACGCCGTCATCGGCCCGCTGTCCTCGGCTGCCGCGGCCGATCGGCTCGACGACCAGGTGAAGCGTGCCGTCAGCCAGGGCGCGACGCTCGTATTCGGGGGCGAGCGCGACGGATGCTTCTACCAGCCGACCCTGCTCACCGACGTCGACGCGTCGAACGACGCCTACCGTGAGGAGTTCTTCGGCCCGGTGGCCGTCGTCTACCGCGCGGCCGACGAGGACGACGCGGTGCGCATCGCCAACGACACCTCGTTCGGCCTCGGCTCGTACGTGTTCACGACGGATGCCGCCCAGGCCGAGCGCGTCGCCGACCGGCTCGACGTGGGCATGGTCTACGTCAACCTCGTCGGGGCGGACAGCCCGGAACTGCCGTTCGGCGGCGTCAAGCGCTCCGGCTTCGGGCGCGAGCTCGGCCGCTTCGGTGCGGACGAGTTCGTGAACAAGAAGCTCATCCGCATCGGCTGACGCCGGCGCCCCGCCCGACTCAGCTCGCTAAGAGGGCCTCGCGCACGACGCCGAGGCCCTCGGCGAGCAGCTCGTCGCCGATCGACAGCGGGGGCAGGAAGCGGATCACGTTGCCGTAGGTGCCGGCGGTGAGCACGATCACCCCGTGCTCGTAGGCGTACCTGACGACGCGGCCGGCAAGCGCGGCATCCGGCGCACCGGTCGTGGGGTCGACGAGCTCGATCGCGACCATCGCGCCGCGGCCGCGGACGTCCGCGATGCGCGGCTCGTCGGCGCGCACAGACACGGCCCACTCGGCGATGACCTCGCCGATGCGGCCGGCGCGCTCGACCAGCCCGTCGTGCTCGAACGCCTCGATCGCGGCGAGTGCCGCGACGCACGCGAGCGGATTCCCGCCATAGGTGCCGCCGAGGCCGCCGACCTGCGGGGCATCCATGATCTCGGCACGGCCCGTGACGGCCGACAGCGGCAGGCCGCCCGCGATGCCCTTCGCGGTGGTGATCAGGTCGGGCACGATTCCCTCGTGCTCGCTCGCGAACATGTGGCCGGTGCGTGCGAAACCGGTCTGCACCTCGTCGGCGATGAACACGACGTCGTTCTGCCTCGCCCACGCGGCGAGCGCGGGCAGGAAGCCGGGTGCCGGCACGATGAAACCGCCCTCGCCCTGGATCGGCTCGATCAGGATCGCCGCGAGGTTCTCGGCCCCGACCTGCTTCTCGATCATCGAGATGGCGCGCTCGGCGGCCTCGGCACCGCTCAGCCCGTCGCGGAACGGGTACGACATCGGCGCGCGGTAGACCTCAGGAGCGAACGGGCCGAAGCCCGACTTGTACGGCTTGCTCTTCGCGGTGAGCGCCATCGTCAGGTTGGTGCGACCGTGATAGGCGTGGTCGAAGGCGACGACGGCCTGGCGGCCCGTGTAACTGCGGGCGATCTTGACCGCGTTCTCGACGGCCTCAGCACCCGAGTTGAACAGGGCGGTGCGCTTCGCGAAGTCGCCGGGGGTGAGGCGGTTGAGAGCCTCGGCGACCTCCACGTAGGGCTCATAGGGCGCGATCATGAAGCAGGTGTGGGTGAACGCCGCGACCTGCGCGGTGACCGCCTCGACGACACGCGGGTTGGCGTTGCCGACCGAGGTGACGGCGATGCCCGAGCCGAGGTCGATCAGCGAGTTGCCGTCGGCGTCGACGACCACACCGCCGCCGGCCGCGACGACCGCGACAGGCACCGAGACGCCGACCGCGGCGGCGACCGCCGCCTTCTTGCGCTCCAGCAGCTCCACAGAGCGCGGCCCGGGAATCGACGTCACCAGCTTCCGCACCTGGGAAAGGGACGGGCCGCCGGCGACCGCGGCGGCATCGACGGGAGCGAGCGAAGTCATGCCTGCAAGGCTAGTCTGCAGCGGTACGAGGAGGTCAGCGAGGATGCCAGCGAGCGCAGAATTCGACACCACGGTGGAGGCGACCGGGAACAACACCGGCATCGTGATCCCCGACGACTTCGCCTCTGCGCTGTCGGCTGAGCCCGGGCTCGGCGCATTCTTCGCCGGTCTCTCCAACAGTCTGCAGCGCTACCACGTCGACAGCATCAACGATGCGAAGACCCCGGAGACCAGGACCAAGCGCATCGACAAGGCGATCTCGCTCTTCCGCGAGGGCAAGAAGCGGTGAGGTCAGGGCGATTCCTGACGAGAAGTTCGAAAGCCGCGAACAGCGCGACGCCGCCGTGACCCGGGCGCAGACGTTGACCGACGGTTACCGTGAGGGCATGGCAGAGGCACGAGGCCGAGCATTCATCGGCACGTCGGCGTGGCAGAAGGATGCCTGGAACGGCACGTTCTACCCCAGTGGTCTTGCGAAGACGAAGGAGCTCGCCTACTTCGCGGCGCGGCTCTCGACGGTCGAGGTCAACTCGACCTACCACGGACTGCAGTCGCCATCGACGTTCCTCAAGTGGCACGACGCAGTGCCTGAGCACTTCGTCTTCGCCGTCAAGGCGCACGGGGCGATCACGCACGAACGACGACTCCGCGGTGCCGAGCATGAGGTCGCCGCGTTCCTCGCCTCGGGTCCGCTGCTGCTGCGCGAGAAGCTCGGGCCGTTCCTCTGGCAGCTTCCGCCCACGCTCGCGTTCGACCCGGAGCTGATAGACGGATTCCTCGCTGCGCTGCCGCGCTCCGTCGATGAGGCGCGCAGCTTCATCGCACGGCACGGCGGCCAGGTCGATGACGAGCTCGCTAAGGTACCCGATCGCCCGCTGCGGCACAGCATGGAGGTGCGTCATGGGAGCTTCGTGAACGAGCGCTATCTCGAACTGCTGCGTCGCCACGGAGTGGCTGCCGTCATAACGAACTCGACGGAGCGACCGGTCATCGACGCCGTCACCGCGGATTTCGTCTATGTGCGATTCGAGGACACCCGGCGGCGGTTCCCCGAAGGACAGACCCCTGAGGACCTCGAGCACCATGCCGCGCGCGTACGCGCGTGGCTGGCCGGGGCCGGGCCCGACGGTGCAGGCCGTGACGTCTTCTTCTACTTCGACGACCCGGACTACAAGACGACTCCGACAGACCGGCCGCCGTTCGACGCCATCGCGCTGCAGCGGCTCGTCGGGGCAGCGCCGCTCGTAGCGGGCGCCACGCTGCAGACGAGCCTCTGGTGAGAACCACCGGCCTCAGTCGCGGCGCGGCCTGCGCGGCTTGCGACCCTGGTCGGGCGCGAGCTCGATGAGCCGGCCGCTGATGCGGGTGCTCTCCAGCCGGCGCAGCGTGTCGGCGCCGAGCTCGGCGGGCAGCTCGACGATCGAGAAGTCGGGGAAGATCTTGATCGCGCCGAAGTCGTCGCGGCTCAGGCCGCCCTCGTTCGCGAGCGCGCCCACGATCTGGCGCGGCTCGACGTGCTGCCGCTTGCCGACCTCGATGCGGTAGGGCGCGAGGGCGCCACCTGAGCGCGCGCCACGGTCACGACCGCGCCGGCCTGAGGCATCCGACCGATCGAATCGATCGCCGCGCCCCCCATCGCGGTCGCGCCCGCGCCGGTCGTCACGCTCGACCGGCGGGCGCAGCACGTCTTCCGGCGAGAGCAGCAGCGGCTCGTCGCCCTGCGCGACGACGGCCAGCGCCGCGGCGACGTCGGTCTCCGGCACATCGTGGTGTTCGACGTAGTGGGCGATGATGTCGCGGAACGCCGAGATACGGCCTTCCTGCTCGAGCGCCGTCGTGATCGCGTCGTCGAAGCGGGTGAGGCGCGTCGAGTTGATGTCGTCGACGGTCGGCAGCTGCATCTGCGTGATCGGCTGCCTGGTCGCCTTCTCGATCGTGCCGAGCATACGACGCTCGCGCGGGGTGACGAAGCTGATCGCGGCGCCGCTGCGACCCGCGCGCCCCGTGCGGCCGATGCGGTGCACGTACGACTCGGTGTCGATCGGCAGGTCGTAGTTGACCACGTGGCTGATGCGCTCGACGTCGAGGCCGCGGGCCGCGACATCTGTCGCCACCAGGATGTCGAGCTTCGCCGCCTTCAGCTGCTCGACCGTGCGCTCGCGCTGCGCCTGCGGCACGTCGCCGTTGATCGCGGCGGCCGTGTAGCCGCGGGCGCGCAGCTTCTCGGCGAGTGTCTCGGTCTCGTTCTTGGTGCGGACGAACACGATCATCCCGTCGAAGTTCTCGACCTCGAGGATGCGGGTGAGGGCGTCGACCTTCTGCGGGTACGAGACGACGAGGTAGCGCTGCGTGGTGTTCGCACTGGTCGTGGTCTTCGTCTTGACCGTGACCTCCTGCGGGTCGTGCAGGTAGGTCTTCGAGATGCGGCGGATCTGCGCGGGCATCGTCGCCGAGAACAGTGCGACCTGCTTTTCGTCCGGCGTCTCGGCGAGGATCGTCTCGACGTCTTCGGCGAAGCCCATCTTCAGCATCTCGTCCGCCTCGTCGAGCACGAGGTACTTGAGCTCGGAGAGGTCGAGGGTGCCCTTCTCGAGGTGGTCCATGATGCGGCCGGGCGTGCCGACGACGACGTGCACGCCGCGCCGCAGCGCCGACAGCTGCGTGCCGTAGCCCTGGCCGCCGTAGATCGGCAGCACATGCGCGCCGCGCACGTGCGCCATGTAGCTCTCGAACGCCTCCGAGACCTGCAGCGCCAGCTCGCGGGTGGGCGACAGGACGAGAGCCTGGGGTGTCTTCTGAGAGATGTCGAGGCGCGAGACGATCGGCAGCGCGAACGCAGCCGTCTTTCCGGTGCCGGTCTGGGCGAGGCCGACGACGTCGCGGCCCTCGAGAAGCAGCGGGATCGTCGCCGCCTGGATCGCCGACGGCGTCTCATAGCCGACGTCTTTCAGCGCTTTGAGCACCGCGTCGCTCAGGCCGAGGTCGGTGAACGCCGGCGCGGCGCTTGCGTCATCGGTGGCGGGCTGCGCGGAATCCGTGTCGGTCATCCCTCAACGGTAGCCGTCGCCGGGGGTCAGCGCGCGGCGTCGAGCTGCAGAGTCGCGGCGCGCGCGTCTGCGCTGGTGGCGAGCGAGGCGGCGGGCCCGTACTTCTCGAAGTAGGCGGCATCGATGACGGATGCTTCAGCCGAGGCGTCCGTGAAGGTGATCTCAAGGGTCTGATCGCCGAATTCGACCGTGCCCCGCCCCGCGGCGCGCGCGGCCTGGAACCACGTCGAGCTCGGCCCGCTGTAGGCGCGGATGAAGACGGCGCCTTCGACTATCACGAAGCCGAGCTCGACCTCGTCGCCGGAGTCGCCCGCGGCGAGCACGAGCGAGTATTCGAGGTCGAGGGCATCAAGGTCAGCGGGGCGCCAGGTCATAGCCAACATTCTTCACATCGTGGCGGGGCCGCCGCGCGGCACGAATACGCTTTTTGGCGTAATTCACATGAGCGGCCACGGCACCGTGTGCCAGCTGCCCTGCGGCGCAGGGAAGCGGTGTTCCGTGAGCAGCAGCTCGCAGCGGAAGTCGAGCATCTCGAGCTCGTACGGGTTCAGCAGCTCGGCGAGGGCGACTCCGAGCGCGCTCGCGAGGGCCGCCCGCACGGCTGCGACGCCGGCCAGCTCGGCATCCGTCAGCTCGTCGCCGACCCAGCCCCACAGCACCGTGCGCAGCTTGTCGTCGACGTGAAAGGTGAGGCCGTGGTCGACACCGTGGCGGTGGCCGCCCGGCATCTCGAGGATGTGGCCGCCCTTGCGGTCGGCGTTGTTCACGATCACGTCGAAGACGGCGATATGGCGCAGCGCGGCCGAGTCCTCGTGCAGGATCGCGACGGGGAAGTCGGGCTCGCCGATGATGTCGAACACGCGCCGGCGACCATCATCCGCCCGCGCTTCCGGCGGTGACAGCTCGACCGCACGCGGGCCGCTCGGCTCGCGCCACAGCTGCACCATGCCCGCGCCGAACGGCCCGTCGCGCAGCCAGGTCGGCGGCACGATGCCCCAGCCGAGCGCCTCTGAGACGAGGTAGGCCGCGACCTCGCGCTGGGCGAGGTCGCCGTCGGGGAAGTCCCACAGAGGCTTCTCGCCGGCGGTCGGCTTGTAGATCACCGGCGTCTCACCGACCGACGCCAGGAACGCCGCGTTGGACGCGGTCGGGATGCGCCCGATGAGGCGCAGCTCGCCGTCGGGGTGGCCAGCCGCGGCATCCGTCATCTACGCGCCTCACTCGGGATCGCGAGCGCGCCGCTGACCGAGTTCATCGCGAGCACGTCGGCCTGCCCACCCGAGTAACGGACGATCGACAAGGATGCTGGGGCGATGGCGATCCGCTGGAACTCGTCGAGCGGGCGCCCCTGCGCGTCGATGATGAGCGACTTGATGATGTCGGCGTGGGTGACCACTGCGAAGACGGATGCCGGGCCGAATCGCTGCTCGACAGCGTGGTCGTGGCGGCGCAGCGCCGCGAGCGCCCGCGCCTGCATGGCGGTCAGCGCCTCGCCGCCCGGGAACTCGGCCACAGACGGCCGCGACTGCACCACGTCCCACAGCGGCTCTCGGGCGAGCTCGCCGATCGCGCGGCCCTGCCACGTGCCGTAGTCGGCCTCGATGAAGCCGCGGTCGAGCGGTGTCTCGGGGGTTCCCGTCTGCCGGGCGATGATCGACCGCGCGGTCTGGCGGCAGCGCATCAGCGGGCTCGAGACGACAGCCGCCAGCGGAGCGGCGGCGAGGCGCTCGGCGGTGCGCGCAGCCTGCTCGCGGCCCACCTCGTCGAGGCCCACCCCGGCTGCGCGGCCGGCCAGCACGCCCGCGACGTTCGCGGCGGTGCGACCGTGCCTGACGAGAACGACGGTGGCCATGGGGTCAGCCTAGGCACCTCGCGGGCGGCATTCGATCGCGTCGTTGCTCTGCGGGCGCGGCTTCAGGCGGTGGAGGGACCGGACGAGCGAGTGCGCGTCAGCGCAGTGATCGCGTCGAGCGCAGCACGGCGAACGACCGCGGCGCGAGCGTCAGCCGGCGGGCGACCTCGACCGCGAGGCCTTCGTCGCTCGTGAGCTCGAGCCGCCAGGCGTGATGCGGCGGTCGCGGCAGCGAGAACTCGACCCCGTTCTCCGCCGCGTTCATCAGCACCGCGAACGCGTCGTGGCCCGCGTGGCCGAGGATGAACACGATCGCCCGGTGCTCGGCGCGCAGCCAGTCCGATGCGACGAACCGCCGGCCGTCCGCGCGGCGCAGGTCGACCGAGCGCAGGATGCCGGTTCCGGGCGCCTCTCGATACCAGTCGGGTTGCAGGGCGGGTTCCGCCCTGCGCAGCGCGATGAGCCTGCGCGTGAGGTCGAGCAGCTCGTCGTCGCCGTGCTCCCAGTCGAACCACGACGTCTCGTTGTCCTGGCAGTAGGCGTTGTTGTTGCCGCCCTGGGTGCGCCCGCGCTCATCGCCGCCGAGCAGCATCGGCACGCCGGCCGACAGCAGCAGAGTCGCGAGGAAGTTCTTGCGTTGCCGGGTGCGCAGCCGGTTGATGCCCTCGTCGTCGGTCGGCCCCTCTGCGCCGTAGCCCGAGGAGCGGTTGTCGGATTCCCCGTCTGCGCCGCCCTCGCCGTTGGCCTCGTTGTGCTTCTCGTCGTAGCTGGTCAGGTCGGCGAGCGTGAACCCGTCGTGCGCCGTCACGAAGTTCACGCTCGACAGCGGTGAGCGCCGCGACGCCTCGTATACGTCGGGGCTTCCGAGCACGCGCTGCGAGAACGTGCCGAGGATCCCGGGCCGCCCGCGCCAGAAGTCGCGCACGTCGTCCCGGTAGCGGCCGTTCCACTCCGACCAGTCGGCAGGGAAGCCGCCCACCTGATAGCCCGCGGTGTCCCACGGCTCCGCGATCAGCTTCACCGGCGCGAGCGTCGGATCCTGATGGGTCAGCGCGAGGAACGCGCTGTGCACGTCGGGGTCGCCGCCCTGCCGCGTGAGCGTCGTCGCGAGGTCGAAACGGAACCCGTCGACGTGCATCTCGGTCACCCAGTAGCGCAGCGAGTCCATGATCAGGGCGAGGGCCGCCGGATGCCCCACGTTGAGACTGTTGCCCGTGCCGGTCGTGTCGAAGTAGTGCTCCGGGTCGCCCTCGACGAGGCGGTAGTAGGACGGGTTGTCGATGCCCTTGAGACTCAGCGTCGGGCCGTCGTGGTTGCCCTCGGCCGTGTGGTTGTAGACCACGTCGAGGATCACCTCGATGCCGGCCGCGTGCAGCGCCGCGACCATCGTCTTGAACTCGTCGACCTGGGCGAGCGGGTCGTCCGCTGCGGCGTACTCGGGATGAGGCGCGAGGAACGCGAGCGAGTTGTAGCCCCAGTAGTTCCGCAAGCCCTTCTCAAGCAGGTGCCCGTCCTGCACGAAGCGGTGCACCGGCATCAGCTCGACGGCCGTCACGCCGAGATCGCGCAGGTAGTCGATCGCCGCGCCGTGGGCGAGGCCGGCGTACGTGCCGCGCAGCTCCTCGGGGACGCCGGGCATCGTCTTCGTGAAGCCCTTCACGTGCAGCTCGTAGACGACCGTGTCGGCGAGCGGCGTGCGCGGCGGCGCGTCGTCGCCCCAGTCGAACGAGCGGGGGTCGGTCACGACGCCGAGGATCGTGCCGTCCGAAGCATCCGTCGTCGCGGTCGCATACGGGTCGAGCAGCAGCTTGCTGTCGTCGAACCGCAGGCCGGATGCCGGGTCCGACGGCCCCGTGACGCGCAGGCCGTAGCGTGTGCCGGGCTCCACGCCGCGAACGAACCCGTGGAACACGTGGCCGGTGCGGTCGCCGAGGTCGGTGCGGGTCTCCGTGCCGTCGGCGCCGACGACGCACACTGCCACTGCGTCTGCGTTCTCGCTGTACACCGCGAACTCGGCGCCGCCCTCGATGAGGCGGACGCCGAGCGAGCGGGAGATCTGTCGGCGCGGGCTCACGCCGGTCCGTGTTTCAGCAGCAGCGCTGCGGCGCGGTCGAAGGTGACCGACTGCCCGACCTCGACGCAGTGGTCGAGCCGCGCACCGGCGAGCGCCACCCAGACGCCGCCGACCTGCTCGATGAATCCCGCGTTGCCCTTCGTGCCGTGGCCCGCGCCGGTGACGCGGTAGAGGCCGTCGCTCTGCTTCTCGATGCGCCAGTCGCCCGCTTCCGTCCGATACACAGCTTGGCTGTTCATGCCTGCCCCCTTCTTGGGGCCGCGCCGCCCCGTAGTAGTGAACGTAGGCGCGCGGGCCGGCGGGGAACAGACCGTTGACAGGCCGCCCGGGGTTCGATTAACGACATGCCGGGCCGTGTGCGCGGCCGAGCGGCTAGCGTGACTCGTGTGAGTGTCGATCCTCCGTTCCGCAGTGACATCGTCGGCAGCTTCCTGCGCCCGGAGAGCGTGAAGCTCGCCCGCGCCGACTATGAGCTCGGCCTGCTCGACGCGGACCAGCTGCGCGTGATCGAGAACGCCGCCATCGTCGACGTGCTCGGGCGGCAGCGGGACTCAGGGCTGCGCGCCGTGACCGACGGCGAGCTCAGGCGCGCGTGGTGGCACTACGACTTCTTCGACGGGCTCGACGGGGTCTCAGTGGTCGACTCTGACCACGGAATCCAATTCACGGGCGTCTCGACCGCGAACAAGGTGCTTCGGGTCAGCGACCGCATCGGGTTCTCATCGACGCACCCGTTCCTGGCGCACTACAGCTATCTGCACGAGAACGCGCCGGCCGGTCTGCTTCCCAAGATGACCATCCCGTCGCCGACGGTGCTCCACTTCCGATTGGACGCCGACGCGGTGACGACCACTGCCTACGTCGACCATGAGGACGCGTTCGACGACCTCGCCGCCGCCTACCGCGACGCCGTTCGGGCGTTCTACGACGCCGGGTGCCGGTACCTGCAGTTCGACGACACCGCCTGGGCGTACCTCTGCTCCGAGGTCGAGCTCGAGAAGGCGGCCGCCCGAGGCATCCGCACCGAGGGCCTCGCCGAGCGGTATGCCGAGCTGATCAACGCGTCGCTCGCAGGCAAGCCGTCGGACATGGTCGTGACGACCCATGTGTGCCGCGGGAACTTCCGGTCGACCTGGATCTCGTCGGGCGGCTACGAGCCCATCGCCGAGCAGTTGCTCGCGAACACGGACTACGACGGGTACTTCCTCGAGTACGACAGCGAGCGCGCGGGCGGATTCGAGCCCCTGAGGTTCCTGCCGCACGGTGCGAAGACGGTGGTGCTCGGCCTGATCACGTCGAAGTCGGGGGAGCTCGAGGATGTCGACGCGATCAAACGGCGCATCGAGGAGGCGACCGAGTTCGCGCCGCTCGAGCAGCTCGCCCTCAGCCCGCAGTGCGGCTTCGCCTCGACGGAGGAGGGCAATCTGCTGACCGAGGAGCAGCAGTGGGCGAAGGTGCGCGAGGTCGTCGCGATCGCCGAGGACGTCTGGGGCTGACGGCAGGAGCGAGGTCGCCGTCGCACCGAGCGGCGGCGTGCCTGTCGGCGGACTCAGATGAGGGAACACTTTTGGCGACGCGCCGAATCTGTTCCCTCATCGAAATGACGCGGGAGGCACTGGTCGCCACGCGGCCGACCGGTACGCTCGCACGATGATCGAGCGCGCAGCGACCTGGGTCGACCCGGAGGCGGCGTTTCTCGCACTCGACCGGGGCAGCGAAGTGGTGTGGCTCGATTCCGGGCCCGATGCCGTCGACGGCATCAGCGTGATCGGGTGGCCAGGCGCTGCCGCGCGTCGGCTGAGCGCGCGCACCGCGACGGATGTCTCGCCGATGCTCGCCGCGTTGAAGGCGGATCTCGCTGAACTTCTCGAGCGCGTTGGCAGCGTTGATGCCGACCGGCCCGTGGGGTCCGCAAAGGTCGGGGCCGGACTGCTGCCCGCATGGGCGGGGTGGTTCTCGCACGAGTTCGGGTCGGCGCTGCTGGGGGTGCCGACCGCGGCCGCCGGCGGTGCGCTCGCCGCGATGATGCTGGTCGAACGGGCTGTCGTCTTCGACCACGGCGCTCGCGTCGTGAAGGTCGTCGCGGCCGACCTCGACGGCGACTGGGTCGAGGCGACGCTGCGCGCGCTCGAGGGGGCTTCGGCCGAGGCATCCGACCCGCCAGCCGCGACCGAGCACGTCGAGATCTTGCGCGCGCATGATGACGCGGGTTATCTCGGGCTGATCCGGGCGAGTCAGGCGCATATCGCCGCGGGGGACGCCTACCAGCTGTGCCTCACCGAGCAGTGGTCGGCGCCGCGACCGTCATCGCCGGTCGACGTGTATCGGCGGCTGCGTCGGCTCGCGCCGAGTCATCACGGCGGCTACCTGCGGCTCGGCGGACTCGAGCTGCTGAGCGCCTCGCCCGAGCGGTTCGTCGAGGTGCGCGACGGCGTCGCCGCGACGCGACCGATGAAGGGCACGCGGCCTCGGGCGGCCGAGGCCGCCGCAGACGCCGCGCTCGCCGCAGAGCTGCTCGCGAGCGAGAAGGAGCAAGCCGAGAACCTGATGATCGTCGACCTGGTGCGCAACGACCTGTCCCGAGTGAGCGAACTCGGCTCGGTGACCGTCGACGAGTTGTTCGGCCTCGAGAGCTACCGCACCGTGCACCAGCTGGTGAGCACGGTGAGGGGGCGGCTGGCTCCGGGCATGGGGGCGACGGATGCCTTCGCCGCGCTCTTCCCCGCGGGGTCGATGACCGGCGCGCCGAAGCGGCGTTCGGTTGAGCTGCTGGCCGAGCTCGAAGGCATGCCGCGCGGGGCATATGCGGGCGCCTTCGGCTACTTCGCGGCGGACGGGCCGGCGGATTTCGCGACGACGATCCGGACGATCGTCGTCGACGGCGATCGCGCGACCTTCGGCACCGGCGGGGGGATCACGGCCTCGTCGGAGCCCGAGGCGGAGCTCGCCGAGATGAAGCTCAAGGCGGCCGCCCAGATCGCCGCGCTCGGCGGGTAGGGCGCTGAGCAGATCGGGCGCAATCGGGTCGATCGGGCGCACCGATTGTGCCGATCGATCTGCCCGATCGACTCAGTTGCGCCCGATCGGCCGCGAGGCGTCACAGGACGAGGAACCCGATCACGCCGGCCGCGATGACGACAGCCCAGGGCGGCGACTTCCAGAACTGCAGGGCCAGGAACGCCGCGACAGCGACGGCGAGAGCACGCGCCGAGGTGACGCCCGACGTGAAGACCGGGTCGTAGAGCGCGGCGGCGAGGATGCCAACGACGCCGGCGTTCACTCCCATGAGCGCGCGGCGCACGCGCGGGGCGGCGCGCAGCGCATCCCAGAAAGGCAGCGCCCCGACGATCAGCAGCGCCGGGGGCAGGAAGATCGCGAGGAGCGCGATCGACGCGCCCGCGACGCCCGTCGGGCCCGATTGCATGACGGCCCCGAGGAACGCCGCGAACGTGAAGAGCGGCCCCGGAACCGCCTGCGCCGCGCCGTAGCCCGCCAGGAAATCGGTATGGCTCACGAGCCCGGTCTGCACCGTGCCCGCCTGCAGCAGAGGCAGCACGACATGGCCGCCGCCGAAGACCAGCGCGCCCGAGCGGTAGAAGATGTCGACGAGGCGGATGCCTGCGTCGTGCGTCGCCGCGTACGCGATGGGCAGCGCCGCGAGCAGTGCGAAGAACAGGGTGAGGCACGCGACGGCGACGCCGCGGGGTACGCGGACGGTGAAGGCATCTGCATCTTCGATCGTCGTCGGCGGCGCAGTCAGCCACAGCAGGCCGGCCCCGGCGGCCGCGGCGATCACGATCACCTGGCCGAGCGAGCTCGGGATGAGCAGCACGGCGATCATCGCACCGATCGCGATGGTCGCGCGCTTGGTGTCGGGCGCGAGCGTGCGGGCCATGCCGAGCACGGCCTGCGCGACGACCGCGACGGCAGCCGCCTTGAGCCCCTGCAGCCAGCCGGTGTCGCCGATGTCGCCGACGGCCTCGACGCCGAAGGCGAATGCGGTGAGCAGTGCAGCCGACGGCAGGGTGAAGGCGCACCAGGCGGCGAGCATCCCCAGGAATCCCGCGCGCTGCAGCCCGATCGCCATGCCCACCTGGCTGCTGGCGGGGCCCGGCAGGAACTGGCAGAGGGCGACGAGGTCGGCATACGCCTTCTCGGACAGCCAGCGGCGGCGCAGCACGAACGCATCGCGGAAGTATCCGAGATGCGCGACCGGGCCGCCGAACGAGGTGACGCCGAGGCGCAGGAAGACGAGGAACACCTCGGCGACGGTGCCGGGATGGCGGGCTGGGGGCGCGGCGGGCGCGTCGGTCGGCACGCGCCGAACCTAGCAGTGCGTGTTGTCCTGCGGGAGCGTGCCCGACATCAAGTACGCGTCAACGGCACTGTCGACGCAGTTGTTGCCGCCGTTGTACGAGGTGTGACCGTCACCGTCGCGGATCAGCAGACGTGTGTTCGACATTCGGGCATGGACGGCGACGGCGTTCGAGTGCGGCGTCTCAGGGTCGCCGGTTGCCGAAACGATGAGCACGGGGTGCGCAGGTCTCGGCAGCGTCTTGTCGCTGAAGTGCTTGCCCGATGTGGGAAGGCCTTCGCAGACGGCGCCCTGATAGCTGAAATAGGGGCCGAGCACCGGCGCCGCCGTGCGCAGTTTCATCGCTTCGTCCGCCATCGCCGCGGCACCGGTGGGAAGACTCCGATCCGCGCATGAGATGGCGATGTTGGCGGGGTACCACGAGCCTGAGGTGAAGTCCGGGCTCCAGGCGAAGTAGTCCTCTGCGAGCGTGAGCAGGTCATCGCCGTTTCCGTGCATCGCCGCGGTGAGGGCGTCATCGAGATTCGAGAACGCGGTGCCGGTGAGGGACTGCGAAGCGAGGCCATCGCTGATGCCGAGCGTGGCGGCCCCGCCGCCGAGTCGGAAACTGCCGGAGGTCGTCAGCGGATGGTCCGCAAGGCCGGCGAGCAGATTCGCCAACGTCGCGCGGCTTTGATCCAGCGATCCGGTGAACGGGCACCCGAGCCTGCCGCTGCATGACGCCAGGTAGTCGTCGAGGTCCTTCTCGAACGCGGCGGCCGCGTTGACATCGAGGTCGACGGCGGGCTCGAGAGGGTCCTCCACGCCGTCGAGGACGACGCGGCCGATGTGCTCGGGGAACAGGGATTCGTACACGATGCCGAGGTCTGTTCCATAGGACTCGCCGACGTAGTCGAGCCGCTTCTGCCCGAGAGCTGCGCGGACGACGTCGAGGTCGCGCGCGGCCGTCACCGTGTCGACATGTCGGAGCAGCTCGGTTCCCGTGTGCTTGACGCATTCAGCCGCGTAGCTGCGGTCACTCTTCTCCTCCGCCGAGACCCACGCCGCGCTGCCGACGGGCGCCGGGTCGGGGGCGAAGATCAGCGTGCCGAGCTCGGACTCCGGTCCGCAGTCCACCCGCGTCGAGAGCCCGACGCCTGGTGGGTCGTAGCCGACTACGTCGTAGTCCGCTGCGACGAGACCGTCGACTCCATAGCTGGTTCCGCCCGTGTAGTCCTCGGCTACTCCGCCGGGTCCGCCCGGGTTCCAGATGATCGTCCCCTTTGCGCGCCCGGAGAGCGCGGCGCTCTTGATGAGACCCACGTGGATGGTCGCTCCGCCAGGCTTGCTCCAGTCCTCGGGGACGGTGACCTTGGTGCAGATGTACGCGCCGACGCACGGCTTCCACGTCAGCTTCTGGTGGTAGAACTTCGCAGCGCCGGCCGGTCCGCTCGCGGAGGCGGACGGGCCGAAGCATCCGCTCACCCCGATCACCACCGCGAGTGCAAGCGCGCCGAGCAACCCGACCGTCCTCACGCGCCGCACCCGCATGGCCGCATCATCACGGCGGCGGGCGGTCACCGCCATACGTCGTCTGTCGTATGCCGCCGGGCGTGCGCACCCGCGAGAACCACAGCGACAGCCCGACCGCGACCGCGATCAGCAGGCCGCCGATGCCGGCGAACCATGCGGCGAGGTCGACATGCTGCTTCACAAGGCTGAACTTGCTCGGCAGGCTCGCCAGCGCGCTCTTGAGCTCGTCGGCGTTCTGCGCGCGGTGATAGGTGCCGCCGGTCGTCTTCGCGATCTGCTTCAGCGCGCCCTCGTCGATCTGCAGCACGTTGCCGCGCCCGCCGAAGCCGCCCCCGTCGAAACCGCCGCCGGCCCCCGGGCCGAACCCGCCGCCGCCGAACCCGCCGAAGCCGTCGTTCAGCTGCGAGCCGGGGCAGACGAGCGACGACGGCGTAGTCGTGCCGAAGCCGATGGTGAAGACGCGCACGTGCCGCTCCGCCGCGAACTTCGCGGCCGTCTGCGGGTCGATCCCCTGCGTGTTGGCGCCGTCCGTCAGCAGCACGATCGCGTCGGGGGCGAAGGCGCCGGGCTTCGGCGCCGGAACCATGTCGGGCGCGGTGCTGTCGGTGCCGGTCGGCGCGACCGACGGGTCGACCTTCGAGATCGCGTCGAGTGACGTCATCACCGCCTGCCCGATCGCCGTGCCGCGCGAGGTGGTGAGGCCCTTCAGCCCGTCGAGCAGCGACTTCGTGTCGCCGGTCGGCGGCACGAGCACGCCCGCCGCGCCGGCGAAGGCGACGAGCCCGACCTTCGGGCCGCCGGCGAGCGACGTGATGAAGGTGCTCGCCTGCTGCTCGGCGGCCGTGATGCGGTTGGGCTTCACATCGGTCGAGCACATCGAGCCGGACACGTCGAGAGCGAGCACGATCGTCGACGATTTCGACGGGACGGTGACGGATGCCTGCGGCCGCGCCGCCCCGACCGCGAGCACCCCGATGCCGAGCAGCATCAGAGCAACCGGAATCCGCCGCACCCAGCTGCTGCGCGCGGGCAGCGCCTGCCGCACGACCGCGATCGACGCGACCCGCACCGCCGCGCGCCGACGGCGCCGCCGCAGCCACCAGGCGGTGAGGAGCAGCGCCGGAATGACGACCAGTGCGAGCAGCGCCCACGGCCATGTGAAGCTCATCAGACCACCCGCCCCGTGCCGGCCACGGTCAGCACCGCGCCGGCGAGCAGCAGTGCGAGCGCGAGGCCGATGAGGCCGCCCGCCAGCGGGTACGCCTTGTTCTGCAGGGTCAGTCTGAGGTCGATCGACTTCGCGACGCTGCCGAGTTGCGCGGCATCCGTCGCAGGGTGGTATGCGCCGCTCGTGATCTGCGAGATGCCCTTCAGCGTGTCCTCGTCGAGGGCGGTGTGCAGCCGGTAGCCGTCGACGGTCACCGTCGTGCCCGCGGTGGTCCCGACGCCGACGGTGTCGACGTGCACACTCGACTGCTGGGCGAGCAGCTCGGCGGCGGTGACGGCGTCGGGGTTGCCCGTGTCCTGCCCGTCGCTGAAGATCACGATCGTCGCCGAGCCCCAGTAGCCGAGGTCCGGCAGCTGCCCGTCCTGCCCGATCGTGACCGTCTTCCCGGTGATCGCCGCGAGTGAGCCCGTGATCGCCGCCGCGAGCGAGGTGCCCCCCGAGACCTTGAGCCGCTCGATCGCGTTGAGCGCCTGGCTGTGGTCGGCGTTCGGCTTCGTCGTCACGAGCGCGCCCTCTTCGAACGCGACGACGCCGATGTCGACGCTCGACGGCTGCGCGTCGATGAACTTCTTGGCCGCCTTCTCGGCTGCGACGATGCGGCTCGGCTTCACGTCGGTGGCGCTCATCGACTGCGACACGTCCATCGCGATCATCACCGTGCCGGATGCGCGCGGGACGGGCACGGATGCCGCAGGCCCCGCCGCCCCGAACGCCAGCACACCCACGCCCGCGATCGTCAGACAGATGCCGATCCGACGAGCACGCCCGCTTCCCGCCCGGTTCGCGCCGAGGCGGGCGAGTGCGGCGCTGCGGCGCTGGTCGAACACGATTGCGACGACGATGAGCGCCGCGACGACGACGGCGCCGAGCACGAGCAGGGGAGCAGCGTCGAGGGTCATGGGCGCCGCTCTGCCCGGGGCCGTTGGGTGGCGGCGACGATGTCGACGAGCGCGCGGTCGAGCTCGCGCTCGGTGTCGACGCGGTGCACGGGCACCCCGGCGCGGCGCATGCCCGCGTCGAGCTCACCCTCGAGCCGGTCGACGCCGCGGCGGTAACCCGCGCGGAACACCGGGTCCGAGGTGTCGACGACCAGCTGCTCGCCGGTCTCGGCGTCTTCGACGATGATGAGGCCCGCCTCGGGCAGCTCGCCCTCCGCGGCATCCGTCACGCGCAGCGCGACCACCTCATGCCGCTGTGTCAGCCGCAGCAGGGCGGCCGGCCAGTCGCCGGTGCCGATGAAATCCGAGACGACGATGATCAGGCTGCGGCGGCGCGCGAGCCCGGCTATGCGGTCGAGCATGGCGGCGAGATCGGTGGTGGCGCGGGTTTTCGGGCGCGGGGCCGATGCTTCGCGCGACAGCTCGTGCCCGATGCGCAGCGCGTGCCGTCGCCCGGTCCCCGGCGGCACGACGCGGGTCGCGCCCTCGTCGTAGAAGAGAGCGCCGACCCGGTTCCCGCCGCGCCCGAACAGGCGCGCGAGGGCGAGGGCCAACTCGGCGAGCACGTCGTCCTTGCCGCGGCCGGCCTCGGTGCGGTGGCCTGCACCGAGCGACGCCGAGCGATCGAGCACGAGCCACACCGTCAGCTCGCGGTCCTCGGTGAAGACGCGCACGTGCGGCTCGCCGAGCCGCGCGGTGACGTTCCAGTCCATGCGGCGGGCGTCGTCGCCGGCGACGTAGGCGCGCAGCCCCGCGAAGTCGAACCCAGAGCCGCGCAGCGCCGTGCGGTAGCCGCCCTGCAGCTGCCCCTCGAGGCGGCGCAGCACGCGCCACTCGAGCCGCAGCAGCAGCCTTTCCGCCGCACGGGACGTGGTGGGCTCAGGCATCCGCTCTCACCTGTTCTTCATCGCGCCTGCAGCACGACCTCGGGCGCCGGCACGACGCCGAGCACGCGCGAGACGATCGCGTCGGCGTCGACCTCGTCGGCGAGCGCCTCGTAGCTGAGCACGACGCGGTGGCGCAGCACGTCGAGGGCGAGCTCGGCGAGGTCCTGCGGAAGGACGTAGCCGCGGCCGCGCAGGAACGCGAGCGCGCGACCGCCGAGCACGAGGGCGATGGATGCGCGCGGGCTCGCGCCATACGACACATAGCGCTCCAGCTCACCGAGTCCCACGAGCCCCGGCGACCGGGTGGCCGTGACGAGCCGCACGGCGTAGTCGGTGATCGCCGGGTCGACGTAGATCGTGTCGACCAGCTCCCGCATCTCGATGAGCGACTCCGGCGACAGCATCGCCTGGATCAGCGGCGCCGGCCGCAGCGCACGGTCGACGATCGCGTGCTCCTCGGGCTGGGTGGGGTAGTCGACGACGACCTTCATCATGAAGCGGTCGACCTGCGCTTCGGGCAGCGGGTACGTGCCCTCGGACTCGATCGGGTTCTCGGTCGCCATGACGAGGAACGGCTCGGGCACGCGGAAGGTCTCGCGCCCGATCGTCACCTGGTGCTCCTGCATGACCTCGAGCAGCGCCGACTGCACCTTCGCGGGCGCGCGGTTGATCTCGTCGGCGAGCAGCAGGTTCGCGAACACCGGCCCGAGCACCGTCTCGAACTCGCCTGTGTGCTGGTGGTAGACGCGGGTGCCGACGAGGTCGGCGGGCACGAGGTCCGGCGTGAACTGCACGCGCTGGAACTGGCCGCCGATCGCCGAGGCGAGCGACTTCACCGCGAGCGTCTTGGCGAGGCCGGGCACGCCCTCGACGAGCAGATGGCCGCCCGCGAGCAGGGCGACGGCCATGCGCTCGAGCAGGACGTCCTGCCCGACGATCGTGCGCTTGACCTCGAACAGTACGTGCTCGAGGGGGTGCGGGGGGAGTGAGGTCACCATGCGTGTTCCTTCGTGTCAGGCATCCGTTTATCTAGAGCTGTGGCGCCGGCTCGCCTGTGCCGGTGCCGCCGAGGGCCGCGCCGATGGGCACGGCGAAGCCGACGCCTGCCCACGCGCCGTCGTGCCCGGGGTCGGCGATCGAGACGACAATGCCGATGACGTCGCCGCTGCCGTCGAGCAGTGGTCCGCCCGAGCTGCCGGGGTTCACACTCGCGTCGAACTGGATCAGCCCGCTGAACTCGCCCGCATCCGTGTCGGCCTTGCGATCGGTGCCGGCCACGACGCCGCTTGAGACGCTGTAGCTCAGCCCGAGCGGGTTGCCGATCGCGACAACGGGCGCGCCGACCGTCGTGTCGCCGCCGAGCGTGGCGGGCACGAGCGGCTGCGGCAGCTGGGCGGGGGCGAGCGCGGCGATGTCGGTGGTCAGGTCTGACGAGATGACGGATGCCTGGGTCTCGGTGCCGTCCGAGAAGGCGACCTCGATCGTGCCGCCGCCCGAGATCACGTGGTTCGCGGTGATGATCGTGCCGTCGCTGGTGGCGACGATGCCGGTGCCGAGCTCGCCGGTGCTCGTCTGCACGATGACGACCGACGGGCCGACCAGGCGGTAGAGCTGCGCGACCGTCGGCGCGGTCGGGCTGGGCGTCGGCTTCGGAGTATGGGTGGCGCTCGCCGCGGCGTCGCTCGCGCCCCCGAGCCGGAAGGCGAGCACGGCGACCACCACCACGAGCGCGGCGACGATCGCCCCGGCGACAGCCAACGTCGCGCGGGGGCCGGGGGTTCGTAAGTCCCGAGCGCGCAGGCCCGCCATGTGCTCACGGTAAGCGCGCATCGCTAGGAATCGGCTAAATAGTGGGAATCGGTTCCTGGCGATGTCTCGGCGGAAGCTCCGTTGCAACTGCGGTCATGTCGTGAGGTTGAGCCGTTGGGCGATGAGTAAAGCCTCATATCGATTGCGAGCCCCAAGCTTCTCGCACAGTTTCGAGATGTGGTGACGGAGTGTATTGGCCGAGATGGTGAGCATCTGGCACAGGTCCGAGGTGCGCGTCGTCGCCGCGAGGGCGAGAAGCACCTCTCGTTCTCGCCTGGTTAGGCGGCTTGCGGCGGCGGCGCTTGTGGCCAAAGAAGCCGCGTGGGGGCCTGAGGACAATCGGCCGAAGGCAGTCATGGTCGGCGTGAGCCAGATCAAGATGGCGCGATTGGCTGCGTTCGCGATCGCCTCGCTGCTCTCGGCGCGGACGCGGCCGAGATGAGTGACCGCGAGGCCGAACAAGATCGATGCGCCCAGTACGAGTTCTTCTGAAGTGTTCCCATCCGCGATCAGTGCCTGTGCGATTCCATCGGTATCGGTCGGTATTAGTACATCGCCATTGAGCAGCGCGAGAGCGTAGCCCGCCGTGAGAAGAGCCACACGGCGCGCCATCCGCCGCGTCGCGAGCGCTCTGGAAGCTGCGACGCGTGAGGCGAGTTCGGTGGTGAAATCTTCGACCAGGGCGGAAGCGGCATTCCCGCCGCGCGCGTGATCCGTTTCGCGCTTGCCCGAGTCGTATAGCACCGTCCCCCTCTCGAGCGCCTACGCAGATGCTATGAGCGCCAAGATTCGGGGAACAACGCCCCCGCTCAGGGGTAGACGGGGCGCGCGAAGATGGCACGCAGGTGCCATATCTCTGGCCATGGATCGGCTCGTAGTGTCCTCTCAGTCACGGGTTTGGGGGCTCGAGTGTTTCGGTCAACGATGGCAATCGCGGCAGGAGCCGCAGTCGTGCTGCTGGCATGCGGGCTGGCTACTCCGCTGCCCGCTCGGGCGGCAACAGCGCCGGCTGCCGACTTGAGTCCGGCAGACGCTCAATGGGCTGCGTCGGACGCGGCTGCCGAGGCGATCGCCGCGGCGCACGATCACGCGGTCGGCGTGACGGGCGAGAGCACACCAACGACTGAGGTCCTCGCGCTGCCTGATGGTCAGATGCAGCTGGTTTCGGATTCCGTGCCGCAGCGAGTGCTCTCTGATGGCGCGTGGAAGCCAGTGAACACGAAGCTCACACTTGCAGCCGACGGGCTGTGGACGCCATCCACAGTTCCGAACGGGATCGAGTTCTCGAGCGGCAACACGAGCACGATGGCGAGGATTCAGGCGCCGGATGGCTCCTGGGCCGATCAGACCTGGCCGGACGGGATCTTGCCGGTGCCATCAATATCTGGGTCGACGGCGACCTACAGCTCGGTGCTGCCGGGCGTCGACCTGGTGCTGTCGGCGACGCCGTCGGGGATGTCGGAGATCTTCGAGGTGCACTCGGAAACCGCGGCTGCGAACCCACAACTGCAAGCGCTGGAGCTCGGCGTGCAGGGCGCAACGCTGAGCGAGGATCAGGTCGATTCCACCGTCGCGACGTTCTCCTCGGGTGCGAAGGTCAAGGCGCAGGAGCCCTTGTGGTGGGACTCCTCGCAACCGGGTTCGAGCCCTGCGGGCCCTGGCGGCAAGGCCGAGCCGAAGCCCGTCGCGCATTCCGTGACAGCCTCGCACGAGGACTTGGACATCACCGCGATCGGAAGTGACACGAGCGCCGTGTACCCGATCTTCGTCGACCCGGCGTGGTCTTCCGGCGACAACGACCACTGGTATGACGATATGGCCTACCCGAACCAGTCGTACCTGAACGGCAACTACAACTCGAGCTGGCTCGGGACGGGCTCTGCGGTTCAGGACGGGATCTCGTACCGCTCGCGGGCGTTTTGGCAGTTCCCGACCGGAGCCTTAGCGGGCAAGACAATTTCCGATGCGCGATTGACGCTGAACGAGACCGAGAGCTGGAGCAGCACAGACACCGCCGGTTTGTATCTGATCGAGAGCCCGCTGTTGACTCCCGGAGCGACCTGGAATCAGGAGAACGCGACGGCGAATGTGTGGGCGCACCCGCAGGCTACGTTCACCCCTGTGGCGGGAACGAACGGGGTGGGTGTGGCGGCTGCGATGCAGTGGGCGGCGTCAAATTCCATTGGCTCGACACAATTCGGCTTGAGGGCCAGCGATGAGTCGAACCTTTCGGACCGCAAGCACTGGGCGCTGAACGCGACCTTGGCTGTGACGTACGACTCGGCGCCGAACGGGCCGACCGGGCTTTCGATCGCCAGCCCCGTGCGAGGCTGCGGCACTGCAGTTGCGCCGGCATGGGTGAACAGCAAGGCGCAGGCGATCACACTGCAGGCCAGCGCGACCGACCCGGATGGCGGCGACCTCAGCGTTCTATTCAATGTAGTGGGCACCGCAGCGTGGAACGGGACCGCATCGGGTGCCGAGGGTGCGCAGACGGCCCAGATCCCGAAAGGCGCTCTGGGCGATGGCAGCTATTCCTGGCATGCAACAGCCAACGATGGGACGCTGTCCGGCCCGGCATCTGGAACGTGCTACTTCAGCGTCGACAACGAGGCGCCAGCTTGGCCGACGGTCACACTGGATTCCGGCGTGACAAGTCTGACGATCGGCAAGCCGTCGACGGTGGACGTGACGGTGAATAGCGCCGACCACGTGGCAGAACTCGTGTACTGGTGGACGAGCAGCAGCACGCCAGGGCCGACCGCGAACGTGGCGTCCGTGCCCTACGTTCCCGGCAACAGCCAGGCGCTGGCCGCCTGCCCCTCCTACCAGGGCCAGTACACGATCGTGTGCGCCTCGGCAGGAACAACGGCGCTGACCGTCGCACCTCCTTACCCGCAGGCGACCCTGTGGGTGGAGGCGGTCGACGGCGCGGGGAACGTCTCGCCTTCTGGCTCGGCGATCACGTCCGGCTTCCTCTCCCTGCCGACCGCGACGCTCGCGGTCGGCGCCGATGACGGCGTGAACCCGACAACCGGCGGCGGCCATGAATGGGTCACCGACGTGGGGGTCAGCCCGACGCAGAGCAGCGTGGCCGACACCAACCAGACAGCCTTGCCCGTGACACTCGGTTCCGGTCAGAGCCTTGCAGACGCGACTTCAACCCAGGCCGACCTGCCAACGGATCTCGCCCAAGCCGGCTACTCCATCGGCGCGGCGTTCTCCTTCGCCGGCTACTCGGTGCTGCACCGTGGCAACAACGGCAGCGACCACATGGTGTTCACCGAAGGTGCGCTGCCGTCCGGTTACGCATTGGAGAGCGTCAACCTCGGCGCGATCGGAAGCACAGACGGCGCGCAGCCAAGCGGCACGCACGCCCTGTATGAGTGCAAGCTCTCCACCGGGGATGAGATGACGACGGGCTCCTCCAACTGCGAAGGGCAGAGCGGGTACAGCCTGACGACGCTCGGCTACATCTGGGCCGCGCCCCCGGCCGGTATCCCGTCGGAGGCGATCTACCGGTGCCGCGTCGGCGCCGAGCACTTCACTTCACCCTCCTCGAACTGCGAAGGGCAGATCGTAGAGTCCACCCTCGGCTACACGGCCGTTCTCGGGCAAGACCAGACGAGCCAGCAGGCCATCGACACGACGAAGAGCTTCACTGCGGCCGCGTGGGTGTATCCCGAGCAGACGACCGCAGCGTCGACCCATTACCACACGATCCTCTCCGAATCCGGGGCGACGTCGTCGGGGTTCTACCTGCAGGAATCGCCCGGCGGCTCCGGCAGCACGGGCGGCAGCACGCGCATGTGCCTCCACACGCAGGCGGGCGCCGGGCAGATGCCCTGTGCGACCGCGCCGGGCCTGCCTCTGGGGAAGTGGTCGCTGGTGATCGGTGAATGGGACGCATCCAACCATCAGATTTCGGTGCGCGTCGGCGACGTCGTGGACCCCTCGGCCGTCGCCGGATACGCGGTGCCCAGCGGTGATACCTCCGCAACCGGCCATGTCGTCATCGGAGGCGCCACCAGCCTCGGCTTCACCCTGGACTCATGGAACGGGCTAATCGCAGACCCCGGCGTCTACCAGGGCATCCTCGACCACCAGCAGATCGAGAACCTCTACTTCCTGAGCCCGGCCGAGTAAGTCGGCGCGACTGTGCAAGGAGACCCGATGCCACGCTCGATGCCCTGGCTTTCGCGCACTTTCTCGGCTCTGGCTGCCGTCGCCATCCTCGCCTCGTCATTCGCGGCGGCCACCCCGGCGGGCGCCACGGAACAGTTCCATCCGTACGAGTTCCCGCAGGCGAAGCCTGTCCCGGGAGAACTCGCGCGGCCGGTCTCCACGGCCGCGCACGCCCTCAAGTCCGCGGCCGTTGCCCCGACCAAGATTGTGACCACCACCAGCGACATCGCCCCCGGCCGCCCGGACCGCGGCGCCGATGTCACGCTTCCGAACGGCGGCGGCGGCCACCTCGGGCGGAAATGGTCCGAGATCGGATCTACCGGCATCCGGACGGCTCCCATCGAGCCGGCGGACTCGACGCAGGCCAACACTGTCGGCTACAGCGTGACCGTTCTCAGCAAGACCGACGCGAAGCGCTACGGCGCGAACGGGCTCGCGCTCCTCCTGCACCGCACCGACAAGCAAGCCGGCAGCGGCGTGGTCGCCGTCAACATCCCCGCCGGAACCCTGCAGGGCCTCTACGGGGCCGACTTCGCAAGCCGGCTGCGCTGGACTCAGGAACCAGCCGACTCTGCCACGGCCTCGAAAACCGCGGCCGCAGCGACCGGCGCCGACCCGAGCGACACACCGGCAGTCGCCGCAACAGCCAGCGCCGTGACGCTCACGGCCACGACCACGAGCACGACAACGTTGCTGCAAGCCACTGCCGCCCCCGTCTCAGCGACCGGGACCGGGAACTTCACGGCCACGCCGCTGAAGCCCTCCGACAGCTGGAACGTGTCGACGCAGACCGGCGACTTCGCCTGGTCCTACCCGCTGCGCACCCCACCGGCCGCGGCAGGCCCCGCGCCGGCCCTGGCGCTGGACTACGACTCGCAAGCCGTCGACGGCGAAAGTGGGTCGACGAACAACCAGCCGGGCTCCGTCGGCGAGAGCTGGAGCCTGTCCGGCGGCGGGTTCATCGAGCGCAGCTACACACCCTGTTCCGACGACAGCGGCCCAAGCGGCCCGGTGGCGACCTCCGGCGACCTGTGCTGGCAGAGCGACAATGCCACCATCTCCTTCGACGGCCACTCCGGCCAGCTCGTCAAGGACACCGCCACCGGAACCTGGGTCATGCAGGCCGACGACGGCTCCCGCATCGAGCACCTCGTCGGCCAGGCCGCCGGCTGCGGCCCGTCCAACGGGACATACGACGACGACTGCTGGAAGGTGACGACCACCGACGGCACCCAGTACTTCTTCGGGCTGAACCAGCTGCCCGGCTGGTCATCCGGCAACGCCGCCACGAACTCCGCCTGGACCGTGCCTGTCTACGGAAACGATGCGGGCGAGCCGTGCCACGCCAGCACCTTCGCGACCTCCTCGTGCACCCAGGCGTGGCGGTGGAACCTCGACTACATCCTCGACCCGGACGGGAACGCCGAAGCCCTCTACTACGACGCTCAGACCAACCACTATTCCCAGAACGGCACCACAGCGGTCTCCTACACGCGCGGCGGCGAGCTCGACCACATCGACTACGGGATCGCCGGCAACGCCCCATACGTGGCGAACGCGGCGAGCGACCGGGTCACGTTCTCATATGCCGCCAATGGGCGCTGCGCGGCCGGCAGCGGATGCACGAGCGAAGCGGCCTCGGGCCAAATCGCCACCCCGGCGACGCCCGCGAACTACCCGGATGTGCCCTTCGACCAGAACTGCGCCTCCGGCGCGTGCACGGGGCTCGTCTCCCCGACGTTCTTCACCACTTCGATGCTGGCGAGCGTCACGACTCAGTACTTCACCGGCAGCAGCTACGCGAACGTCGACGCCTGGACGCTCAGCCATAGCTTCCCCAGCCCCGGCGACGGCACCAACGCGGCACTGTGGCTGTCCCAGATCTCCCACACCGGCTACACCGGCTCGGCGAGCCTCACCGAACCGCCCACCGTGTTCAGCGGCGTCCCCATGCAGAACAGGGTGTGGGCCATCGACGGCCTCGCGCCCCTGATGAAATATCGCATCTCCGCGATCCAGACCGGCCTCGGGGAATCCCTCGCTGTCAACTACACCACCAGCAGCGACTGCACGCCGGCGAATGCTGCGGCGATCGAGGCGGCTGCGAACACGAACACGAAGCTCTGCTACCCCGAGTACTGGGCCCCCGGCGTCTTGCCGTACACCACCCCGAAGCTCGACCTGTTCTTCAAGTACGTGGTCACCTCCACACTGGATGACCCGAAGACTGGCGGCGGCAACGACCGGCCGATCGAGACGGACTACCAATACACCGGAACACCCGCCTGGCGGTACAACACCTCTCCGCTGACACCGGCCGATCAGCGCACCTGGAACGTGTACGCCGGCTACAACACCGTCGAGGTCCGCGTCGGGGACTCCAGCACGCCAGCTCTGCAGCAGACAACGGACTACACCTACTTCCAGGGCATGGACGGCGACCGCGCCAGCACCACCGGCGGTGCCAAGACCGTCGACGTGACCGGCTCCAGCACGGTCCACGACTCGCTCTGGCTTGCCGGTCAGCTCCGCGAGCAGAAGAGCCTCGAGGGCGCTGGCGGCGCCATCCTGTCCGACACCGTCTCCACACCGTGGGCGTCGGCCGTGAAGGCCGACGATGGAACCCACACCGCCCGCTTCGTCGAAGACGGCGTGGATGTCACCACCCAGCCGCTCTCCGCCGGCGGCAACCGCACCATCACGACAACCAACAGCTACGACCCGGGGAACGGGCTGATCACCACCGCCGAGAAGGCCACCAGCGACGCAGGCACAAGCTGCACCACAACCGGCTACACCCAACCGAACACGACCGCCTGGATCATCGGCGCTATCCAGCGCGTCACCGCACTCGCCGTCCCCTGCGCCAGCACCGCCACCGCCCGCTACCCCGCCGACGTCCTCTCCGACACCGCCGACTACTACGACGGCGCCAGCGTCCCGGCCACCCCGCCGACCGCCCCGGCGGCCACACCCAGCAAAGGCCACCTGACGGCCACGCAAGAAGTCGACGGCTACACGGGAACCACCGCGGCCACCGCCCACTGGGCCACCGCGAGCACGACCAGTTACGACAGTCTCGGCCGCCCGCTGGCGGTCACCGACGTGCTCGGCCACACCACCAGTACCGTCTACACCCCGGCAGCGCGTGGCCCGCTGACCAGCGAGCTGACCACGAACCCGCTGAGCTGGACGACGACGACCGCCTACAACCCAGCGTGGGGCGTCGAGACTTCGGTGACCGATCAGAACGGCCACCTGACCACGGCGGCCTACGACGCGCTCGGGCGCCGCACTGGGGTGTGGACCCCGACAGCGTCCCAGTCCGCCGGAGCAACTGCTTCGATCGGCTACAGCTACACCGAGTCGCAGACCGCCGCATCGACGATCACGACCGTCACCCAGTCGGCGAACACGTCCAACACGACCATCGACCTCTACGACGGGCTCGGAAGGCAGGTTCAGTCCCAGGCCAGCGGCAGCCAGGGCACGGTCATGTCGGACACCGGCTACGACGCCGCCGGCCGCGTGGACCTGCAGAACAGCCCCTACGTCACCACCCAGGCCAACCCGGCCACGGCCCTGTTCGTGCCGGCGAGCCAGCAGCAGATCCCCTCGGAGACCGACACCAGCTACGACGGCGCCGGCCGCACCACGACCACAAGCCTCTACAGCAGCGGGACACTGCGTCGCACCACCGCCTTCACGTACCGCGGCGCCGACCGCACCGACACCACGCCGCCTGCCGGCGGCACTCCGACGACGAGCTACACCAACTCGCTCGGGCAGCAGACCAGCCTGGTCGACTACCTCGCCGCGTCTCCGAGCCCGACGGCACCGCAGCAGACCACCCAGTACAGCTACGACCCGGCCGGTCACATGACGAAGACCGTCGACCCCGCCGGGAACACCTGGACGTGGGCATACGACGTGCTCGGGCAGCAGATCACCGCCGCCGACCCCGACACCGGCACGACAACGAGCAGCTACGACGATGCCGGCGACCTCCTGACCAGCACCGACGGCAACGGCACCACGCTGTCCTACACCTACGACGGGCTGAACAGGAAGACCGCCACCTACCAGGGCACCGCCACAGGCAGCGCCGGCACGATCCTGGACTCCTGGGTCTACGACACCCTGGACAAGGGCGACCTGACCTCTTCTACCGCCTACACCGGCTCGACCCCCGGCTCGCCAGGTCTCGCTTACAAGACCGCTGTCGGCAGCTACAACACGCTCGATGAGCAGCTGTCGTCGACAGTGTCGATTCCGGCCGGCGCGCCGGCATTCGGCGGCTCGAGCTTCACGACGAGCTTCGCGTATTCCGCGGATGGGTCCCTTGCTTTGCAGACGGATCCCGCCGCGGGCAGCCTGCCGTCGGAGGCGTTGCATATCCTCCGCGACTCACGGGATCAGGTCACGAGTGTGCGCGGGAGTGTGGCCTACGGGTCGGTGAACCACACGGGTCTGGGGCAGCTGGCGGGTTTCTCCCACACCACCGGATCGACCTACCTGTACACCTCCTACGGCTACGACCCCGCCACGGGGGACCTGAACGCGCTGCAGGATGAGGCGGCGACCGGATCGGCGGCCACGATCCTCGCCGACCGGCAGTACACCAGGGATGCTTCCGGGCGGATCACGCAGGAGAGCAACACCAGCGCCGCCGCGACTGATACGCAGTGCTTCGGCTATGACGCGCTGAGTGAGCTGACGGCGGCGTGGTCGCCGTCCTCCGCCTCCTGCACGGCCGCACCGTCTTCGACCACGTTGGGTGGTCCGGCGCCGTACTGGGAGTCGTTCACGTATGACACGGCGACCGGGAACCGGCTCTCGGCCACCCAGCACGCCACCACAGCATCCGGGACCGACACGGTGGCGGCCTACCGCTATCCGGCGGCCGGGGCGCCGCATCCGCATGCGGTCGCACAGATCGCCGCCACCGGTGCGACAACCAGCACGCAGCCGTATAGCTATAGCTGGGATGCGGCCGGGGATGCTACCCAGCTGGGTGCGTTGACGGCGTCGTACGACTCGCAGGGCAAGACCGCCACCATCACCTCGGGCACCTCGACGCAGACGCGCGTGTACGACGCGGGCGGGAGCCTGCTGCTGCAGATCGACCCCACCGGCTCCACTCTGTTCCTCGGGGACACCGAGGTGCGCCTCGCCGCCGGGGCGGCCAGCGCGTCGGCATCCCGCACGTACAGCGTCGAAGGGGTCCCGTTCGCCGAGCGCGACGCGGCCGCCGGGGCGACGACCTCGAGCCTGTACTGGCTGGGCGTGGACGTGGACGGCTCACCGGATGTGGAAGTGAACTCCGCCACCGGGCAGGTCACGAAGAGGTTCACGGACCCGTTCGGCAACACCCGCGGCACGGGCGTCTCGTGGTCCTCGGACCGCGGGTTCCTGAACGATTCGTCCTCGGCGCTTTCCGGGCTCACGCAGGTGGGTGCGCGCCTGTATGACTCGGCGACCGGGTCGTTCACGACCGCGGACCCGCTGCTGGACGCCACGAGCTTCGCGTCGTTGAACGCGTACGCGTACGCCGGCAACGACCCGGTCACCGACACCGACCCCTCGGGAGAATGCCTTCAGAGCAACGGGGCTCTCACCCAGGCAACGAATTGCGGGGCGAGTAAGGGCAGCGCGACCGCGGCCAGCGCGACGATGGCCGCCGACCACGCCCAAGCCGCGTACGAAGCAACACCCGCCGGACAGAAGTACTTGGCGCATTACGCGGACTACTTGAACTCTCCGGCGTTCGCCGAGGCGGTCAAGCGGCTCTACACGCTTCCGAAGGCGAAGCCCGGCCAAGAGACCTGGGGCGAGCAGCTGGACCTGATGTCGGCCAACACGCAGATGCAGATGCTGCAGATGAACTCCGCCGCCGAAGCCGCACCCGAAGACGGAGCAGCCGAAGACCTCGGAGCGGAATTCGAAGGGCTGATGGCCGATGTCTTCAGCGGGAAGAGCTCAGCCGATCTAGCGGATTCGGGGGCAGTTCCGCCACAGTTGCTTAGGGGGCAGCAGTTCGAAGCCGATACCTTGGAAGAATTGGGACTGACCAAGAACACCGCGAAAGTCCCGGGCGGAAGCATCCCTGATTCTGTTGACGGAGGCCAGATCTGGGAAGTGAAGGACGTCAAATACCAGGCGAAGACGCATCAATTCAGGAACTACCTTGCAACAGGCAAGCAAGTCAATATCGTGGTCAACTCGAACACTGTGGTGTCTGCGCCCCTGCGACAGGCGATCGCACGCTCGGGTGGGGAGATCCTGGTCCGGCGCGGTCCTGGCGCTTTCGTCCCGTACGGAGAATAATGGAGAGTTTGTACCTTTGGATGGCCTTCGACACTGTCCTTACCGATCCGGCCAAGCTCATTGCCGTACTCAACGAAATTCAATCATATGGCGTCAAGCTCGATCGCATAGATGATGTGGAGCCAGTACGAAGGCTATATACTGAAGCCGTTGTTACGGAGCTTCTTACTATTCCGCCAGTTACGCATGAGCTTCCCTGCCACGATCTCATCGGGCGGGGCCCGCGAACAACAGTCGGGATACGTGCGTGCATGCCCACTGCACAGAGTCAGGGAAGCGCTAACCTTGTAGACGTGGCTATTGATCGGCCCGGACTGCGTGACATAAACATCTTGTCAAGCTTTTTTCAAAGCGACTTTTTTGCACGACATAATATTGCCTATGCATTCTTAGATACTTGGCCCGAGTTCATGAAGCAGTATGTAAGTGGAACAATTAATCAAAGACTTCCTGGGATCTTTTGGCTCAATTGGTTTTCGGGCCGGTATGTAGAGGCGTTCGGGGCAGGGCTTGTTGAGGGCCTGCCGTGGTCTAAGACGTCCGAGGCTGAAGGCGGGTTGGCGTGCTGGCTTTATGCGAGCCTTACTGATGCCCCCGATGATCGGGCCGAACTCGCCGCTCGCATCAAGACCGGGCTAGGCCATGCGGCATTCGTCAAAGACGGGTGGGAAAACCTGCCTCAGCTGGCTCTGAGTTGAGGAGAGGCAATGCGGCAACGCGGTGATGAGCTCCAGCCGCAGATGATCTCGGATGCTGAGATCTGTCAGCGTCTTGCGCTCCGCAACGGCTTTAGCCTCGATGGGCGGCTCAACACCCTCTCGGGTCTCGAGGAGCTGATCGACAGCCTGACTCCCTGGCTCCAGGCATCCGATGAGCTGCGGGCGGCCATGGTGCGGGTCATCGGCGCCTACTTCGGTGAGGCCATCCGGCAGAGATACGACGGTTCTTGGGTCTGGGATGAACAATACGAGACTGCGGCGCTTGTGGTCTTTCACTCCCTTCGGATCTTTCCGCACTCGCGTGTTCGAAAGCGCTGGGAAGAAGGCGCTTCACGAAGCCTCTCCATGTACGTCGACACACTCCTGGTGAACGCGCCGCCTTCGTGACCCGTCGTCCCTAACAAAGGCGTGGACGCCGATGTCCGGTGACGGCGTGGTCGCCGTCCTCCGCCTCCTGCACGGCCGCACCGTCTTCGACCACGTTGGGTGGTCCGGCGCCGTACTGGGAGTCGTTCACGTATGACACGGCGACCGGGAACCGGCTCTCGGCCACCCAGCACGCCACCACAGCATCCGGGACCGACACGGTGGCGGCCTACCGCTATCCGGCGGCCGGGGCGCCGCATCCGCATGCGGTCGCACAGATCGCCGCCACCGGTGCGACAACCAGCACGCAGCCGTATAGCTATAGCTGGGATGCGGCCGGGGATGCTACCCAGCTGGGTGCGTTGACGGCGTCGTACGACTCGCAGGGCAAGACCGCCACCATCACCTCGGGCACCTCGACGCAGACGCGCGTGTACGACGCGGGCGGGAGCCTGCTGCTGCAGATCGACCCCACCGGCTCCACTCTGTTCCTCGGGGACACCGAGGTGCGCCTCGCCGCCGGGGCGGCCAGCGCGTCGGCATCCCGCACGTACAGCGTCGAAGGGGTCCCGTTCGCCGAGCGCGACGCGGCCGCCGGGGCGACGACCTCGAGCCTGTACTGGCTGGGCGTGGACGTGGACGGCTCACCGGATGTGGAAGTGAACTCCGCCACCGGGCAGGTCACGAAGAGGTTCACGGACCCGTTCGGCAACACCCGCGGCACGGGCGTCTCGTGGTCCTCGGACCGCGGGTTCCTGAACGATTCGTCCTCGGCGCTTTCCGGGCTCACGCAGGTGGGTGCGCGCCTGTATGACTCGGCGACCGGGTCGTTCACGACCGCGGACCCGCTGCTGGACGCCACGAGCTTCGCGTCGTTGAACGCGTACGCGTACGCCGGCAACGACCCGGTCACCGACACCGACCCCTCGGGAGAATGCCTTCAGAGCAACGGGGCTCTCACCCAGGCAACGAATTGCGGGGCGAGTAAGGGCAGCGCGACCGCGGCCAGCGCGACGATGGCCGCCGACCACGCCCAAGCCGCGTACGAAGCAACACCCGCCGGACAGAAGTACTTGGCGCATTACGCGGACTACTTGAACTCTCCGGCGTTCGCCGAGGCGGTCAAGCGGCTCTACACGCTTCCGAAGGCGAAGCCCGGCCAAGAGACCTGGGGCGAGCAGCTGGACCTGATGTCGGCCAACACGCAGATGCAGATGCTGCAGATGAACTCCGCCGCCGAAGCCGCACCCGAAGACGGAGCAGCCGAAGACCTCGGAGCGGAATTCGAAGGGCTGATGGCCGATGTCTTCAGCGGGAAGAGCTCAGCCGATCTAGCGGATTCGGGGGCAGTTCCGCCACAGTTGCTTAGGGGGCAGCAGTTCGAAGCCGATACCTTGGAAGAATTGGGACTGACCAAGAACACCGCGAAAGTCCCGGGCGGAAGCATCCCTGATTCTGTTGACGGAGGCCAGATCTGGGAAGTGAAGGACGTCAAATACCAGGCGAAGACGCATCAATTCAGGAACTACCTTGCAACAGGCAAGCAAGTCAATATCGTGGTCAACTCGAACACTGTGGTGTCTGCGCCCCTGCGACAGGCGATCGCACGCTCGGGTGGGGAGATCCTGGTCCGGCGCGGTCCTGGCGCTTTCGTCCCGTACGGAGAATAATGGAGAGTTTGTACCTTTGGATGGCCTTCGACACTGTCCTTACCGATCCGGCCAAGCTCATTGCCGTACTCAACGAAATTCAATCATATGGCGTCAAGCTCGATCGCATAGATGATGTGGAGCCAGTACGAAGGCTATATACTGAAGCCGTTGTTACGGAGCTTCTTACTATTCCGCCAGTTACGCATGAGCTTCCCTGCCACGATCTCATCGGGCGGGGCCCGCGAACAACAGTCGGGATACGTGCGTGCATGCCCACTGCACAGAGTCAGGGAAGCGCTAACCTTGTAGACGTGGCTATTGATCGGCCCGGACTGCGT
The DNA here is from genome assembly GCF_003627055.1 of Gryllotalpicola protaetiae. NCBI lineage: Bacteria > Bacillati > Actinomycetota > Actinomycetes > Micrococcales > Microbacteriaceae > Gryllotalpicola > Gryllotalpicola protaetiae. The sequence goes on from NZ_CP032624.1 coordinate 3,080,220, forward strand.
GACATAAACATCTTGTCAAGCTTTTTTCAAAGCGACTTTTTTGCACGACATAATATTGCCTATGCATTCTTAGATACTTGGCCCGAGTTCATGAAGCAGTATGTAAGTGGAACAATTAATCAAAGACTTCCTGGGATCTTTTGGCTCAATTGGTTTTCGGGCCGGTATGTAGAGGCGTTCGGGGCAGGGCTTGTTGAGGGCCTGCCGTGGTCTAAGACGTCCGAGGCTGAAGGCGGGTTGGCGTGCTGGCTTTATGCGAGCCTTACTGATGCCCCCGATGATCGGGCCGAACTCGCCGCTCGCATCAAGACCGGGCTAGGCCATGCGGCATTCGTCAAAGACGGGTGGGAAAACCTGCCTCAGCTGGCTCTGAGTTGAGGAGAGGCAATGCGGCAACGCGGTGATGAGCTCCAGCCGCAGATGATCTCGGATGCTGAGATCTGTCAGCGTCTTGCGCTCCGCAACGGCTTTAGCCTCGATGGGCGGCTCAACACCCTCTCGGGTCTCGAGGAGCTGATCGACAGCCTGACTCCCTGGCTCCAGGCATCCGATGAGCTGCGGGCGGCCATGGTGCGGGTCATCGGCGCCTACTTCGGTGAGGCCATCCGGCAGAGATACGACGGTTCTTGGGTCTGGGATGAACAATACGAGACTGCGGCGCTTGTGGTCTTTCACTCCCTTCGGATCTTTCCGCACTCGCGTGTTCGAAAGCGCTGGGAAGAAGGCGCTTCACGAAGCCTCTCCATGTACGTCGACACACTCCTGGTGAACGCGCCGCCTTCGTGACCCGTCGTCCCTAACAAAGGCGTGGACGCCGATGTCCGGTGACGGCGTGGTCGCCGTCCTCCGCCTCCTGCACGGCCGCACCGTCTTCGACCACGTTGGGTGGTCCGGCGCCGTACTGGGAGTCGTTCACGTATGACACGGCGACCGGGAACCGGCTCTCGGCCACCCAGCACGCCACCACAGCATCCGGGACCGACACGGTGGCGGCCTACCGCTATCCGGCGGCCGGGGCGCCGCATCCGCATGCGGTCGCACAGATCGCCGCCACCGGTGCGACAACCAGCACGCAGCCGTATAGCTATAGCTGGGATGCGGCCGGGGATGCTACCCAGCTGGGTGCGTTGACGGCGTCGTACGACTCGCAGGGCAAGACCGCCACCATCACCTCGGGCACCTCGACGCAGACGCGCGTGTACGACGCGGGCGGGAGCCTGCTGCTGCAGATCGACCCCACCGGCTCCACTCTGTTCCTCGGGGACACCGAGGTGCGCCTCGCCGCCGGGGCGGCCAGCGCGTCGGCATCCCGCACGTACAGCGTCGAAGGGGTCCCGTTCGCCGAGCGCGACGCGGCCGCCGGGGCGACGACCTCGAGCCTGTACTGGCTGGGCGTGGACGTGGACGGCTCACCGGATGTGGAAGTGAACTCCGCCACCGGGCAGGTCACGAAGAGGTTCACGGACCCGTTCGGCAACACCCGCGGCACGGGCGTCTCGTGGTCCTCGGACCGCGGGTTCCTGAACGATTCGTCCTCGGCGCTTTCCGGGCTCACGCAGGTGGGTGCGCGCCTGTATGACTCGGCGACCGGGTCGTTCACGACCGCGGACCCGCTGCTGGACGCCACGAGCTTCGCGTCGTTGAACGCGTACGCGTACGCCGGCAACGACCCGGTCACCGACACCGACCCCTCGGGGGAATGCCTTCAGAGCAATGGTGCTCTCACCCAGGCAACGAATTGTGGGACAAGCAAGGGCAGCGCCACCGCGGCCAGCGCGACGATGATCGCGGATCAGAAGCAGGCCGCATACGAAGCAACACCACTAGGGCAGATATACCTCTGGGGCCTGACTGTCGCGAGTTCTAAGGCTTTCAAGGATGCCATGGCCAAGGCCTGGCAGCAGGACAACTACGGACTTGGGGCCTCAGCTAAGCCGGGCGAGGAGAGCCTGGGCGATGAGCTGGACCTGATGTCGGCCAACACGCAAATGCAGATGCTCTGGATGAACTCCGCCGCCGAAGCCGCACCGGAAGACGGAGCGGCCGAAGACCTCGGAGCGGAATTCGAGTCTTTCTTCGGCGACGTCTTCGCCGGCAAGAACGCCGCGGACGCGCGTGGGGGCGTCTACACACTTCGTGACGGTGACGGAAACGTCGTGCGCACCGGCCGCACGAAAGACTTCGTTGCTAGGCAGGGCCAGCACGCACAGGACCCAATACTGCGCCAGTTTGACTTCAATGAAGAATTTTACACGGACGACTATGCTGAGCAGCGCGGGCTGGAAGACTGGCTCTATCAGCGTTATCCGGAAGCGAGGGCGGCGAACGGTGGGTTTAACAAGATCGGCGCGGTCAGTCCCTCAAACCCGAATCTAGCGGCATATCAGCAGGCTGCGAGCAGCTATCTGGAGAGGTTCAAGTAGCTTTGGCCAAGAGTGAGCGCATTCCGGAAGGAACGGTTGCGGCAGTGCCGGTACCGGGAGGCGGATATGGCACGGTCGTGATCGCTCGAAGCGCCAAGAATGGGGTTCTGGCTGGGCACTTCTTCGGCCCCCGCCGAGCGAAAGTGCCAGATTTGCTGGACTTGTCAACGTTGAGCCCTGAGGACGCGCTCTTGATAGGCCATTTCGGGAGCCTCGGGGTGGAAACTGGATCTTGGCCCGTTCTTGGCGTTCTTCCCGGTTGGGATCGGGACTTGTGGAGAATGCCGCCTTTGTACCGGTATCAGGAAATTAACGACGCTGCATACCGCGTTGAGTACGACGATCTTGATCCGAGCCGTCGACTCAATGAAGTTCGTGTTTCAGTAAACGAAGCCATCGGCCGCCCCCGCGCTAGCTTGATGGGCGATGTATTTGCTCAGAACCGACTAGAACGGATTATGCGCACCGGTTCGTAATTTGCCGAATTGAATTCGCCTGACTACCGCGCGGGTTGACTACGGACATTTGCCCGGGTATGAGTGGTGGCGCACACAGCAACTTGCGCGTGGATCGGGTTGGACGAGGCAACAAGTGATCGAGTATGAGAACGATCCAGATCACTATCAAATCGAAAGCCCGTCAAGCAACCGCAGCCATCTTTTTGAAATGCCGAGGTGAACGTGATCGATCAAGAGGGGCGTACCGCATTGCACTACGCTGCGGCTGAGGGGGACAGCGACAAGATCAAGGTTCTGCTTGCTGAGGGCTTGGATCCGTCATTGCCGGACGCCGACGGATTCACTCCTCTGCATTTTGCAGCTCAAGGCGGCAGCGGTCGCGTAGTTCGAGCGCTCGCCGAAGCCGGCGTTGCTTTGGAAGCCGAAAACAAGCACGGCAATTCGCCCCTTTTCGTTGCGGTTATGAGCTATCGGGGAGAATCAAATTCCGCCGTCGAAGCCCTTCGTTCACTGGGTGCGGACCCTGATCATGCGAACCGCTACGGCAGATCCCCGCGCCAAAGTGCCTTCCTAATTGCAAATTATGACGTGGCGAGATTTTTCAAAGATCAAGCCTGAGATCGCGACGCGCGCTTTGACGCCTCTCACGAGACTTGTCATGAGTTGTCGCCAGCATGGCGATGGCGGTTCCGTCGTCCGGTCAGTCGGTACCCGCATCGGCCGACATGTGGGACCTCACCATAAGACCACGCCGTCAGTGACCCATACTGACACCGTGGATATTGACGTGACTCCTGACCTCGCCGGACTGTTTGCCGAACAGCAGAAACACCAGATCGATTGGCACGGCCCGCTCTACAGCCTTTACGAACTACCCACAGACACGAGCAGGATGACGATCCGATTTCGTTCAGCGATTCCACACCCGCCCCAGGGCTTCAGGCTACGGATCCGCGGCGGCGCTCTTGGAATTGAGTCGACAAGAACCGACGACGTCGTTCTTTGGCAGGACACGGCGCCAAATGAGATTCGTGTCCAGATTGCCTGGGAGTCGAAGCAAGGACGGTCATTGCGCATCTGGAATACATGGCGGGTCAACGGCGTGACGCAAGCATGGCTTCTCAATGCGGCAATGCGCGTCGACCTAGATGATCGCGGCGTCTTAAGATTTCGGTGCAGTGATGGCGTTGGGGCTCCCGACTTTAGTGATCTAGTCGCCGAGGTGGAGATCCGCTGAAGCCTGTGGCTCGTGGTAGTGAATCGCCCACTCCCGGCATGCCAGGGCTTGCCTACAAGACCACGGTTGGCAGCTACAACGCGCTCGATGAGCAGCTGTCGTCGACAGTGTCGATTCCGGCTGGCGCGCCGGCATTCGGCGGCTTGAGCTTCACGACGAGTTTCGGATATTCCGCGGACGGGTCCCTCGCTCTGCAGACGGATCCCGCCGCGGGCAGCCTGCCGTCGGAGGCGTTGCATATCCTCTGGACATGGTGCCCGGCCGCTCCAAGCAGGTGTTCAAGCAGTGGCTCGCCGCCCGTCCGAAGCAGTGGCGGGACGGCATCGAGGTCGTGGCGATGGACGGGTTCACCGGGTTCAAGACCGCCGCCGCGGAAGAGCTGCCCGACGCGGTGCCCGTCATGGACCCCTTCAATGTCGTCAAGCTCGCCGGCGACGGACTCGATGCCTGCCGGCAGCGGGTGCAGCAGCAGACCCTGGGGCACCGCGGCAGGTCCGGCGATCCGCTCTACCGGATCCGCCGCACCCTGCACGCCGGAGAATGCCTGCTGACTGAGAAACAGCGGGCCCGCCTGGACGCCGCGTTCGCGATCCCCGAGCACGTGGAAGTCGAGGTCACCTGGAGGACCTACCAGCGCGTCATCGCCGCCTACCGCACCGGCGAGAAGGCCGAGGGGAAGAAGCTCATGCGCGAGACCATCGACATGCTCTCCGCCGGGGTTCCCGCGCAGCTGGCCGAGCTGCGCCGTCTCGGCCGGACCCTGAAGCAGCGCGCCGCGGACATCCTCGCGTTCTTCGAGCGCCCCGGCACCAGCAACGGCCCGACCGAGGCGCTCAACGGCCGACTCGAACACCTCCGCGGAAGCGCGCTCGGGTTCCGGAACCTCAGCCACTGCATCGCGAGATCCCTGCTGGAAGCCGGCGGCTTCAGACCCCACCTACACGCCCAATTCCGATGAGCCCCATAAGTACCAGGCGAAGACACAGCAGTTCAGGAACTATTTTTCAACAGGCAAGCAAGTCAATATCGCGGTCAACTCGAGCGCTGTAGTGTCACGACCCTTGCGTGAGGCGATTACTGGATCAGGTGGGGAGATCCTGGTGCGGCGCGGTCCTAGCGTTTTCCGTCCAACGGATCTGCTCGTCTTGTTGTCGATCTCGCGCAAGCTCGCGCATCGGAGTAGTGAAGTTCCCAAGCAAAGGAGACGGACATGGGCACGTACCTGGTGCTGATCTACGACGACGAGACGCGTTTCGCCGACACGCCGCCCGAGGTCATGGCTGACATGCACGAGAAGCACGTCGCGTTCATCGCGAACAACAAGGCGGCGATCCGCGGCGGTGCGCAGCTCGACACGAGCGACACGGCGACGACGATCCGGCAGACCGAGGGCGGGGTGACCGTGACGGACGGCACCTTCCTCGAGACGAAGGAGGTGCTCGGCGGCTACTACGTCATCGAGGCCGCCGACTACGACGAGGCGCTCGCGCTGGCGAAGCAGGTGCCGAGCGTCTACGGCGCGGTCGAGGTGTGGCCGCAGCGCGAGATGGGCCCCGACCTGCAGACCGGGCAGTAGATGGCGGATGTTGCAGCGGCGGTCGCCGCGGCGCACGAGCGCGAATGGGCGCTCGTGCTCGCGGCGACCGCCCGCGTCACCGGCGACCTCGACCTCGCCGAGGACTGCGTGCAGGACGCCTACGCACAGGCCCTCGTGCACTGGGCGCGATCCGGCGTGCCCGCAAAGCCGGGCGCCTGGCTCACGACGGTCGCGACGCGCCGCGCCCTCGAGGTGCGCCGCCGAGCGGGCACGCTCGCCCGCAAGCTGCCGCTGCTCGTGCCAGACCCCGTCGAGACACTGCCCTACGACTTCCCCGACGAGCGCCTGCGGCTCGTCTTCACCTGCTGCCACCCGGCGCTCGCGCCCGAGGCGAGGCTCGCTCTCACGCTGCGCTTCGTCTGCGGGCTCTCGACCGTCGAGGTGGCGCGCGCCCTGCTCGTCACCGAGACCACGATGCAGGCGCGCCTCACCCGCGCGAAGAAGAAGATCGCCGCGACCGGCATTCCGTACCGGGCGCCCGATGCGGCCGAGCTGCCCGACCGGCTGGCATCCGTTCTCGATGTCGTGCACCTCGCCTTCACCAGCGGCTACACGGCGGCGGCGGGTACACAGCTGACGCGGCCCGAGCTGGCCGAGCGCGGGATTCAGCTCGGGCGGATGCTTCGCCTGCTCCTCCCCGGCGAGCGCGAGGTCGCCGGCCTGCTCGCGCTCATGCTGCTGACGGATGCCCGCCGCGGGGCGCGTCTCGATGCCTCCGGCGCCTTGGTGCGCCTCGAAGATCAGGACCGCCGGGTCTGGGACCCCGCGCTGATCGCCGAAGGGCAGATCCTGGTCGAGCAGGCGCTCGCCGCCCCGCCCGCGGGCCGCTACGGGCTCATGGCCGCGCTCGCCGCACTCCACGACGAGGCGCCGAGCTGGGCCGCGACCGACTGGCCCCAGATCCTCGGCCTCTACGACCTCTTGCTCGCACGCTGGCCGTCGCCGGTCGTCGCCCTCAACCGCGCCGTGGCGCTGAGTTTCGTCGACGGCCCGGCTGCCGCGCTCGCCGTCGTCGACGAGCTGGGGTCCGACCCGCGGCTTGCGGCATACCCGTACCTCGCCGCGACCCGCGCCGAACTGCTGCGGCAATTGGGCGAGACGGATGCCGCGGCCGACGCGTATGCGGAAGCCCTGCTCCTCACCACGAACGAGGTCGAGGCCGCCTTCCTCGAGCGCCGCCGCGAACTCCTGTAGCTTCAGCTGTCGTGTCAAAGGACAACTCGCGGGATTCTGGTCAATTTGGGTGAATGGCAATTGGCGTGTGACGTTTCGCTTCACCGAGCAAGACATCGAGTTAGTCGACTATCAGGACTGTCACTGACAAAGGAGCGGATGTGGCTATGAGGACTCCGGTTCATCCGGGCGCGATTCTGCGCGAAGACGTGATTGCAGACCTTGGGCTCAGCGTCACCGAGGCAGCCGATCGCTTGGGCGTCGCGCGTGTGACCCTCAGTCGCGTCATCAACGAGCGCGCCGCGATCAGCCCCAACCTGGCGGTGCGGCTCGAACAAGCAGGCGTGTCGACGGCGCGAGCCTGGCTCGCAATGCAGAACGCCTACGACCTTGCGCGCGAGCGCGCCGCCGGGGTGCCGAAGGTGAAGAAGCTCGACGCGGCCTGACGCCTCAAACCAGCGGGCTGCACCTTACGACCCGGCAGACTGTGCGTGAGAGACGACCGAGAAGGGGTGGCGGATGCCGGCACGAGACGGGTGGGACCCGAGACGCCTGCCAGATCAGAGCGGGAAGGTCTTCCTCGTCACGGGCGGCAGCCGCGGCATCGGCTACTTCGCGGCCGAGCAGCTCGCCGGGGCGGGTGCGCGCGTGGTGATCGCGGCACGTGACGAGGCCAGGGCGCGGCGGGCGATTGCGGCGATCGAGGCGCGCGTGGGCGGGGCCGAGGTCGGATTCCTGCCGCTCGACCTCGCCTCCCCGCCATCCGCCCGCGCCGCAGGCGAAGCCGTCGCGCACTGGGATCGGCTCGACGGCATCGCCGCGAACGGCGCGATCACCTGGGGTCCGCGTCGGCGCCAGACCACTCCGGAGGGCTTCGAGGTCACCTTCGCCACCAACCACCTCGGCCACTTCCTGCTCGCAGCGACCGCTTGGCCGGCGCTCGCGCGTACGGAGGGCAGCAGATGGGTCGGCATGACGAGCATGGCGACGATGTTCGCCAGGGCGGATGCTGCGGCGCTCAACACCGAGCACGGCTATTCCGGCGCTCGCGCCTACGCGCTCTCGAAGCATGCCGCGCAGGGCTTCGCGTGGGAGCTGGAACGGCGGCTGCGGGCATCCGGCTCGTCGTCGATCGCGCTCGCCGCACACCCCGGTTACTCCGCCGACGGGCTCACCGCTGCGCGCGCCGGGGTGACGCCGCCGCGCCCGCCCGTCTTCGAGAGCTGGCTCGCCTTCGGCGCGCAGGGGAAGAACTGGGGCGCGACGCCGCTGGTACGCGCCCTCACCGACCCGGCCGCGCAGGGCGGCGGGCTCTACGCCCCCGAGTTCTGGATGAAGGGCGCGCCCGTGCCGTTCCCTGCCCGCAGCGCGAGCTCCCGGCCGGAGTTCGGCCGGGAGCTGTGGCGCCTCTCGGAGCTCTGGACGGGCGTCGAATTCCGCCCCTGAGCTCAGACCCCGGCTGGCTCCGACACCGCGGCGACGGCTGCGAGGATCGCGTCGATCGTTGCCTGCGGGTGCGACAGCATCGACACGTGCGAACCGGCCACCTCGGTGATCGTGGCGCCCGCATTCTCGGCCATGCTGCGCTGCACGGCCGGCGGGATCACCTTGTCTTCCGTGCCGACGACGGCCCATGAGGGAATCGTCTTCCAGGCGGGCACGCCCGACGGAGTCGTGTTGGCCTGCAGGGTGATGGGGCGCTGGCCGGCGACGATGAGCCAGCGCTCGGCCTCGGGCAGGTCCTGCGCGAACGAGTTGTGCACGGTGTCAGGCTTCAGGTGCGCCTCGGCGTCGCCCTCTGGGGCGCCCGGGTAGCCGAGGATGTCGAACACCGTCGTCGGGTCGGGCACGTCGAACGCCGACCCCGAGCCGCCGAGCAGCTGGAACACAAACTGCCCCTCATCGGGTGCGAACGCGTCGATGTACACGAGCGCCTTCACATCGCCGCCGTGCGCGCCGGCGTTTGTGATGACGAACCCGCCGTACGAGTGCCCGACGAGGACGACGGGGCCCGAGGTGTGCTGGGCGAGGTACGAGGCGATGTAGTCCGCGTCCTGCTGCACGCCGCGCAGCAGGTTGGTGGGGGCGAGGACGGTGAAGCCCTGCGACTGGAGCGCGGTGGCGACGGGGTTCCAGCTGGAAGCGTCGGCCCAGGCGCCGTGAACGAGCACGATCGTGGGTTTGGTCATGTCGCGGAAGCTACACGGGTGCTCACTTTGCCGCTAGAAGAACGCATGGTCCACTCTCAGGAACCGTCAGTGCGCTTACAGCTCGGGAACTCCGGAGAGCCCGCCGACGGTCACGTAGCGCCGGGCGAGCGCCTGCTGCTGCTCGTCCGGCAGGGCCGCGATCCGCGCGGCCTGTGCCGCGGTGACCTCGTACACGGTGGGCCAGTCGCCGACGGGGATCGTCGTGTGAAGCATCCGATCGGCGTAAACGTGCACGATGTCGAACGCTTGCCCGCCCGCCTGCGCGCGCAACCCGTTCTGCGACAGCAGCGGGTCGTTCGTGTAGCAGGTCGCCGACGCGACCGAAACGGGCACGCCGGCGAAGGTCGAGTGCGTCGAGTAGTGCAGATGCCCCGCGAGGATGCCGCGCACGTCGGTGCCGGCGACGACCTTCTCGAGCCCGGCCTGATCGCGCAGCTCGATCAGCTCGTCGAAGACCTGCGGCGACGGGATCGGCGGGTGATGCAGGGCGAGCAGCGTGCCGCGCGGCGCAGGGGTGGAGAGAACGGATGCCAGCCATGCGAGCTGCTCGTCGCTGAGCGCGCCGTAGTGGAACCCGGGGACGGTCGAGTCGAGCACGATGAGGCGCAGGCCGTCCAGATCGATGACGCGGTCGTAGGGCTCATCGGTGGCGTCCTCGTCGAGCAAGCCCGCGCGGAAGCGGCCGCGGATGTCGTGGTTGCCCATCACCCAGACGAGCTCGGCGCCCAGCTCGGCCACGACGGGCTCGATCGCCGCGCGCACGCGCGTGTAGGCGTCGCCGGCACCCGTATCGGCGACGTCGCCCGTGATGACGATCGCGCTGGGGGACAGGCCGGCGCCGACGAGCTGTCTGAGCCCCTGAGCCAGCACCTCGTCGGAGTCGACCTGGCCGAACATCGGCGCGCGGCCTGCCGTGAAGTGCGTGTCGGAGAGGTGCACGATGAGCTGTTCGGGGCGCGGGTACTGCGACGGCCAGAGCGGGTTCACGGGGTTGACGTTAGCTGACGCGATTGTACGGACTGTTGCGCGGCGGTGAGGGGCTGTGCACACTGTTCGCATGTCCGACACGGCCTCCGAGGTCGACGACTACCTCGGCTCGATCGACGAGGGGCGCGCGAAGGTGCTGCGCCCGTACTTCGAGCGCGCGCGCGAGATCGTCGAGGGCACATGCGAGGGCCGCAGCTATGGGATGCCGGCTCTGACGTACCGCGGCAAGGCGCTCATCACGCTGCAGGTCACGAAGGCGGGGTATTCCGTCTACCCGTTCAGCGGCGTCGCGGTGTCAGTGGTGGCGGCCGCACACCCCGAGCTCGAGACGACGACGGGGTCGGTGCACTTCACAACCAGGCATCCGTTGCCCATCGCGGTGTTCGACGAGCTGCTGCTGGCGCGTCGCGACCAGATCGACGCCAGCATGCGCTGAGCTGCGCATACGCTGGAACATGGCCGCTTCTTCCGGAACAGTCGTCGCCCTCGTCGGCGGCGAGTCGCCCGAGCTGATCTCCGAGCTCGGCTCCTTGCGCAACGTCGACGCGTTCACCTTGGCGGTCGGCGACGAGACCGACGCCTCGCGTCGCATCAGCACGTCGCAGGCGTCGTACGTGATCAGCGACGTCGACCCGCTCGCGCACGTCGCGGCGGCCTGGGTCGAGTTCTTCGACGACCGTGTGACGCTCGACACGCTGCTGTTCGAGGCGGAGGCGGCGGCGGATGCCTTGCGTGCCGGCCGCGCCCAGCTGCCCGACTACTACCTGGTCCTCGACCCCGAGTCGGTCGAGGGGACCTGGCGGCACTGGTGGTTCGGCGCGCTGTCGCGGAAGGCGCCGACCCGGGTGATCCCGGTGGCGTCGTCGTCAGGGGAGGTGCGGCGTCAGCTGCGGCACCTGCCGACCGGGCGGCCGTGGCCGGCCGAGTACGCCGAGTGGCTCGGCCGCCTGCAGTACGAGGTGCCGGACCGACTCGCTCTGCAGTGACGGGTGCAGCCGGCCTCGGGCCGGTCACGCCCGTTCTTCGACGTCGCGGGTACCCACCGGCGGGACGAGAAGCCCGCGCTCCTCGCGGATCCACACGAGCCCAGTCACCCGATGCTCCGCGCGCGTCGCGAAGCGGTAGCGGAAGACACGCGCCCGCACCAATCGCGGCGCACGGCCACCGAACGGGTCGACGCGCAGCAGCCGCAGCGTCGGCCGATCGGCCTGCAGCAGCCGCACGAGCAGCAGGTCGAACCAGCCGCCGCCTTCCGCGCCGAGCGCGAGGAACCACATCAGCCAGTCGAGTCTCAGGTGGTACGGCGCGAACCACCGCGGCACGCGGGCCGGGTCGCCGGGCTTCCCGTGGAACTCGTACTCCCTCCAGCCGGAAGAGCCGGTCGGGTCATCCGTGCCCTCGATCACGATCTCGTCGCGCCGCTTCGTCACCGTGCCGAACGCGCCGTAGGCGTTCACCAGGTGCCAGCGGTTGAAGCTCGCGTTCATCAGCTGGCGGCGCGCGAGCAGATTGCGCGCCGGCCGCCAGGACAGATAGACGAGCAGGGCGGATGCCGCGAGCACCGGCACCCCGTACCAGAGCGGTACCCCGCCGGCATCCGCAGGGACGGAAACCGGCCACGCCCACCCCGGAATCACCGCGTGCACGACCCCGTCGTCGATGCCGGAGAACAGCAGCACCACAGTGATCCAGTTGAGCCACGCGAAGTTGCCGGTGACGATCAGCCACAGCTGCGTCACGATCATGACAGCCGCCGCGATCGAGGCGATCGGCTGCGGCGCGAACAGGAAGAACGGGCACACGAGCTGCGCGAAGTGGTTGCCGAGAACCTCGCCGCGGTGCATCCACCTGGGCAGCAGGTGCGCCCGCCTGCTGAGCGGCCCCGGCATCGGCTGGGTCTCGTGGTGGTAGTACAGCGCCGTGAGATCGCGCCACTCGCGTCCGCCGCGCAGCTTGATCATGCCCGCGCCGAATTCGAGCCGGAACACGAGCCATCTGATGAGGAACAGTGTGGTGAGTGGGGTGCCGGTTCCGGCCGAGCCCAGCCAGGCGACGGTGAAGCCCGCCTCGCAGAGCAAGGACTCCCACCCGAAGCCGTAGAACGTCTGGCCGACGTTCACGATCGAGAGGTACGCGCCCCACAGCACCAGGAAGAGCACGGTTGTGAGCCACGGCGGCGCGAGCTGCGGCAGGCCGGCCACGAGCGCGGCCGAGACGACGACCCCGGCCCAGGCCACCAGGCGAAGCATCCGATCGCTGTAATGCCAGCGGAAGATCGTCGGCTGGCGCCGCGCGTACGCGTACTGCAGGAACCGGGGCACCGGCAGCAGCCCGTGCTCGCCGAGCAGCGCGGGGAACTGGTCGGCGGCCGACAGGAACGCGACCAAGAAGATCGCCGCGACACCGCGCTGCAGCACCTCGCGGGCGACGTCGTAGTCGCCCGTGCCGAGCCAGTCGAGATGCGCCCAATCCATGCCAAGCGCGACCGTAGCGCGCCCTCCGCCCGGGCGACACCCCTACAGCCGCCGCGCCGATACCCCTAGCGTTAGGCGCATGAGCACCGGTCGCGCGATCGTCGTCGGCTCAGGGCCGAACGGGCTCGCCGGCGCCGTCACGCTCGCGCGCGCGGGCCTCGCGGTCACCGTGTTCGAGCAGTCCGAGCACCTCGGCGGCGGGGCGGCGACCCGCGAGCTCACCCTTTCCGGTTTCCGCCACGATGTGGGCTCCGCCGTGCATCCGATGGCGGTGCAGTCCGCGTTCTTCCGCCGCTTCGGCCTCGATCGGCGCATCGAGCTGCTGACTCCGGAGCTGTCGTACGGCCACGCGCTGACCGAGACGACCGCGGCGCTCGCATGGCGCGACCTCGAGCGCACCGCGCAGGGGCTGGGGGCGGATGCCTCGACCTGGCGCCGCCTGCTGTGGCCGCTGGCGGCCGACGCCGACCGCGTCGCCGACGTCATCGGCGGCGCCGTCCTGCCGCCCGCGCACCCGGTGGTCGCTCTGCGCCTCGGGCTGCGCGCGCTCGAGCAGGGCAGCCACTGGTGGAACCGGGAGTTCCTGACGGAGGCGGCGCCCGCGCTGCTCACCGGCGTGATCGCCCACACCAACAAGCGGCTGCCCGCACTCGGCGCCGCAGCGCCCGGTCTCGTGCTCGCGGCGTTCGCGCACGCGCGCGGCTGGCCCGTGCCGCGCGGCGGCAGCGGCGCGATCACGCAGGCGCTCGCCGACGACCTCATCGCGCACGGTGGGCGCATCGAGACCGGGGTCGAGATCGAGAAGATCGACGAGGTGGCGGATGCGGACGCCGTGCTGTTCGACGTCACGCCGCGTGCCTTCGCCAGGATCGCCGGCGACCGGCTGCCCACGCCCTATCGCGTCGCGCTGCAGCGGTTCCGCTACGGCGACGGCATCGCGAAGGTCGACTTCGCGCTGAGCGAGCCCGTGCCATGGGCGGCAGCCGAGCTGCGCGAGGCGGTGACGGTGCACGTCGGCGGCACGCGGGCCGACCTCGCCCGAGCGGAGGGCGAGGTCGCGAGCGGGCGGCTCCCCACGCATCCGTATCTGCTCGTCAGTCAGCCGAGCGTGATCGACGACACGCGGGCCCCGGCTGGGAAGCACGTTCTTTGGGCGTACACCCACGTGCCGGCCGGCGCGACGGACGATCGCACCGACGCGATCACCGCCGAGATCGAGCGCTTCGCCCCCGGGTTCCGCGACACCGTGCTCGCGAGCGCCGGCACCTCGGCGCGCGACCTCGAGCAGCTGGACCCCAACCTCATCGGCGGCGACATCGCGGCAGGAGCCACATCGACGTGGCAGCTCGTGGGTCGGCCGCTACCGCGGCGCGAGCCCTGGCGCACGCCGCTTCCCGGCGTGTTCCTATGTGGCGCCTCGACAGCCCCCGGCCCCGGCGTGCACGGTCAGTCGGGGTGGCAGGCGGCGCGGCTCGCGCTGCGCGGACTGCATCTGGAGTCGCCCGACCTCGCCCCGCCCGGTGTGCGCGGGTGAAGACGCGCTTCCGCGGGTGAAGCCTCGCCCGCGGAAGCGCCGTTTCACCCGCGCACGCGCCGGTAACCTGGTTCGGTGACCCCGAGTCCCGCCACGGCCGCCGTTCCTCCCCGTTCGCGAGCCCTGCTCGACGAGGTCGCGACCCGCGTCGTCGTGGCCGACGGCGCGATGGGCACGATGATCCAGGCGCAGGACCCGACGCTCGAGGACTATCGGCAGCTCGAGGGCTGCAACGAGATCCTCAACGTGACTCGGCCCGACATCATCGGCGGCATCCACGACGCCTACTTCGAGGTCGGCGTCGACGCGGTCGAGACGAACACCTTCGGCGCGAACTGGTCGAACCTCTCCGACTACGGCATCGACGACCGCATCGAGGAGCTCGCGACGGCCGGCGCCCGCATCGCCCGCGAGCGCGCCGACGCGTGGGAGGCCCGCGACGGCCGGCAGCGCTGGGTGCTCGGGTCGATCGGGCCGGGCACGAAGCTGCCGAGCCTCGGTCACACCACCTACGCGCACCTGCGCGACACCTTCGCCCAGCAGGCGGCTGGCCTCATCTCGGGCGGCGCCGACGCGTTCCTCGTCGAGACCTCGCAGGACCTGCTCCAGACGAAGGCCGCGATCAACGGCTGCAAGCGGGCGAGCGCCGCCGCAGGCATCCGGCTGCCGATCTTCGTCGAGATCACGATCGAGACGACCGGCACCATGCTCATGGGCTCAGAGGTGGGCGCCGCGCTCACCGCGATCGAACCGCTCGGCGTCGACGCGATCGGCCTCAACTGCGCGACCGGTCCTGACCTGATGAGCGAGCACCTGCGCTACCTGTCGAAGCACTCGCGGGTGCCCGTGATGTGCATGCCGAACGCCGGGCTTCCCATGCTCGGCACGAACGGCGCGGAGTACCCGCTGCAGCCTGCGGAGCTCGCCACCGCGCACGAGCAGTTCGTGCGCGAGTTCGGGCTGGGGCTCGTCGGCGGTTGCTGCGGCACGACGCCCGAGCACCTGCGCGCCGTCGTCGAGCGCGTCGGCCGGGCGGCCGCGACCGCGCGCCCGATCGAGGTCGACCCCGGTGTCGCGAGCCTGTACCAGCACGTGCCGTTCGAGCAGGACGCGTCGTACCTCGCGATCGGCGAGCGCACCAATGCGAACGGCTCGAAGGCCTTCCGCGAGGCGATGCTCGAGGAGCGCTGGGACGACTGCGTCGAGATCGCGCGCAAGCAGATCAGGGCGGGCGCGCACCTGCTCGACGTCTGTGTCGACTACGTCGGGCGAGACGGCGTGGCGGATGCCCGCGAGGTCGTGTCCCGCCTGGCGAGCGCCTCGACCCTGCCCCTCGTCGTCGACTCGACCGAGCCCGCCGTGCTGCAGGCCGGCCTCGAGCTGATCGGCGGCCGGCCGGTCATCAACTCGGTGAACTTCGAGGACGGCGACGGGCCGGAGTCCCGGTACGGCCGCATCATGCCGCTCGTCAAGGAGCACGGCGCTGCGGTCGTCGCGCTCACGATCGACGAGCAGGGCCAGGCGCGCACGGCGGAGGGCAAGGTCGCGATCGCGACCCGTCTCGTCGAGTCGCTGACGGGGGAGTGGGGCCTCGAGGTCACCGACATCATCGTCGACTGCCTCACCTTCCCGATCGCCACCGGGCAGGAGGAGACCAGGCGCGACGCGATCGAGACGATCTCGGCGATCGCGCAGATCACCGCGAAGTACCCCGGGATCCACACCACGCTCGGCGTCTCGAACGTGTCGTTCGGCCTCAACCCCGCGGCCCGGCAGGTGCTCAACTCGGTGTTCCTGCACGAGGCTGTGCAGGCCGGTCTCGACTCGGCCATCATCGACGCGGCCAAGATCGTGCCGCTCGCCTCGCTGCCCGACGAGCAGCGCCAGGTCGCGCTCGACCTCGTGTGGGACCGTCGCCGCTACAACGCCGACGGCGACCTCGAATACGATCCGCTCGCGCGCATCCTCGAGCTGTTCGAGGGCGTCGACACGAAGGCGCTGCGCGACCAGCGCGCCGCCGAGCTGGAGGCGCTGCCCGTGGGCGAGCGGCTCGAGCGGCGCATCATCGACGGTGAGGCCAAGGGCCTGGAGGCCGATCTTGACCAGGCGATGGCCGACGGCACGAGCGCGCTCGACATCATCAACGTTCACCTGCTCGAGGGCATGAAGATCGTCGGCGAGCGCTTCGGCGCCGGCGAGATGCAGCTGCCCTTCGTGCTGCAGTCGGCCGAGGTGATGAAGACCGCGGTCGCCTACCTCGAGCCCCACATGGACAAGGCGGATGCCTCGGCGGGGAAGGGCCGCATCGTGCTGGCCACCGTGCGCGGCGACGTGCACGACATCGGCAAGAACCTCGTCGACATCATCCTCACCAACAACGGCTACGAGGTGATCAACCTCGGCATCAAGCAGCCGATCACCGACATCATCGCCGCCGCAGAGCGTCACAACGCCGACGTCATCGGCATGAGCGGGCTGCTCGTGAAGTCGACGGTCGTGATGAAGGAGAACCTGCTCGAGCTGAACCAGCGCGGTGTCGCGCAGCGCTGGCCCGTGCTCCTCGGCGGGGCGGCGCTCACGCGCGCCTACGTCGAGGACGACTTGGCGTCCCAGTTCGACGGCCAGGTGAGATACGCGCGGGATGCCTTCGAGGGCCTCGCCCTGATGGAGCCGCTCGTCAAGATCGCCCGCGGCGCCGCGCCGGACTCGGTCGGCCTTCCGCCGCTCAAGAAGCGCATCCACCGCGAGGGCGCCCAGCTCACCCTGACCGAGCCGGAGGCGATGCCGACCCGTTCCGACGTCGCCACCGATAACCCCGTGCCCGCCCCGCCGTTCTGGGGAACGCGCATCGTGCGGGGCATCCCGCTCGCCGACTTCTCCGCGTTCCTCGACGAGCGCGCGACGTTCATGGGGCAGTGGGGTCTCAAACCCGGGCGCGGCTCCGAGTCCGCGTCGTACGAGCAACTCGTGGAGACCGAAGGGCGCCCGCGGCTGCGGTACTGGCTCGACCGCATTCTCGCGGAGGGCCTGCTGGAAGCATCCGTCGCCTACGGGTATTTCCCGGTTGTCGCGGAAGGTGACGACGTCGTCGTGCTGCACCATGGCGACGATGTCGCCGGCACGCTGGGTACGCCAGGCCTGCTCGCCCCGGACGGCGGGTCCGGCGGCACGCTGGGCGCCGAGCGGCTGCGCTTCCACTTCCCGCGCCAGCGCCGCGACCGGCACCTGTGCCTCGCCGACTTCGTGCGCTCGCGCGGCGCTGCCGATTCACCAGGGCAGGTCGACGTGATGCCCGTGCAGCTCGTCACCGCCGGCCAGTCCGTCAGCCGCGCAACATCGAAGCTGTTCGACGGCAACCACTACCGCGACTACCTCGAGCTCAACGGGCTCGCGATGCAGCTCACCGAAGCGCTGGCGGAGTTCTGGCACGCGCGCATCCGCGCCGAGCTCGGCTTCGCCGCCGAGGAGCCGGCCTCGGTCGAGGGGCTGTTCAAACTCGACTACCGCGGCGCGCGCTTCTCGCTCGGCTACCCGGCGTGCCCCGACATGGAGGACCGCCGCAAGGTCGTCGAACTGCTGCGCCCCGAGCGCATCGGCGTCGAGCTGTCGGAGGAGCTGCAGCTGCATCCCGAGCAGTCGACCGACGCCTTCGTCTTCCACCACCCAGAAGCCAAGTATTTCTCGGTCTAGCTACAGCTTCGCGCGGCGCAGTGCGGCGAGCACAGGGCGGCCGATGAGTGCGATGCCGACGACCGTCGTGAGCGCCCGGACGGTGTCCCACGTGAGCGTCGAGGTGGCGAGCGAGTACAGCGCGAACGCCTTCAGGTTGGCGACGCCGGACGCGTCGGGCGCGTACGAGATGCTCGACCCCGACGCGATGGCGAACGGCCAGAACCACAGGTTGAGCAGGGCGCCGACGATCCACGATGCGAGCGCGCCGTAGACCGCGAGCATCACCAGCTCGCCGATGCGCGAGCGGATGCGCGGCAGCAGCCCGGCCCCGGCGGCGACCCATGCGCAGGCGAACAGCTGGAACGGCAGCCACGGCCCGACGCCGCCGGTGATGATCGCCGAGACGGTCATGACGACGAGCCCGAGCAGGAACCCGAAGCGCGCTCCGAGCGCGCGCCCCGCGAGGATCAGCACGACGAACACCGGCTCGATGCCGCCCACTGTGTCGCCGAGCACGCGGGTCGCCGCGCCGATGGCGCCGAGCACGCCGAGCAGTGCGACGGCCTTCGCGCTCGCGAACTGCCGGTCGAGCGCGAGCAGCAGCGCGGCGACGATCGCCGGTACGAGCGCGAGGGCGAGATATGGCACCGCGTTCTGCGCGTCCTGCGGCAGGGCGGGGGCGAAGAACGGCCAGGCGAATCCGGCCGCGGCCGCTGCGCTTCCGGCGATGAGCGCGATTCCACGCCAGTCGAGACGAGGGCGCAAAGCCGGGCGGATGCCTGCCGTCGGCGACGCCTCAGAAGGAGTGGTCGCGGCCGTCACGGTGCCGTCACCCTCTGCGTCTCGCTGATCCGGCCCTGCTCGAGGCGGATGGTGCGTTGCGCGACCGCCGCCGCGAACTCCGTCTCGTGCGTCGCGAACATGACGGCGGTGCCGTTGGCGGCCGCTCGTCGGATCGCGGCGGCGACCTCGCGCTGCGCGTCGTGATCGAGGCCGCGCACGGGCTCGTCGATGAGCAGCACCGCGGGGTCCGCGGCGAGCTGCAGCGCGACGGCGAGGCACACCCGCTGCCCGCCCGACAGGTCGCGCGGGTGCGTGTCCGCGAGCGCCGTCGCGTCGTGGCCGAGGAGCTCGCCGACCCGGCGCAGCGTCGCGCCTCGCGATGCGCGGCGGTCGGCTCGCCGGCACTCGGCGGCGACGGAATCGGTGACGAAGAGGTCCTCGAGCGACTCGGGCACGAGCGCGACGGCGGAGCGCCGGTCGCGGTGCGTGAGCGTCCGCACGTCGTCGCCGCGGACGAAGACGCGGCCGGATTCGCGCGGAACGGCGAGCTCCCACAGCAGCGACGACTTGCCGGCCCCGTTCGGCCCGGTGAGTGCGACGATCTCGCCTGCGGCGAGCGCGAGCGACACATCGTCGACCGCGGGCCGCTCGCCATGTTCCACGCTCACCCCGCGCGCCTCGGCCACGACCTCTCCGGCGCGTTTCGATGAGGACACCACTTCTCCGCCCGAGGCCCCCGTTGGTGCCTCGCCGCCCCCATTGGTGCCGGGAGGGCACCAATGGGGGCTTGGCGCGGAAAACTGGTGCCCTGATCGAAGTGCTGCGGAGGAAGCATCCAACTCCGCCAGCTTGCCGTCCGCGATCGACAGCCACCCGTCCGCGACGCCCGAGAACCACGCGACGCGATGCTCCGCCACCAGCACGCACATGCCGCCCTCATGCGCCAGAGACGCCAGCGCGGCCACGACGCGCGGGCGCGCGGCGGAATCGAGCTCCGCGAGCGGCTCGTCGACCAGCAGCAGCGTCGGTCTCTCGGCGAGAGCGGCGCCGATCGCGACGAGCTCCGCCTCGCCGGCCGAGAGCGCCGAGATCGGGCGCGACAGCAGGTGCGGGAATCCGAGCCGCTCCGCCACCTCGGCGACCCGCGCGCCGACGATCACCGGCGCGACCCCGCGCAGGGCGAGCGCGAAGCCCAACTCCTCAGCCACCGTCTCGCCGACGAACGCGGCTCGCACCCGCTGCGCCACCGCGCCCACGAATCCGGCGGTGTCGCGTGGCGGCACGAGAGCCCGATCGATCCCGCCGACCTCGATCACGCCCTGCTGCACGCCCCCATCGGCGTGCTGGAACAGCCCGGAGAGCGCATCGAGCACGGTCGACTTCCCGGCCCCGGTGGCACCGGTGAGCACGGTCAGCGTGCCGGTCGCCAGCGAGAGCGACGGGATCGACAGCGCGCAACCGGGGCGCGCCAGCACAGCGCCCGACACGCGGACGGGCACCTCGCAGGCGCCGTCGAGCCGCCGCGACGCCGCGAACCCGCGCAGCTCGAGCGACGCGGCCAGCGTGACCGCGCGCTCGATCGCGTCCTCGAGCACGGGCACCAGCACGCGCGGGCCCGGGCGCTCACCGCGGAGTCGCGCCGCGCGAGCCGCCCGCCGCAGGGCTGCGGCGAGCGCAGGCAGCGTCTGCCAGGCGATTACCAGCGACCGCGCGAACGAGCGCAGCGGCCCGCGTCGCGCTGCCGCGGCGAACCACGGCCGCACGTCGAACAGCGCGTTCAGCAGGCCGAACCCGAAGATCACCGCGGCGAAGGGCACGGCTGACAGCGCGACGGCGGCGAGACCGTCCAGCGTGACCGGCCCGAGCAGGCGCACACCGGTGAACGGCGCGGGCAACGTGATGAGGGGCAGATCGAGCAGGCGGATGCCGGTGCCCGAGGCCCCCGCGAACACCGCGGCGTAGACGACCCGGACGGCCACGAACACGGCCGCGAAGATCGCAGCCTGCCGCAGCGGCGCCGCCCGGAAGCGCACAGGCTCAGCCCTGCGGGGGAGTGGTGTCGCTGCCGGTCGTGAACTTCACGCCGAGCGTCTGGCCGGGCTTCAGCTGCTCGGTCGTGATGCCGCTCTGGGCGTAGTCCCACTGGCCGGCGGCAGAGTCGCGCACCCAGACGGCCCAGTACGCGAACGCGGCCGGCATCCCCGCGCATTTCTCGGTATACGGCGCCTGGCCGGGAACGTCGATCGGCTTCGACGCGGACGGCTCGCCGTTCACGCGGCATACGACCTGGTCGCCGTACTGCTGGGTGCCCTCGGTCGTGACGCCGACGGCCTTCAGCGCGGCAGCGGCGGTGAGAGGGGCGGATGCCGGCGCGCACGCATTCACGTCATCGGCCCCCAGCAAGCCGAACTGCACGGTCACGAACACGCCCGTGCAGTCGGCGGCGCTCGTGACCGCCGGGCTCGGCGACACAGCCACGGCATGAGTCGGCCCCGTGCCGACAGTGGGCTCGCCGCTCGCGCAGCCGGTAAGCGCGAACGCCGCGGCGGCAGCGAGGGCGAGGGCGGTGAGCGTGCGACGCATGGGCTCAAGGCTACCGGCGGGCAGGAACCGCTCGGGTGAGCGGGGTCTTGTGCGAAGCATCCGCTCGCGCTAACGTACAACCAAATGGTTGTAGATAGTGACATTGACCGCATCTTCCACGCACTGGCTGATGCGACCAGGCGCGACATCGTGACCCGCGTGCTGCAGAGGCCGCACTCGGTGAGCGAGCTCGCGGCCGGCTATGCGATGAGCTTCGCGGCCGTGCAGAAGCACGTCGCGGTGCTCGAGAGGGCGGCGCTCGTGAGCAAGAGCAGGAACGGCCGCGAGCAGCTCGTGAGCGGCGAGGTCGACACGATCGGGCGCGCGCGCGAGCTGCTGGGCCGTTACGAACGGCTCTGGCACGCGCGGGCGAACGCGATCGACGCGCTGCTCGCCGCAGAGAACGACACGAACAACGAGAACTAAGGGGAAGGCATCATGCCCGTCATCTCATCCACGCGGGATCCGGAAGCCCGCAGTCTCACCATCGTCTGCGAGTTCGCGGCACCCGTCGAGCGCATCTGGCAGCTGTGGGAGGACCCGCGCCAGCTCGAGAAGTGGTGGTGCCCCGAGCCGTTCCCGGCGACCTTCGAGACCCACGACCTCACGCCGGGCGGCACCTCGAGCTACTACTCGACCGGCCCCGCCGGCGAGTTCCAGCGCGCCTGGTGGGCGACGACCGCCGTCGACCGGCCGCATCGCATCGAGTTCGACGGCGGCCTCGCCGACAACGACACCAAGGCGCCTGACCCCGATGGCTCGATGCACGGCGTCGTCACCTTCGAATCCGTCGAGCTGGGCGGCAGGCCGGCCACGCGCCTCACCGCCGTGACGGTGTTCGACTCGGTGCCCTACCTCGAGAAGATGCTCGCGATGGGCCACGAAGAGGGCTCGAAGATGGCCCTGAACCAGATCGACGGGCTGCTCGCCGAGGTGTTGGCGTGAGCTATTGACTGTCAGTCAGTAGTAGCATCGGCCGCATGACGGGGGAGTTCGACCACGACGTGGTGGTCATCGGGTCCGGTTTCGGTGGTTCGGTCGCGGCACTGCGGCTGGCCGAGAAGGGCTACGGCGTGCTGGTGTACGAGGCAGGCCGCCGCTTCGAGGACCACGAGTTCGCGAAGACCAACTGGGACGTGCGCAACGCGCTCTGGGCGCCTGCGCTCGGGTGGTACGGCCCGCAGCGGCTGCACAAGCTGCCCGACGTGCTGATCCTGGCGGGGGCCGGGGTGGGCGGCGGCTCGCTCAACTACGCGAACGTGCAGTACGTGCCGGGGCAGTCGTTCTTCGAGAGCGGCGGCTGGGCGGGCATCACCGACTGGCAGCGCGAGCTGGCGCCCCACTACGAGACGGCCAAACGGATGCTGGGCACCGCAGAGCGCTACCCGTACGACGGGCCCGCCGAGCAGCTCATGCGGAAGGTGGCGCTGCGCCTCGGCGTGCCCGAGACCTTCCGCACCGCGCCGACCGGCGTCTACTACGGGATCCCGGGCGCCGGCGGCGCTGATCAGGCCGGCGGTCCCCGGCGCGGTGTCACCGTGCCCGACCCGTTCTTCGGCGGCGAGGGTCCCGACCGCACCAGCTGCACGCTCTGCGGCAACTGCATGGTCGGCTGCCGCGTCGGTGCGAAGAACACGCTCGTGAAGAACTACCTCTGGCTGGCCGAGCGGCGCGGTGCCGTCATCGAGCCGATGCGCACGGTGGTCTCGGTGCGCCCGATCGACGACGGCGACCAGGCGGGCGGCTATGTGATCACGACCGAGCGCACGGGCACCGCGCTCACGCCGAAGGACCGCCGCACGGTCACCGCCGCGCAGGTCGTCTTCGCGGCAGGCGCGTGGGGGACCCAGAAGCTGCTGCACACGCTCAAGGAGCGCGGCGAGCTGCCGCAGCTCTCCGATGCGCTCGGCCGGCTCACCCGCACGAACTCGGAGGCCCTCGACGGCGCCCTCGCCGTGCGGGTGCCGGAAGGGGTCGATCTGACCGAGGGCTCGGCGATCACCACCTCGCTCTACGTCGACGAGAAGACGCACGTGCAGAACGTGCGCTACGGCAAGGGCTCCAACGCCCTCATGGCGCTCGTGACGGTGCTCGCCCCGGGCGGGAGGCCCCTGCACCGGCGGCTCGGGTTCCTGCTGGGGCGGTTCGCCAGGCATCCGCTCACCGAACTGCGCGCGAGCGTGCCATGGCGCGCCACAGAGCGCGGAGTCATCGCGCTCGTGATGCAGAGCGCCGACAACTCGCTCACGGTCACGCCGCGTCCCTCACCCGTGCGCGGGAGAAACCGCCTTTCCGCGGGAGACGCAACGCCCGCGGAAAGGTCGCTTCACCCGCGCACGCGCTGGGGACGGGATCGCGGCGTCCGCCTCACGAGCAGGCAGGGCGACGGCGAGCCGAACCCCGACTGGCTGCCGCAGGCGCACCGGGCGACTGAGGCCATGGCCGCGCAGCTCGAGGAGGACACCGGCATCCGCTCGCTGCCCCGCGGCACCTGGCTCGAGCTGTTCGGCGTGCCGCTGACCGCGCACTTCCTCGGCGGGGCGACGATCGCGGCCGACCCGGCCGGCGGCGTCGTCGACGCGTATCACCGGGTGTGGGGCTATCCGGGCCTGCATATCGTCGACGGATCGACGGTGTCGGCGAACCTCGGCGTGAACCCCGCGCTCACCATCACGGCACAGGCCGAGCGCGCGTTCTCGCTCTGGCCCGAGCGTGGGCAGGCGGATCGGCGGCCGGCGCAGGGCGAGGCATATGCGCGTCTTGATCCGATCGTGACCTAGCCTCGCTTGACCCCGGCCCCGCGTCAGTGCAGATTGATCAGCGGATCAATGGGGATCCGGGGGATCGCGCAAGCGCCGGCACTTCGAGCAACGACTACGACGAAGTGGTCGCCGACCCCGAGTGGACTGTGAGGTACCGGTCCGAGCGCACGTCTTCGAAGCCGGGAGGGGCTCCGGAGACGCCCCTGCCCGGATTCCCTGCCACCGATCGCCGCGTCATGCAAGACCTGTTGCATGACGCAGGCGCGGGGGTACCGTGCGCACATGACAACGGCGTCGACTTCAGCGACAGGTGGCACGGTTCGCAGTCTCATCCCCGCCCGGCTCGACCGGCTGCCGTGGACGAAGTTCCACTGGTCCGTGGTCGTCGGGCTCGGGGTCGCGTGGATCCTCGACGGCCTCGAAGTGCAGCTCGTCGCGGCCAACGGCTACGCGCACACGCTCAACCTCTCGAGCGCCCAGGTCGGCCTCGTCGGAACGATCTACCTCGTCGGCGAGGTGGTCGGCTCGCTGTACTTCGGCTGGCTCTCCGACCGATTGGGCAGGCGCCGCCTGTTCATCCTGACGCTCGCCATCTACCTGGTCGGCTCGGGCGTCGGCGGCTTCGCGTTCTCGCTGTGGTTCCTGCTGCTCTTCCGCTTCGTCGCAGGGGCGGGCATCGGCGGCGAGTACGCCGCGATCAACTCCGCGATCGATGAGCTGATCCCCTCGCACTACCGCGGCCGGGTCGACATCGCGATCAACGGCACCTACTGGGCCGGTGCGGCGCTCGGTGCGGCCGCGAGCATCCCGCTGTTCAACCACGACCTGGTGCCGGAGAACTGGGGCTGGCGCATCGCCTTCTGGATCGGCCCGGTGATCGGCCTGTTCATCATCTATCTGCGCCGGCACATTCCCGAGAGCCCGCGGTGGCTCGTGACGCATGGCCGCGAGGCCGAGGCGAACAAGACCATCGGTGAGATCGAAGAGCTCGTCGAATCGCAGGGCGGGAACCTCACACCCGTCGACGAGTCCAAGGCGCTCGAGCTCAAACCCATCGAGTACGTCCCGTTCCGGGTGATCGCGCGCACGCTGTTTCGGGACTACCCGAAACGCACGGTCACGGCCGCCGCGATGATGATCACCCAGTCGTTCCTCTACAACGCGATCTTCTTCAGCTATGCGCTGGTGCTGCAGAACTTCTACGGCATCCCGAACGACCACACGGGCTACTTCTTCTTCCCATTCGCGATCGGCAACCTGATCGGCCCGCTCGTCCTCGGCCCGCTGTTCGACACCGTCGGGCGCCGCAAGATGATCTTCACGACGTATGTCGGCGCGGGCGTCGTGTTGACCATCTCCGCGATCCTGTTCCAGGCGGGCGCGCTGAACGCCGTGTCGCAGACGATCTTCTGGTGCGTGGCGTTCTTCCTTGCATCCGCCGGCGCATCGAGCGCCTATCTGACCGTCAGCGAGACCTTCCCCCTCGAGTTGCGGGCGCAGGCGATCTCGTACTTCTTCGCGGTCGCGCAGATCGTCGGCGCGGTGGCGCCGTTCCTGTTCGGCGCGCTGGTCGGCGACGGGTCGTCGCGCGGGCCGCTCACGATCGGCTACTTCGTCGGCGCCGGGATCATGATCATCGGCGGCGTCATCGCCCTGATCTTCGGCACGGATGCCGAGCGGAAGTCCCTCGAGGACATCTCCGCCCCGATCTCGCTCGTCCTCCCACGCTGACGAATCGGTTCGATTCGACAAGAATGGGAGCGTGAAGAGACTTGCACTGCCGCAGACGAATCTGACCGCTTCCAACCTGATCCTCGGGCTGATGAGGATCGCCGACCTCGACGACGAGGCCATCCGCACCCTGGTCGCCACCGCCCGCGAGACGGGCATCGACTTCTTCGACCACGCCGACGTGTACGGCGGCTCGCCGCACCACTGCGAGCAGCGCTTCGGCGACGCCGTGACGTTCACGTCGAGCGAGCGCGAGCAGGTGCGCATCCAGACCAAGACGGGCATCGTGCCCGGCGCGTTCGACTTCTCGAAGGAGCACATCCTCGAGTCGGTGGATGCCTCGCTGCGCGCCCTGCGCACCGACTACCTCGACGTGCTGCTGCTGCACCGGCCCGATACCCTGGTCGAGCCCGAGGAGGTCGCGGCCGCGTTCGACGAGCTCGAAGCCGCGGGGAAGGTGCGCAACTTCGGCGTCTCGAACCAGACGCCGGGCCAGGTCGAGCTGCTGAAGAAGTTCGTCAAGCAGCCGCTCGCCTTCAACCAGGTGCAGTTGTCGATCACGCACGCGCCGCTGATCGCGGCCGGCGTCGCGTCGAACATGGCGGGGCTCGACCAGTCGATCGACCGCGACAACGGCATCCTCGACTACGCGCGCCTCAACGACATCACGCTGCAGGCCTGGTCGCCGTTCCAGAAGCAGTTCTTCAACGGCGTCTTCCTCGGCGACCGCGAGACCTACCCCGAGCTGAACGACGCGATCGACGAGCTCGCCGCGAAGTACGAGGTGACGCCGACCGCGATCGCCGTGGCCTGGATCACCCGGCACCCCGCGAACTTCCAGGTCGTGCTCGGCACCACGAAGCCCGAGCGCGTCCGCGAGGCGGCGGCCGGCAGCGACATCCCGCTGACTCGCGTCGAGTGGTACCGGCTCTTCACCGCGGCGGGTTACATCCTGCCGTGATGTGTGTGCCCTTGGCGCGCGCTTTCACCACTTGACGCGCGCGCCAAGAACGACATGATGGGGAAATGTGCGGGTTTCGCACATTATTTGCACGTTTACAAAGGAGTAATCATGCAACACCCCGCCGCGACGGCGTTCAACCGTCGCACCCTGCTGAAAGGCGCAGGAATCGGCGCCCTCGGCCTGTTCGCAGCACCCGTTCTCGCCGCATGCACCGGCACGCCGTCCGGCGGCGGCACGTCCGCCTCGAAGACGCTCACCTTCGGCTCGAACGCGTCGGACGACGTGCCCAAGCGCGCCTACGCCGCATTCGTCGACGCGTTCCAGAAGAAGTCCGGCGACACCGTCAAGGTGAACACGACCGACCACAACTCGTTCCAGGACAAGATCTCGAACTACCTGCAGGGCGCCCCTGACGACGCCTTCACGTGGTTCGCCGGCTACCGCATGCAGTACTACTCGAAGAAGGGCCTGACGGCCGACATCGACGATGTCTGGGACAAGATCGGCGACAACTACTCCGAGGGGCTCGCGAAGGCCTCCACGGGTGAGGACGGCAAGAAGTACTTCGTTCCGAACTACAACTACCCGTGGGGCTACTTCTACAAGAAGTCGCTGTGGCAGTCGAAGGGCTACCAGGTGCCGAAGACCCTCGACGACTTCGAGGCGCTCTGCAAGCAGATGAAGACCGACGGCCTGATTCCGATCGGGTTCGCCGACAAGGACGCATGGCCCGCGTGCGGCACCTTCGACTACATCGACATGCGCACCAACGGCTACCAGTTCCACATGGATCTGTGCGCCCACAAGGAGTCCTGGAACCAGAAGAAGGTGCAGGACGTCTTCGACACGTGGAAGCTGCTGCTGCCCTACCAGGACCCGGCCGCGCTCGGCATGACGTGGCAGGACGCCGCGCAGAAGCTCGGCAAGGGCGAGAGCGGCATGTTCCTGCTCGGTTCGTTCGTCACACAGCAGTTCACCGACCCGGCGACGCTCGCCGACATCGACTTCTTCCCGTTCCCGTCGATCGCGGTCGAGGGGCAGGACGCGATCGAGGCGCCGATCGACGGCCTGATGCTGTCGAAGAAGGGCGGCCAGAACCAGGCGGCGCGCGACCTGCTCGCGTTCATGGGAACCGGCGCCGGCCAGCTCGCCTACTGGAAGGTCGACGGCTCGAACCTGATGACCGCGAAGGATGCCGACACCTCCGGCTACACCGACTTCAGCAAGAAGCTCGCGGGCGTGATCGCCGACGCGAAGTCGGTCAGCCAGTTCTTCGACCGCGACGCGCTGCCGGCCATGGCGACCAACGTGCTCGAGCCGGCCATGCAGTCCTTCATCAAGGACGGCACGGTCGACCTGTCGAACATCGAGTCGCAGGCCAAGACCCAGTACGCGTCCGAATGAGCGGCGGCACCATCGGGCGGGGGACTGAGACCCCCGCCCGGCGGCGCGGCCATCTGCGCCAGCTCACAAAGCGCGACGTCGTCACGCTGGCGGTCATGGCGGGCATCCCCACGCTCATCCAGCTCTGCCTCGTGTGGCTGCCGACGCTGTTCTCGATCGGCCTGTCGTTCGTGCGCTGGAACGGGCTCGCGTTCGGCGACATGAAGCCGGCCGGCCTCGACAACTTCCGCTTCATCTTCACCGACTACACGCCGTTCTGGCCCGCGGTCACGCACAACATCCTGTGGCTGCTGTTCCTCGGCGTGATCGGCACGCCGCTCGGCCTGCTGCTGGCGGTGCTGCTCGACAGCCGGATTCGCGGGAGCCGTATCTACCAGAGCATCTTCTTCACTCCGGTGATGTTGTCGCTCGCCCTGATCGGCATCATCTGGCAGCTGTTCTACTCGCGCGACAACGGCCTGCTGAACTTCCTGCTCGGCACCTCGGGCACGCCGAGCGCGATCGACTGGCTCGGCGACTCGAACGTGAACATCTGGGCGGCGATGGTCGCCGCGACCTGGCGGCACGCCGGCTACGTGATGATCCTGTACCTGGCCGGCCTCAAGGGCGTCGACCCGACGCTGCGCGAGGCGGCCGCGATCGACGGGGCGAACGGACCGCAGACCTTCTTCCGCGTCGTGTTCCCGGCCATGAAGCCGACGAACATCATCATCGTGGTGATCACGATCATCGAGTCGCTGCGCGCCTTCGACATCGTCTACGTGATCAACAAGGGCACCAACGGCCTCGAGCTGCTCTCCGCCCTGGTCATCCAGAACCTCGTCGGCGAGGGGCAGGTGATCGGCGTGGGCTCCGCGCTCGCGGTGGTGCTGCTCGTGATCTCGCTCGTGCCGATCGTGTTCTACCTCGTCCGCACCTTCCGCTCTCAGGAGAACGAATGAGCGCCACCGAGACCTCCGTGCTGCGCCTCGGCCACACCGACGCGCTGAAGCTCGCGAGGCGCCGCCCCCATCGCCGGCCGCGCTGGGGCACGCTGCTGTTCCTCACCGTGATGGCTCTGATGTGGCTGCTGCCGCTGCTGTGGACGCTGTACACCTCGCTGCGGCCCAAGGCCGCGACAGACAAGTACGGCTACTTCAGCATCCATGGCCCCATCAATTTCCAGAACTTCGCGGATGCCTGGAACCAGGGCGGCTTCGCCCGCTACTTCGGCAACTCGCTGATCATCACGGTGCCCTCCGTGCTGCTCACCCTGCTGCTCGCGTCGATGATGGCGTTCGCGGTGAGCCGGTTCCGGTGGCGGTTCAACATCACGCTGCTGATCATGTTCACGGCGGGCAACCTGCTGCCCCCGCAGGTGCTCGCCGCGCCGCTGTTCGAGCTGTTCAAGCACATCACGCTGCCGTACTCGGTCAGCGACTCCGGCAGCCTGCTCAACACGTACTGGAGCGTCATCGCGGTCAACACGGCCTTCCAGATCGGCTTCTGCACCTTCGTGCTGTCGAACTACATGAAGGCCATCTCGCCCGAGCTCACCGAGGCGGCGCGCGTCGACGGCGCGAGCGTCTGGCGGCAGTACTGGAACATCATCCTGCCGCTCGCCAGGCCGGCGCTCGCCGCCCTCGGCACGCTCGAGGTCATCTTCATCTACAACGACTTCTTCTGGCCGCTGATCTTCATCCAGTCGGGTGACCGGCTGCCCGTGACGACCGCGATCTACAACCTGCAGGGGCAGTTCCTGTCGAACTACAACCTGCTGGCCGCGGGGGCGACGATCACGGTCATCCCGACCCTCGTCATCTACCTCGTGCTGCAGCGCCAATTCGTCGCGGGGCTCACTCTCGGCGCAAGCAAAGGCTGATGCGCGGTGATGGGAGCGATGAGTGAAGAGATGAACGGATGACGCGGGCGGACGCACGCCGCACCGCGATCGTCGCCCGCGCGCGGGCGCGAGGGAGCGTGCGCGTGACCGAGCTCGCCGGCATGTTCGACGTGTCCGAGATGACCGTGCGGCGCGACATCGACCTTCTCGTCGCGGACGGCGTGCTCGACAGGGTCTACGGCGGCGCGTCGATCCCCGGCGGTCCGACGCGAGCCGACGAGCCCGGCTTCGAGACGAAGCTGCAGCGCGAGGAGCAGGAGAAGATCGCGATCGCGCGCGAGGCGCTGGCGATGGTGCGCCCGGGGTCGGCGATCGGGTTGTCTGCGGGCACGACGACCTGGCACCTGGCATCCGCCCTCGCCGAGCGCCTCGACTGCACGGTGATCACCAACTCGGTGCGCATCGCGAGCGTGCTGTTCCCCGCGGCCACGGGCGGCCATGGGCATGTGCTGCTGACAGGCGGCGAGCGCACGCCGTCCGATGCGCTCGTCGGACCGATCGCGACGGGCTCCCTCGGCCGGCTGCACCTCGACGTGCTGTTCCTCGGCGTGCACGGCATGGACCCCGACTTCGGGTTCACGACCCCGAACCTGCTCGAGGCGGAGACGAATCGCGCATTCATCCGTGCGGCCAGGCGCGTCGCGGTGCTCGCCGATCACACGAAATGGGGCACGGTCGGCATGACGACGATCGCCGACCTCGGCGAACCCGAGGTCGTGATCACCGACGACGGGATGCCTGCGGAGGCGCGTCGCGAGCTTGCCGAGCACGTGCGCGAGCTGCGCATCGCGCCGCTCGGCTGACGGCGCCGCCGTGTCGCCGTAACAAAGTGTGCGGCTCGGGCCGGTGTCCGAGGGCGGATTTACGCTGAGAGGGTGCCAGAGAACCCCGCAGACCACCCCCAGCTCGACAACCCGGCGTGGTACTCGCTGACCGGCGCGCACGCCGGGTATGCCCGCGGCGCGGGGCGCGCGCTGCGCTACGACCCGGAGGTGTCGGTGTGGGGTGCGACGCCCGACGACGCGAGCGCGGCCGACTGGGCGGCGCTCGGGGCGCTGCTCGCCCCGGGCGAGCACATCAGCCTGCCCGGCCGTGAGCTGCCCGACGGGTGGGAGGGCGACGGGGGCACCGGCCTGCAGATGCTCGACACCGGCTTCGAGCCGCGTGACGACGACGGTGCGGGCCTTGTTACCCTGACGGCGGCCGACGTGCCGGAGATGGTCGACCTCGTCGAGCGCACTCAGCCCGGTCCGTTCGCGCCGCGCACGATCGAGCTCGGCGGCTATCTCGGCGTCCGCGTCGACGGGAAGCTCGTCGCGATGGCCGGCCGCCGCATGCACCCGGCGGGGTGGGTCGAGATCAGCGCGGTGTGCACCGACGAGGACTACCGTGGCCGCGGCTACGCCGCCCGGCTCGTGCGCGCCGTCGCGTCCGGCATTCGCGCGGACGGCGAGCGCGCCTTCCTGCACGTGCGCTGGGACAACTACGACGCGAAGCGCGTCTACGAGCGACTCGGCTTCGTCGTGCGGCGCGAGTTCCCGTTCAGCTTCGGTCAGCCGGTGGGTGCCGACGAGCGTAACGCTCTGACAGAACACGACACCGCGGCATAGCGTTGAGGGGTGGCAACCCTCACGACAGCGCATAGCGGCACCACCTCGCCTGCTGATCTGCGCGCCGACTTCCCCCTGCTCGACCAGACCGTGAACGGGCATCCGCTCGTCTATCTGGACTCTGCCGCGACCGCTCAGCGCCCGCAGGTCGTGCTCGACGCAGAGCTCGAGTTCCTCGAGAAACGCAATGCGGCGGTGCACCGCGGCGCGCACACCCTCGCGGCGGAGGCCACGGAGGAGTTCGAGGGGGCCCGCGAGGCCGTCGCCCGCTTCGTGGGCGCACGTGCCGATGAGATCGCGTGGCAGTCGAATGCGACGGATGCCCTGAACACGATCGCCTTCGCCATCGGCACCGCCTCCCGCGGTCGCGGAGGAGAGGGCGCCCGGCGCTTCGCCCTGCAGCCGGGCGACGAGCTCGTCGTCACCGAGGCGGAGCACCACGCGAACCTGATCCCCTGGCAGGAGCTCGCCGCGCAGACCGGCGCGGTGCTGCGCTACGTGCCCGTCGACGAGGACGGGCTGTGGACCATCGACGAGCTGCGCGCCGTCGTCACCGAGAAGACCCGGCTGATCGCCTTCGCGCACGTCTCGAACGTCACGGGGATGGTCGCGCCGGTCGCCGAGGTGGTTCGGGTCGCGGCATCCGTCGGCGCCCTCACCGTGCTCGACGCGTGCCAGTCCGCCCCGCATCGCCCGCTCGAGCTGGGGGCCCTCGGCGTCGATTTCGCGGCGTTCAGCGCGCACAAGATGCTCGGGCCGACGGGCCTCGGCGTGCTGTACGGCAAGCGCGAGCTGCTGAACGCGCTGCCGCCCGGGCGCACCGGTGGCTCGATGATCACGACCGTCACGATGGATCACGCCGAATTCCTGCCTGCGCCGCAGCGCTTCGAGGCGGGCACCCAGCCCGTGTCGCAGGCGGTGGCGCTGGGGGCGGCTGTCGGGTATCTGACGGATGCCGGGGTGCCCGCGATCCTCGATCACGAGCACGCCCTCGCCGCTCGCCTCTACGACGGCCTCTCATCGATTCCGGGCCTGCGCCTCATCGGCCCCGGCGCGGGCGTCGAGCGCGCCGGGCTCGTCTCGTTCGACGTGGCGGGCGTGCACGCGCACGACGCCGGCCAGTACCTCGACTCGCGCGGCATCGCGGTGCGCGTCGGGCACCACTGCGCGCAGCCGCTGCACCGCCGGCTCGGGTTGACCGCGAGCGTGCGGGCGAGCGTCTACCTGTACAACACAGTGGACGACGTCGACGTGTTCCTCGAGGCCGCAGCAGGCATCCGCCCGTACTTCGGGCTCTGAGCGAGAGGTGAACAGCATGGTCACGCCGCAACTCGGCCGCTTCGGAATCTGGGTGGGTGCGCGCGCCAAGCCGACGCCGGAGCTCGCCTACCACCTCGAGACGCTCGGCTTCGGCACGCTGTGGCTGGGCGGCCAGCCGGCCGACCTGGCGCTCGTCGAGGCGGCGATCGCCAACACGAGCACCATCACGGTCGCGACGGGCATCGTCAGCATCTGGGCAGCCGACGCCCGCGAGCTCGCCGACTCCTACCACCGCATCGAGGCGGCGCGCCCTGGCAGGTTCGTGCTCGGGGTCGGCGTCGGGCACCCGGAGGGGCACGGGGAGCAGGCGCTGAAGCCCTACGGCGCGATGGTCGACTACCTCGACGTGCTCGACGACGAGGGAGTCCCCGTCGAACGCCGCGTGCTGGCGGCGCTCGGCCCGCGCATGCTCGAGCTCGCGCGCGACCGCTCGGCGGGCGCGCACCCGTACCTCGTGACGCCGTCGTACAACGAGGGCGCCCGGGCGATCCTCGGTGCGGGCAAGCTGCTCGCCACCGAGCAGCGCGTCGTGCTGCGCGAAAGCGCGGAAGACGCTCGCGAGCTGGGGCGGCCGAGCGTCGACCGACCGTACCTGGGCTTGCGCAACTACGTGAACAACCTGAAGCGACTCGGCTACAGCGCGGAGGACGTCGAGAGCCCGGGCAGCGACCGGCTGATCGACGACCTCGTGGTCTACGGCGGCGACGCCGCGATCGCCGCGCGACTGGGCGAGCATCTGCGGGCGGGCGCCGATCATGTCGCCGTGCAGCTGGTGCAGGCATCCGGCGACGACGTGCCGGCCGGCTACACGCACCTCGCCCGCGCGCTGGGGCTGCCGCGCGACGCCGGCGTGCAAGGCTGAAGCCGTGCCGTACCTCGCCGCTGAAGACCGCTACCAGTCGATTCCCTACCGCCGCACCGGAAGAAGCGGCCTGCAGCTGCCGGCCGTCTCGCTCGGGCTGTGGCAGAACTTCGGCGACACCGCGCCGATCGACACCCAGCGCGCGATCCTGCGCCGCGCTTTCGACCTGGGCGTGACGCACTTCGACCTCGCCAACAACTACGGGCCGCCCGCGGGCAGCGCAGAGACCAACTTCGGCCGCATCATGGCCGAGGACCTCCGGCCGTACCGCGACGAGCTGATCGTCTCGACCAAGGCCGGCTACAAGATGCACGAGGGTCCGTACGGCGAGTGGGGCAGCCGCAAGTACCTGCTCGCGAGCCTCGACGCGTCGCTGCGCCGCATGGGCCTCGACTACGTCGATATCTTCTACTCGCACCGCGCAGACCCCGACACCCCGCTCGAAGAGACGATGGGCGCGCTCGACCAGGCGGTGCGCAGTGGCAAGGCGCTGTATGCCGGGATCTCGAGCTACTCGCCGGCGCGCACCCGCGAGGCGGTCGCGATCCTGCGCGAGCTCGGCACGCCGATCGTCATCCACCAGCCGAGCTACTCGATGTTCAACCGCTGGGTCGAGGGTCGCGTTGGCGATGGTGAGAGCCTGCTCGACACGGTCGGCGAGCTCGGCCTCGGCCTGATCGCGTTCAGCCCGCTCGCGCAGGGGCTGCTCACGAGCAAGTACCTGAACGGCGTGCCCGAGGGCTCGCGCGCGACCAAGGCGCCGTCCTGGCGCGACGGGTTCCTCACCGACGAGGTGCTCGGGCGCGTGCGCGCCCTGAACGCCATCGCGGAAGCCCGTGGCCAGACCCTCGCCCAGCTCGCGATCGCCTGGGTGCTGCGCGACGCCCGGGTCACCTCGGCGCTCGTCGGGGCGTCGAGCGTCGGCCAGCTCGAAGACAACCTGGCGGCGCTCGCGAAGCTCGACTTCACGGCGGACGAGCTCGCCGAGATCGACCGGCACGCGGTCGAGATGGGCGTCAACATCTGGCAGCGCTCGAGCGACGTGGATTGACGTGCTGTAGACGCCTTCTTTCGCGCTTGTAACACCCTCTTATGAATTCGCCAAGGTCGCGCGCCGTGAATTGACCGTGAGTAAAGGATCTGGAATGGTTGCGCCGTAACCCAGACAGGGGGACACCGACGTCCCCGCGCGAGGAGAGCCATTCATGACCACAACTCAAACGCGAAGCGGCACGCTGCCGGACACCGGTCTCAAGCGGCAGATCGGATTCATCGGCCTGATGTGGGCCTCGGCCGGCTCGATCATCGGCTCCGGCTGGCTGTACGGCGCCCAGAAGGGCCTCGCCGCGGCGGGCCCCGCCGTCATCTGGTCGTGGGTGATCGGCGCCGTCGCGATCCTGATCCTCGCGCTCGTGCACGCGGAGCTCGGCGGCATGTACCCGATCGCCGGCGGCACGGCGCGCTTCCCGCACCTCGCCTTCGGCGGCATCGCGGGCGGCGCCTTCGGGTGGTTCTCGTGGCTGCAGGCCGTCACGGTCGCCCCGATCGAGGTCATGGCGATGCTCGGCTACTGGCAGTCGCTGGCCCGCACGGAGCACTGGGGCTTCGGCGCCCACTTCCAGAATCCGACGACAGAGATCCTGACGCCGAGCGGCATCGTCGCAGCCGTCATCATCATGGCGGTGTTCACCGGCATCAACTTCTTCTCGATCCGCGCGCTCGCGAACACCAACAGCGCCGCGACCTGGTGGAAGATCGGCGTGCCCGTGCTCGCGATCTTCGTGCTGGCGATCGTGAACTTCCACGGCAGCAACTTCGGAGCGGGTGAGAGCTTCGCGCCCACCGGTCTCAAGGGCGTGCTCAGCGCGCTGCCGACCGCGGGCATCGTGTTCGCGCTGCTCGGCTTCGAGCAGGCCGACCAGCTCGCCGGTGAATCCTCGAACCCCAAGCGCGACATCCCGCGTGCGGTCATCGGCTCCGTGCTCATCGGCCTCGTCATCTACCTGGCCCTGCAGGTCGTCTTCATCGCCTCGATCCCCGGAGACCACCTGCTCGGAACCTGGGCGAAGACGGCGGCGCAGTACGCCTCCGGCCCGTTCGCACTGCTCGCCACCGCGGTCGGCGTCGGCTGGCTCGCCGTCGTGCTCTACGTCGACGCCGTCATCTCGCCCGGTGGCACCGGTCTGATCTACTTCACGGCCACCAGCCGCGTCTCCTACGGCCTGTCGAAGAACGGCTACTTCCCGAAGCTGTTCGAATCGACGACCCGCCGCGGCGTCCCGTGGTTCGGCCTCGTCATCGCGTGGATCTTCGGCTGCATCTGCTTCCTGCCGTTCCCGAGCTGGCAGTCTCTCGTGAGCCTGATCACGAGCGCCTCGGTGCTCATGTACGCCGGAGCGCCGCTCGCCTTCGGTGCCTTCCGCAAGCGCATCCCGCAGGCGGACCGCCCGTTCCGGCTGCTGGGCGGCGCGATCCTCTCGCCGATCGCGTTCATCGTCGCGAACTGGATCATCCTGTGGACCGGATGGATCACCGACTACAAGCTCGGCATCTGCATCCTCATCGGCCTTGCGATCATCGTGGTGACGCGCGTGCTGAAGCTCAACCCGACACCGGTGCACTTCAACTGGCGCTCGGCGCAGTGGCTGTTCCCGTATCTGATCGGCCTCGGGCTCATCGTGTTCCTCTCCGACTGGAACCAGGACTTGAACGGCACCATCGCCGGCCCCGATTGGCTGCCGTTCGGGTGGGACATGGCTGTCACGGCCGCCTTCAGCCTGATCATCTACTACTGGGCCGTCAACACCGCCATCGACGGCCAGGGCATCCTGCAGATCGCCGATGAGACGGCCGCGCACGCCGAGCAGGAGACCGCGGAGCTGGGCGCGCCGATCGCGGGGTAGCAGTCGTCCGCCGGCATCCGTGTCGGCGCGTCGGGAATATCTGTATATCCGTACGGATTTCCATCTATCATGGACCCGATGACGCTGATACGGATGCTGGGCGACGGGCTCTTCGACGCGTTCTCCATGTTCTGGGAGACGCTCTGGGCTCTCTTCCTGGGGTTCGCGCTCTCCGGCGCGATCCAGGCCTTCGTCTCGCGCGCCCGCATGCAGCGCGCCCTCGGCGACCACCGCCCGGCGACGCTCGCGAAGGCGACGGTCTGGGGCATGGTGTCGTCGTCGTGCTCGTATGCGGCGAGCGCGCTGGCGAAGACGCTGTTCCGCCGTGGGGCGGACTTCACCACCTCGCTCGTGTTCATGATCGCGAGCACGAACCTCGTGATCGAGCTCGGCCTCGTGCTGTGGCTGCTGCTCGGCTGGCAGTTCGCGCTCGCCGAGCTCGTCGGTGGCGCGATCATGATCGCCCTGCTCGGTCTCGTCGGGCCGCGCGTGCTGGGGGGCCGCATGGCCGACGAGGCGCGCGTGCACCTCGATCGCTTCGAGAGCGCGAGCGCGGGCGGCGGCGGCCATGAGCACCACCATGACCACGGCGACGCAGCGCACGACGAGGTTCCGCTGCGGCGTCGGCTGCGCAGCCGCGAAGGCTGGGCAGACGCGGCCGGCTACATGATCAGCGACTTGACGATGATCCGGAAGGAGCTCGTCATCGGCTTCGTCGTCGCCGGCTTCATCACCGTGCTGGTCCCCGACGCGGTGTGGCAGTCGCTGTTCGCCACCGGCCATGGCTTCTGGTCGAGCCTCGAGAACGTCATCGTCGGCCCCTTCCTTGCGATCATCAGCTTCGTCTGCTCGGTCGGCAATGTGC
Source organism: Gryllotalpicola protaetiae (assembly GCF_003627055.1). Lineage (NCBI taxonomy): Bacteria > Bacillati > Actinomycetota > Actinomycetes > Micrococcales > Microbacteriaceae > Gryllotalpicola > Gryllotalpicola protaetiae. Next base: position 3,117,654 of record NZ_CP032624.1, read on the forward strand.
CGCTGGCGGCCACGCTGTGGCATGGGGGAGCGAGCTTCGGCGGCGTGGTCGCCTTCGTCTTCGCCGACCTGATCGCGTTGCCGCTGCTCGTGATCTACCGTCGCTATTTCGGCACGCGCGTCACGTTGCGCATCCTCGTCGTGTTCTGGGCGACGATGAGCGCCGCGGGTCTCGCGGTCGAATACCTGTTCAAGCTGGTGCGGATTCCCGAGCCGGCGCCCATTCACACGATGACGGGGCACGGCCCGAGCTGGGACCACACGACCTGGCTGAACCTCGCCGCCCTCGTGCTGTTCGCCGTCATGTACTGGCTGTACCGCACGGCGCGCAGCACGGGGAAGTACGCCAAGGACCCGATGTGCGGCATGCAGGTCGAGATCGCGAACGCCCCCGCACGCCGCGTGCGCGACGGCGAGGCCTTCTACTTCTGCTCAGACCGCTGCGCGCGGCAATTCGATGAGAGGACACCCCGCATGACCATGAGCCACGACCCGAGCGGCACCCACCGCGACCCCGTCTGCGGCATGACCGTGAGCCCCGAGACGGCCGTGGGAAGCGTCGAGCACGAGGGCGAGACGTACTACTTCTGCTCGACCGGCTGCCGTACGGCGTTCGGGCTCAAGCCCGAAGCGTTCCTGGCCCCGCAATGACGGCTCTGCCCAGCGGGAAGTCCGCGCACGAGCACCCGATCGACGCGGCGTCCGTCGCCCACGCGCGCGACGCGGTGCCGACCGCCGACGAGACCGCACGGCTCGCCGGTCTGCTGTCGGTCATGGCGGACCCGCTGCGGCTGCGCATCGTCTTCGCGCTCGACGAGACGGACGAGCTGTGCGTCGGCGACCTCGCCCTCGCCCTCGACGTCAGCGAGGACGCAGCCGGCTACGCGCTGCGCCTGCTGCGCGCCGCCGGGCTCGTGACGACCCGCAAGCACGGCCGAGTCGTCTACAACCGGCTCTCGCCCGATTTCCCCGAGCCGCTGCTGCACTACTGCCTGCGCGAGCTGATCAAGCTGACGGGCGTTTCCGATCGGTGAAGAGCGCGGTGAGGCCGCGCGTCTCGAAACGATCATGTGCGCCGGATGCCTGCGAGCTTCCCGCCCGTGACCGCGAGTAGATCGGCCGGTGCGAGCTCGAGGTCGAAGCCGCGCCGGCCGCCAGAGACGAGGATCGTCTCGAACGCCTGCGCCGACGCGTCGAGCACGGTCGGAAGCGGCGTGCGCTGGCCGATGGGGGAGATGCCGCCGACGACGTAGCCGCTCTTCCGCTCAGCCGTCTTGGGGTCGGCCAGCTCCGCCTTCTTGCCCCCGAGCGCCGCAGCGAGCGCCTTGAGATCGAGCATCGCGTCGACGGGAACGATGCCGATGCCGAACCCACCGGGGGCATCCGTCGCGACCATCAGGGTCTTGAACACGCGCGCAGCCTCGATGCTGAGTTTCTGCGCCGCCTCTGCGCCGTAGCCGGTCACCTTCGCGTCGTGCTCGTAGCCGTGCACGGCGAAGCTGATGCCTGCGCGATCCAGCGCCGCGGTCGCGGCCGTGGTCGGGGCGGCTGGGGTCTTCTTGGCCATCGAGTGAAAGTATTGCCGACGTGACGACGACGTTCGAGCAGCCCGAGTTCTCCATCGCAGGCCGGCGCGCGCTGGTCACCGGCGCGTCCCGGGGTATCGGACGCGACCTCGCGCTGTCGCTCGCGCTCGCAGGAGCGCAGGTGCTCGCCGGGGTCCGACGGGCGGAAGACGCGGACGAGCTGGCCGCGGAGGCGCGTTCGCGGCAGGCATCCGTCACCCCGTTCGTCCTGGATGTGACGGACGTCGCAGGCACGCGCGCCGCGATCGATGCGGATGCCGCGGCGAACGGGCCGCTCGCGATCCTCGTGAACAACGCCGGTCTCGGCTTCAACCACGACGCCGTGGACGTGAGCGAGGCCGATTGGGACGCCATGATGGACGTCAACCTCAAGGGCCTGTTCTTCGTCACGCAGGCGGTCGTGCGCCATATGCTCGCAGCGGAATACGGGCGCGTGGTCAACCTGTCGTCGCAGGGCGGGCTCGTCGGCATCCGGCGGCATGCCGTCTACTCGGCGAGCAAGGGCGGAGTGAACCTGCTGACGAAGGTGCTCGCGCTCGAATGGGCCGACAGGGGGGTGACGGTGAACGCGGTCGCGCCGACCTACATCCGCACGCCCGGGACCGCCGAGCGGCTGGACGATCCCGAGATCGCGGCCGACATCCTCGCCCGCATCCCCGCGGCCCGCTTCGGCACGACGGCCGACGTCGCGGGTGCTGTGCTCTATCTCGCCTCGCCGGCGGCTGGACTCGTCACCGGCGCCGTGCTGCCGGTAGACGGCGGCTGGACGTCGCAGTAGCTCAGCCGGCCATTCCCTCGAGCAGGGTCGTGAGCACCCGGGTGAGGCGCGGCCCGACCTCGACGATCGCGTGCCCGAGCCCCGGGTCGCTGCGGTAGAGCGCCTCGATCTCGGGCCCGGGGGTCGCCATCTGCCACAGCGCACCGGCCAGGCTCGTCGCCGTTGCGATCACGTCGACGCGCTGCTGCTCGCCGAGACGGAGCAGCCGGGTGAGCTCGGCGCCGATCGCGTCGACCTCGTCGAGCGTCACGAGCTTGAACTCACGCACCGACTCGAGCGAGACGTTCCGCTCGAGGTTGAGCGGCGCCTGGGCGAGCAGGTCGCAGAACATCGGGCGGGCGACGAGCGAGTCGGCGATCACGCGCGCGATCGCCGCGGGGGAGGCATCCGCCAGGCCGCGCAGCGCGGGCACCAGCTCGCCACCCCAATCGCGCCAGCCCGCCGCGGTGAGCTTGAGGAAGATCTGCTCACGCGTCTCGAAGTAGCGCAGCAGCGCCGACTTGTGCATGCCGACCTCGGCCGCGATGTCGGTCAGGGTGACCGAGCGGATGCCTGACCGGGAGCCGAGCGCGGTCGCCGCGTCGAGGATCGCCTGCTCGCGCTGCTGCTTCGCGTCTGCGCTGCGGGCGCGCTGGAACTCGGTCGTGACCACGAGTCCACCGTAACACAACCAAGTTGCATTATTAATGAAACGGTGTTGTACTAATCGCATGACTTCACAACCTCAGATCTGGTTCATCACCGGCTCGTCCCGCGGCTTCGGTCGCGCTCTCGCCGAGGCCGCGCTCGAGGCAGGCCATTCCGTCGCCGCCACCGCGCGCCGGCCTGAGCAGCTCGCGGAGCTCGTCGAGCGCTACGGCGACCGGGTGCTACCCATAGCGCTCGACGTGACGGATTCCGCGGCCGCACGCGCCGCGATCGCGGAGACCGCCCGCCGCTTCGGCCGCATCGACGTGCTCGTCAACAACGCCGGGTACGCGAACGTCGCGCCCATCGAGACGGGCGACGAGGCGGACTTCCGCGCCCAGTTCGAGACGAACTTCTGGGGTGTGTACAACGTCAGTCGTGCCGCGATCTCGCAGCTGCGCGCGCAGGGCGGGGGACTGGTCGTGCAGTTCTCGTCCGTCGGCGGCCGTGTCGGGGGTTCGCCGGGCATCGCGAGCTATCAGGCGGCGAAGTTCGCCGTCGACGGCTTCACCCGGGTGCTCGCCGTCGAGACGGCTCCGTTCGGCATCCGCACGATGGTCGTCGAGCCGAGCGGCTTCGCGACCGACTGGGCGGGCTCGTCGATGACGGTGAACGACATTCCCGCCGACTACGAGCAGACCGTCGGGGCGATGAACTCGCGCATGCGGCAGACGGGCTCACGCCCGGCAGGCGACCCGAAGCGGGCGGCCGAGATCATCGTGCGTGCTGCTGCTCGGCAGAACGCGCCGAGTCACCTGCTCGTCGGCGTGAATGCCGTCGAGATGTCGATCGCGTACTCGAGGGCACAGCTCGCCGAGGCCGAGGCGTGGGAGCAGGTGAGCCGCTCGGCCGACTTCAGCGAGCCGTACCCGGCCGAGCTCCCTGCTGACGACGCCGTGTGACATGCGGCTCGCCGCGCCTCGGCGGGGCAGTGAGAGAGTAGGAGGGTGAGCGACGACCCCCAGCTGCCCCTCTCGGCCCACGCCGACGCGAGCGACCCGCTGCCGCGGCGCCCGCTCGGCAGCGGCGACGGCTGGGTAGAGGGCCCCGACGGGCGCAGGTTCTGGGGCACCTTCGGCGCAGCCGGCCTTCTGCTCGTCAACCGCGAGGTCGGGGTGCTTCTGCAGCACCGGGCAGGTTTCAGCCACTTCGGCGGCACCTGGGGGATTCCCGGCGGCGCGCGCCACGAGGACGAGAGCGCCGCGCAGGGCGCTGTGCGCGAGGCTCACGAAGAGGCGGGCGTGCCTGTCGCCAAGGTGGTCGTCGACTTCGAATCCGTCTGGGACCTCGGTTGGTGGAGCTATACGACCGTCGTCGGCCACGTCGAGCAGCCGTTCACACCCGTGATCGGCGACGCCGAGAGCATCGAGCTGCGCTGGGTGCCGCTTTCCGAGGTCGACGAGCTACCGCTGCACCCCGGTCTCGAGGCGTCGTGGCCCGCGCTGCGGGCACGCATCGACGGCCTGTCGGACGCACGCTGACACTCCGATGACCTGGCGGGCACGAGAGCGTGCGCGACGTGCCGCGTTCCCGCAGCCCCGGGCTCAGCTGGTGAAGATGGCGGGCTTGTGATTGAAGTCGGTGATGCTGAACTGGCTGGTGAGGTCGGCGGGATTGGCGACCGAGAACGCTGCCTTCCACGACACGGACTGACCCGGAAGCACCGGTGTCTGCGGCCCCAGACCGGTCACATCGCCCTGCGGACCGCCGATTTCGGTGATGCTCGACGCCGCTGTGCCACCTGAGGTGAGGGTCATCTGCGATAGTCCGGCGTCGACGTTCTGCGTCGTCCCGTTGTTGATCGTGATGGTGAAGATCAGGTTCTGCTGGCCCGCTGTCACTCCGGCCGCGTACTGGCTCGGCGTGAAAGGCTGCGGGGCGCTGATCGTGACGGCCAGACCGTCCGACCACTTGTATGTCTCGCCGAACTTGGCATTCTGCGAGGCGGCGGTCTTGGTCGGGGCCGGCGTCGTAGCGGCATCCGATGTCGCCGGGGCGGGACCGCCAGACGGCGCGCCCGACGTACCGCATGCCGTGAGGCCGAGCATGAGTGCGCTCGAAAGGACTGCGGCGGCCGCAAGCTTCGTGTACAAGGGATTTTCCTCCAAATGATGCAATGGTGAGAACAGCCGTCGCTGATGTGTGCGCGGCGGTCAGGGTGGTGTTCGCGTCGGAGCGTCTGAAAGGCCTGAGCTCTACTTGTCTCGGGCGATCTTCACCGTGGTGGTCGTGCCGAGCGCGCTCACCGAGTAGCTGATCACTCCGTGGTCGTAGGTGAAGTCCTTCGTGGGGTCGGACGACGCCAACAGCGCGTTCTCGGTCCTCGAGGTGTCGTTGTTCGAGGTCCAGGTGAAGGTGTCGCCGCCGGTGGTCGGCTGGGTGACCGAGCCCGCCCAGTAGAGCGAGTTCGTGGCGCCGTTGTCGGTGATCCAGTCGATCTCGATGGTGTTCCCGCTGATCGTGGCGGCCTGCCACGCGTCGCTCGCATTCGAGTTCGTCTGCTTCCACGTGCCGTCAAGGCTGATCGGCGTCGGCGTCGGCGTCGGCGTCGGCGACTGTGCGGCCTTCGACGCCCCGCTCTCCTGGTTGCCCGTGTCGGCGTCGCGGCTGTCGGCCGTGCATCCGGCGAGCCCGATGCTGAAGGCGAGCACGGCAGCGGCAACGAGCGACTTTTGAGTACGCCGAGGCACATATACGTGAGGCATATATGCAATATAGCTAGATTGAAATAACCCTCAGTTCCTCACGGACCCCCAACTCGGGTGCCGCCTTCGGGTCAAACGTGGGGAGTGACGAGCCGAAGCCGATCGCCGCAGCGGTTACGCGTTCTCCAGTTCGGCGGCGTTCTCGGCCGCCAGCTCCGTCTTCCACCGCACCAGCGACCGCACGGTGCCGCTCGAGTCCTCCCGTAGCCGCTCCATTGCGTCGTCTGGCACGTAGTAGTTGATCGCGAGGAATCCGCGCACCTGCTCGTTCGGGTCATCGACGAGCGATCGCAGCACGTCGCACGGCGTCGCCTCGTTGCGCGCCACGCAGGCGCGCACCCCGTCGTCGGGGTCGCTCGCGAGCTTCTCGAAGAGGTCGACGGGGGCATGGTAGCTCGAGGCCACAGCTTCGCGGATCTTCGGGTTCGGGTTCGCGGCCAGCAGTCGCAGGCGGCGGATCTTGCTCTCGGTCACCGGGGGAGCGGGGTGCAGCTCGGCGATCTCTTCCGCCGTGAGCTGCGAGGGCGCCAGCCGCCGCATCTGCTCGCGCTGGGCAGGGGTGTTGAACCGGATGCACGACATGCCTTCACGGTAACCCCGGAAGTCCACCAAGGTGCGGAGGCTAGGGTCGACGCAGCCATGGATGCCCTTCTCGCCCGACTCGAGCCGACCTTCCGGTTCCTCGATCGGGTGGCGGGCGGCAGGCACGCAGGGGTCACGGCCGCGCCCGAAGCGGTCGCGCACCCGCGCACTCGCCGTGCGTTCGCGCGTGTCGCCTGGCTGCTCGCCGTGGAGCTGCTGCTGGGGCTCGGCGCGGTGGCGATCGCCGTCGGGCTGGCGCTTGGCGGCGCATCCGTCAGCATGCCCGTCTGGATGCGAACGGTGGTCGTCCTCGGCATCACCGCCACGCTGTTCTATTTCACGTGGCGCGCGTCGCTCGGCTGGTACTGGGCGTATCAGCGGCTCCTGCTCTTCACGCGCATCTTCCCGATCGTCACGCTCGTGCTCGCCGCGATCCCGCATCTGTACCCGGCGTGGATGATCTCCGAGCAGATCGTGTTCAGCCTCATCCTCATCGGCATCGGCGCGTACCTCGGCTCAGCCCAGCTGCGCGAGGTCTTTCCGAGGCCGGGCAAACCAGGGCACGAGGGCTGACACGCGCGCCTGGTAGTCGGCGTACTCCGGGTAGCGCTCTCGGGAGATCTGCTCGGTCATGCGCGTCGAGCCGATGAACAGCACGGTGAGCAGCGCGGGCCCGATCACCGTCCACTGCCACAGCGACCCGGCGGCGACGCAGCCGAAGAAGAAGATCAGCCACCACTGCGACTGCTCGAAGAAGAAATTGGGGTGCCGGGAGACACCGAACAGGCCCGTCTGCAGGAAGCGCGGGCGCGGGTCGCGGCCCGCCGCGCGCTCCGCCTTCTTCCACTGCTGGAAGCTCCACTGCTGCTGATCGGCGACGGTCTCGCCGACGAGAGCCGCGAGGAAGGCGGCGGCCAGCACCCAGTCAAGGGCGTTGAGAGCAGACGGATGCCTCCACGCGGTGTATGCCGGAAGCGAGATGAGCAGCAGCAGCACGTTCTGGTAGCACACGATGAAGAGCAGGTTGAAGACCTCGAACAGCGGCCGCGGCATCCGTGCCCGCAGATACGCCCAGCGGTAGTCCTCGCCGCCGCGCGCGTAGCCGCCCTTGCGCGCGAAATTGAAGGTGAGGCGGATGCCCCACAGGGTCACGAGCGCCGCCATGAGCACCAGCCGACCGTCGCCGAGACCCGTGCTCGCAGCGAACACCCACACATACGCGACGGGCACGATCGACCAGATGCGGTCGACCCATGAGTGCTCGCGGGTGATCAGCGAAAGCACCCAGGTGAGGGCGCAGACGCCGATCAGAATCCAGAAATCCACGTGAAGAGGGGGCACGAGAGTCATCGTAAGCACGCGTTTGCCCGGTTCCCCGCCGTGACCTTTCCGATACGCTGAAGAGACGAAGGAGGACGATGGTGGCCGACGAGAACCCCCTGCGCGAACCCGCTAAAGCCAACGAGGCGACGACGGCGCGCTTCGGCGACGAGTTCGCCCAGGCGATGAACGTCGACGGCACGGGTGTGACCGCTGACGAGCTCGAGGCCATCAACGCGCTGCCGTCCGGTTCGGCTCTGCTCATCGTCCGCCGCGGCCCGAACACGGGCGCGCGCTTCCTTCTCGACGCCGACACGACGGTCGCAGGGCGCCACCCCGACGCTGACATCTTCCTCGACGACGTCACCGTCTCGCGCCGTCACGCGGAGTTCACCCGGCACGGCGCCATCTTCGAAGTGCGCGACCTGGGGTCGCTCAACGGCACCTATTACGACGGGGTGCGCATCGAGTCGGCGCTGCTCGTCGACGGCGCAGAGGTGCAGATCGGAAAGTACCGCTTCACGTTCTATGCGTCGCGGGCCGACCTGGGCAAGAAGTAGTGGCGCGCTCTGCGGCCCAGGCGAAAGACGCCGGGCCGGTACTTCTGAGCATCGGGCAGGTGCTCGCGAAGCTCACGCCGGAGCACCCTGAGCTCACGCCGTCGAAGCTGCGCTTCCTCGAGGAGCAGGGGCTGGTGTCGCCTGCCCGCACGCCATCCGGCTACCGCAAGTTCTCCGCGGGGGACCTCGAGCGGCTCAAGCTCGTGCTGTCCATGCAGCGCGACCACTATCTGCCGCTCAAGGTGATCCGCGACTACCTCGCCGACCTCGACGCCGGCCTGCGGCCGCTGCTGCCTGGCGGTTCGGCCCGGCCGTCGCGGCCGAACATGCTGTCGACGGGGCGCAGGTTCACTCGCGACGAGCTGCTGCGCGAAGCCGGCGCGACACCGCAGCTGCTGGCAGAGGCCGTGAGCGCGTCGTTCATCCAGGCATCCGATCTCTTCGGCGAAGACGCGCTGCAGATGCTCGCCGCCCTCGTCGCACTCGCCGGCCGCGGCATCGAACCGCGCCATCTGCGCACCGTGCGCGCCGCGGTCGAGCGCGAGCTGGGGCTGATCGAGAGCGCGGTCGCACCGCTCGCGCACCGGCGCGACGCCTCGGGTCGGGCGAAGACAGCGGACACGGCGCAGGAGATCGCCAGGCAGCTCGACACGGTGCGCCGTACGCTGCTGCAGTCGGGCCTCGACCGCCTTGCGCCCTGACCGCGGCGAGCGCTACGCGGTCTCAACCTCAACTTGAGGATGAAAGTCACGACACGCCGGGGCGCCACTGCCCGATGTGATTGCCCGCCCTGCCGGCCCTGAGTACCGTGTAGACGAAGCCATCACGGCCTCAGGCCCGATTCATCGCACCGGCGCCGAAACCCCAAGGAAAGGTACGCACGTGAGCGAAGCCGCGGGCCCCGAAGGCCGCCTCGACCTGCAGTACCTCTTCACCGACGGCCTGCCTGACATGGCCGACGAGGTGGGTTACAAGGGCGCCGTCGCGGCTAAGGCCGCCGGCATCAGCTACCGCCAGCTCGACTACTGGGCGCGCACCGAGCTCGTCGAGCCGACCGTTCGCGGGGCATCCGGCTCGGGGTCGCAGAGACTGTACGGCTTCCGCGACATCCTCGTCCTCAAACTCGTCAAGCGGCTGCTCGACACCGGCATCTCGCTGCAGCAGATCCGCGTGGCGGTCAACCAGCTGCGCGAGTCGGGTGTCACCGATCTCGCCGAGACGACCCTCATGAGCGACGGCGCCTCCGTCTACCTGTGCACCTCGAACGACGAGGTCATCGACCTGGTCAGCCAGGGCCAGGGAGTGTTCGGCATCGCCGTCGGCCGCGTGCTGCGCGAGGTCGAGGCAAGCCTCGTCGAGATCGACCCGGCCGAGACCGCAGACCCTGCCGATGAGCTGGCTGCTCGCCGCGCATCGCGCAAGCAGGTTTCGTAGCTCGATACAGCCGCTCGCCGATCGTAGGTGGCCTACGCCTCGGCGATGTCCGGGCGGCCGACGCCGCGCTGCGGCGCCTCCGCGCCCTCCTGGGCGTACTCGCCGAGGCGGGCCGTGCGCATCACTCGCTCGAGCAGCAGGTCGAAGTTGTGAGCCATCTCCTGCGCGGATTCGCCGGGCCACACGTGCAGCGGCTTCGCCGCGCCCTGAGCCTGCTGCAGCGAAGTGCGCTCGGGCAGCTGGGGTGAGAGCACCAGCGGGCCGAACATGTCGCGCAGCTCCTTGATGCGGAACTGGTGCTCGAGCGACTGCACACGGGCGCGGTTCACGATGATGCCGAGCGGCTGCAGGCGGGGCGCGAGGCCGCGACGGATCTCTTCAACGGCGCGCAGCGCGCGATCGGCCGCGGCGACCGAGAACAGGCCGGGCTCGGTGACGACGGCGACGCGGTCGGACGCGGCCCAGGCGGTGCGGGTGAGCGCGTTGAGGCTGGGGGCGCAGTCGATCAGCGTCAGGTCGTATTCGTGCTCGAGGTGCACCAGCGCGTCTTCGAGCTTCCAGAGATCCTTCACGGACGGGTGCGGTCCGTCGAAGTTGATGGCGCTGGGCGAGCCGATCATGACGTCGACCTTGCCGGGGCGCCCACGCGTCCAGCCGCTGGGGGCGATCGCCGCCCGGACGATCTTCTCCTTCGGGCTTGCGAGGACATCGGCGACATTGAGGTGGCCCGCCACCGAGATGTCCATGCCGGTGGAGACGTCGGACTGCGGGTCGAGGTCGATCACCAGGGTGCGCAGACCCTTCGCGAACGCCGCCGACGCGAGGCCCAGGGTCACCGTGGTCTTGCCGACACCGCCCTTGAGGGAACTGACGCTGAGTACGTGCACGCCTAGAAACCTACCGTCAGTAGTCTTGAGGAACCTAACCGTTCCCTGCGTGCGGAGGAGCCCCGCGTGTTCCGGAAAATCCTGGTCGCCAATCGTGGCGAGATCGCGATTCGCGCCTTCCGCGCGGCGTATGAACTCGGTGCCAGGACGGTGGCGGTGTTCGCGTATGAGGATCGCAATTCGCTGCATCGTATGAAGGCCGATGAGGCGTATCAGATCGGCGAGGAGGGGCATCCGGTCCGCGCGTATCTGGACGTCGCGGAGATCATCCGGGTGGCGAAGCAATCCGGTGCTGACGCGATCTACCCCGGGTACGGATTCCTGTCGGAGAACCCCGAGCTGGCGGAGGCCGCGCGCGACGCGGGGATCGTGTTCATCGGGCCGCCTGCGGGTGTGCTCGAGATGGCGGGGAACAAGGTGACCGCGAAAGAGCACGCGATCGCGGCGGGCGTGCCCGTGCTGCGCTCCACTCCGCCGTCGCGGGACATCGATGAGCTGCTGGCGGGGGCGGACGCCATCGGCTTCCCGATCTTCGCGAAGGCGGTTGCGGGCGGCGGCGGCCGCGGCATGCGCCGGGTGGACACGAAGGCGGAGCTGCGGCCGGCGCTTGCGGAGGCGATGAGGGAGGCGGACAGCGCCTTCGGCGATCCGACGATGTTCTTGGAGCAGGCGGTGCTGAAGCCGCGGCACATCGAGGTGCAGATCATCGCGGACGCGTCAGGGCAGACGATCCACCTGTTCGAGCGGGACTGCTCGGTGCAGCGCCGTCATCAGAAGGTGGTCGAGATCGCGCCGGCCCCTCGGCTGGATGAGGGGGTGCGGCAGGCGCTGCTGCGCGACGCGGTGGCGTTCGCGAAGTCGATCGGCTACGTGAACGCCGGCACTGTCGAGTTCCTGGTCGAGGCGGCCGGCGAGCGGCGGAACGAGCACGTGTTCATCGAGATGAACCCGCGCGTGCAGGTCGAGCACACGGTGACCGAGGAGGTCACTGATGTGGACATCGTCCAGACCCAGATGCGCATCGCTGCGGGGGAGACGCTGGCGCAGATCGGCTTGTCGCAGGACAGCGTGCGGGTGAACGGCTTCGCCCTGCAGACGCGCATCACGACGGAGGACCCGGCCGCCGGGTTCCGGCCCGACACGGGCACGATCACGACGTACCGGTCGCCGGGCGGCGGCGGGATCCGCCTGGATGGCGGGTCGATGGGCACAGGGTCCGAGGTGAGCCCGCACTTCGACTCGATGCTGGTGAAGCTCACCTGTCGCGGTCGCACTTTCGAGGCGGCGGTGAGCCGCGCCCGGCGGGCGCTGGCCGAGTTCCGCATCCGCGGGGTCTCGACGAACATCCCCTTCCTGCAGGCCCTGCTGGAGGAGCCCGAGTTCGTGGCGGGGGAGATCGCGACGGATTTCATCGCAGGCCGGCCCGATCTCGTGCGGGCGCGCCCGTCGCAGGACCGAGGCACGAAGATCCTCAACTGGCTGGCGGACGTCACGGTGAACAAGCCGCACGGCGACCGGCCGGCAGGGGTGGCCGACCCGTCCGTGAAGCTGCGCGATCTCGGCGGGCACAGCCTCGACCTCGGGCGCGAGGCGCCGGAGGGCACCCGGCAGCGGCTGCTGGAGCTGGGGCCTGCCGCGTTCGCGAAGGCGGTGCGCGCGCAGACGGCTCTCGCGGTGACCGACACGACGTTCCGCGACGCCCACCAGAGCCTGCTGGCCACCCGGGTGCGCACCAAGGACCTGCTCGCGGTCGCGCCGTACGTCGCCCGGCTGACCCCCGGGCTGTTCTCGGTGGAGGCGTGGGGCGGCGCCACCTACGACGTCGCGCTCAGGTTCCTGGGCGAGGACCCCTGGGAGCGGTTGGCGGCGCTGCGCACCGCGCTGCCGAACGTCGCGATCCAGATGCTGCTGCGGGGCCGCAACACGGTCGGCTACACCCCGTACCCGGCGCAGGTGACGGATGCCTTCATCGCCGAGTCGGTCGGAACAGGAGTCGACGTCTTCCGCATCTTCGACGCGCTCAACGACGTCGAGCAGATGCGGCCCGCCATCGAGGCCGTCCTCGCGCAGAACACCGCGATCGCGGAAGGCGTGCTCTGCTACACCGGTGACCTGAACTCGCCGCGCGAGGACTTCTACACCCTCGACTACTACCTGGGGCTCGCCGAGAGACTCGTCGGCACCGGCATCCATATGCTCGCCATCAAAGACATGGCAGGCCTGCTGCGCCCGGCGGCCGCCGAGAAGCTCGTCGCCGCGCTGCGGGCCGAGTTCGAGCTGCCCGTGCACGTGCACACCCACGACACCGCCGGCGGCCAGCTCGCCACCTTGCTCGCCGCAGCCCGTGCCGGCGCGGACGTCGTGGACGTGGCATCCGCCCCCATGTCCGGCACCACCAGCCAGCCGTCCGCTTCAGCGCTCGTCGCCGCGCTCGCCAACACGGAGCGGGAGACCGAGCTCGACTTCGAGAACGTCGCCGCTTTGGAGCCGTACTGGGCGGCGGTGCGCGGCCTGTACGCGCCGTTCGAGTCCGGACTGCCGGCCCCGACCGGGCGCGTGTACCGGCACGAGATCCCCGGCGGGCAGCTCTCCAATCTGCGCCAGCAGGCGATCTCGCTCGGCCTCGGAGGCGACTTCGAGCTCATCGAGGACATGTACGCCGCCGCGAACCGCATCCTCGGCCGCATCCCGAAGGTCACCCCGTCGTCGAAGGTCGTCGGCGACCTCGCCCTGCAGCTGGCCGCCGCGCACGCCGACCCGGACGACTTCGAGCAGAACCCGCAGAACTACGACATCCCCGACTCCGTCGTCTCCTTCATGGCCGGCGAGCTCGGCGACCTGCCCGGCGGATGGCCGGAGCCCTTCCGCTCCAAGGTCCTCGCCGGCCGGAGCGTGAACGTGGGCGTCACCCCGATCTCCGAGGGCGACGCCGCCGCCCTCTCAGAGTCCGGCCGGGCGCGCCAGGTCACCCTCAACCGGCTGCTGTTCCCCGCGCCGACGCGGAAGTTCGAAGAGACCCGCGAGCTGTTCGGCGACCTCTCCGTCGTCGACACCGCCGACTACCTGTACGGGCTCCAGGCCGGCACCGAGCACCGCGTCGACGTCGCACCCGGCATCGTGCTCTATGTGGGCCTCGAGGCGATCGGCGAGGCGGATGCCCGCGGCATGCGCACCGTGCTCGCAAAGCTCAACGGGTCCCTGCGGCCCGTGTTCGTCCGCGACCGGCACGTCGAAGTCGCCGCCAAAGCCCTCGAGAAGGCGAACCCGGACAACGCCGGCCACGTCGCCGCGCCGTTCTCCGGCGTGGTCACCCTGCGCGTCGCCGAAGGGGAAGCCGTCGCCGCCGGCCAAGCCGTCGCCTCCATCGAGGCGATGAAGATGGAAGCCGCGATCACCGCGGCCGCGAGCGGCGTCGTCGAACGACTCGCCGTTCCATCGCCCCAGCAGGTCGACGCAGGCGATCTGCTCGTCGTCATCAAGCCGCTCTGACCCCTCCAACGGGGGCCGTGGCGGTCTGGGGCATCCGGCCGTAGTCTGCACAAATGGCAGACACGACCGCCAAGGCCGGCAGCGCCGTCGCCAGCGAGCCCGAGACGGTGACCGTGAGCGTCGAACTGCCGCCGCAGAAGGCGCACGAGACCCCAGACGACGAGGTGGCGGTCGCCATCCCCGAGCGGCCGATCGACCCGGGCAAGCTGCCGTCGGCTCCCAGCATCCGCTCGATGACCCTCGTCACGCCTCAGACCGGCCCGGTGCCGCGTGCGGACGCGGGGTACGCGGCGTCCCGCCGCGATCGCCTGCGCGGAGAGCCGAGCGAGCTGCCCGAGTCGGCGGCGATGCTCACGGCCGACCGGATCCTCGACGTGCGCCGCCGCCCGAAGGCCCGCCCCACCGGCGCGTGGAACCGCTTCGTCTACGGTGTGACGTTCACCGGCGTGAACCTCGGCGACTCCAAGCTCGAGCGCCACCGCAAGGAGCTCGACCACCGCATCCGCCGCGAGCTCAGCGGGGGAGCGCGCTTCGTCCCCGTCCTCACCCGCAAGGGCGGCGTCGGCAAGACGACGATCACGGCGCTGCTCGGCATGGCGCTGTCCGATGTGCGCGACGACCGCATCGTCGCGGTCGACGCGAACCCGGACCGCGGCACCCTGAGCGAGCGCGTGCCGCGGCACTCGAGTGCGACCGTGCGCGATGTCGTGCACCGGGCCACCTCGGTCAGCAGCTACACCGACTTCGCGCAGTTCGTCAGCCACGACGAGACCCGCCTCGACGTGCTCGCCTCAGACACCGACCCGAACCTCTCTGAGGCGTTCGACGAGAACGACTACAACGTCGTCGCCGACCTCGCGAGCCGCTATTACTCGTTCGTGCTCACCGACTGCGGCACCGGCATCGTGCACTCGGTGATGCGGGCGACCCTGCGCCGCGCCGACGCGATCGTGATCGTCTCCGGCGGCAGCGTCGACGAGGCGAAGCTCGCCTCCGAGACGCTGACCTGGCTCGACGCGAACGGCTACGGCGCGCTCGTGCAGAACGCGGTCGTCGCCATCAACACCGCGACGCAGGGAACGAGCATGGTCATGCTCGACGAGATCGAGGCGCACTTCCGCTCGCGGGTGCGCGCGCTGGTGCGGATTCCCTACGACCCGCTGCTCGCTGCGGGCTCCGTCGTGCCGTACCACCAGCTCAAGCCGCTGACGCGGGAGGCGGCCCGCACCCTCGCCGCGCTCGTCGTCGAGGGATTGCCCGACCCTCAGGACTACTGACACCCGAAGCATCCGCCCGTCTCTCGGGCTCTGGAGCGACGCCGCCGTGGCGGCCGACGCGCAGCGTGCCTCGTTAGGCTGAACAGCGTGACCGTTCGCCCCATCCGCCTGTTCGGCGACCCCGTGCTGAAGACCGTCTGCGACCCCGTCGTCGAGTTCGACGAAGGCGTGAGGTCACTCGTGGCGGATCTCGTCGACTCGGTGCAGCTGCCCGGCCGCGCGGGCGTGGCGGCCAACCAGATCGGGGCGACGCTGCGGGTGTTCAGCTACAACGTCGACGGGCAGATCGGCTACCTGATCAACCCGGAGGTCGTCGAGGTGCGCGGCGAGAAGGAGCTCGTCGGCGAGGGCTGCCTGAGCGTGCCAGGGCTGTGGTTCGAGACCGCCCGCCACCCGTGGGCGCGGGCGGTCGGCTACGACGTCGACGGCAACGAGGTCGAGGTCGAGGGCGACGGGGTGCTCGCGCAGGCGCTGCAGCACGAGACCGATCACCTGAACGGATTCCTGTACCTCGACCGCCTCGAGAAGGAGACCCGGCGTGAGGCGATGAAGCAGGTCAGGGAATCAGACTGGTTCTGACTCAGCCCTGCAGGCTCATCGCCTGGGTCGGCACACCCGAGTAGAGGGCGTCGATCTCGGCGGCAAAGTCCTTCACGATCACGTTGCGCTTGATCGACAGCTTCGGCGTCAGGTGGCCGGTCGCCTCCGTCCAGGTCGTCGGCAGGATCGAGAACTTCCTGATCGACTCGGCCCGCGACACCGCCTGGTTGGCGTGGTCGACCGCCTTCTGCACCTCGGCGAGCACCGCGTCGTTCTGCACGGCGTCCTCCAGCGACATGTGCTCGTCCTGGCCGTTGTTCTTGAGCCAGACCGGCAGCATCTCGAGGTCGAGCGTGACGAGCGCGCCGATGAACGGGCGCTGCTCGCCGACGACCACGATCTGGTCGATCAGCGGGTTCGAGCGGGCGCCGTCTTCGAGCACGGCGGGGGCGACGTTCTTGCCGCCGGCCGTCACGATGATCTCCTTCTTGCGACCGGTGATGCTCAGGTAGCCATCGGCGTCGAGTGCACCGAGGTCGCCGGTCTTGAACCAGCCGTCGTCGAACGAGTCGGCGGTGAGCGACGGGTTGTGCCAGTACTCCTGGAAGACGCAGATGCCCTTGATCTCGATCTCGCCGTCGGCTGCGATGCGGATCGCGTTGCCGGGCAGCGCCGGGCCGACCGTGCCGATCTTGAACGCGCCAGGGAGGTTCACCGAGACGGGCGCTGTGGTCTCCGTGAGGCCGTAGCCCTCGAGGATCTCGATGCCGAGCGCCGAGAAGAAGTGCCCGAGGCGGGTGGAGAGCGGTGCGGAGCCGGAGACGGCGTACTCGACGCGTCCGCCCATCTTCGCGCGCAGCGTCGAGAACACGAGCCGGTCGAACAGCTTGAACTTGAGGCCCAGACCGAAGGGCACCTTGCCCGCGGCGCGCGCCTCGGAGTACGCGACGGCGGTGTCGGCGGCTGCGCGGAAGATCTTGCCCTTGCCGCCGGACTCGGCGATCTGCTCAGCCGTGTTGTAGACCTTCTCGAACACGCGCGGCACCATCAGCAGGAACGTGGGGCGGAAGGACTGCAGCGAGTCCATCAGCTTCGTCGTGTCGGCCTGGTGACCGACACGCACGCCCGCGTGGACGGACACGACCGAGATGAAGCGCGCGAACACATGCGCGATGGTGATGAAGAGAACGGTGGATGCCCGGTCTTCGAGCACCCCGCCCAGGGACTGCGCAGCGTTGCGCGACAGCTCGACGAAGTTGGCGTGCGTGAGCACGACGCCCTTGGGCTTGCCCATGGTGCCCGATGAGTAGATCAGCGTCGCGATGTCATCGCCGTTCGCGATCTTGCGGCGGCGCTCGATCTCGTCGTCAGGCACGTCGACGCCCGCGGCGACGAGCTTGTCGAGGTCGCCCAGGTCGATGTGCCAGACCTTCTGCACCGCGGGCAGCTCCGGGGCGACCTCGTCGAAGGCGGCGTAGTGCTTGGCGTCTTCGAGGATCACGCCGGTGGCGCCGGAGTCGGCGAGGTTCCACGCGAGCTGGCTGGGCGAGCTCGTCTCGTAGACGGGGACGAGCACGCCGCCCGCGAACCACATGGCGAAGTCGATGAGCACCCACTCGTAGCGGGTGCGGCTCATGATGCCGATCTTGTCGCCCGGCTGGACGCCTGCGGCGACGAAGCCCTTGGCGAGCGCGCGCACCTGGCCGATGAACTCCGCGGCCGTGATGTCGCGCCACTCGTCGCCCTCTGGAACGGCGAACAGCACCTTGTCAGGGGTGAGTGCGGCCCGCTCCACGAGCAGATCGGTGGTGTTCGCCGACGGGTCGGCCGGGACGATGGCAGGAATCACGGATTCGAGCACGGTAGCTCCTTCGGTACCGGGGCGCCGCGTCAATGACATGCGGCGTGCTGACTGCATACACTCTAGACAGTGTCCCCGGGAGGCTTCTGTCCTCAGTACAACGGACACCCAATCACCTAAGAAAGGCGAGACCGCGTGCATGCGATCGGCATCGACATCGGTGGAACCAAAGTGGCAGGGGCTCTCGTCGACGAGAACGGCACGATAGTTCGGCAGGACCGCAAACCGACGCCGGCCGGTGACTCGGAGTCGCTGAAGCAGGTCGTCGTCGACATGATCAACGAGCTCGCCGACGGCACCGACGCGATCGCTGCGGGAGTCGCCGCCCCCGGCTTCATCGACGCCACCGGGTCGATCGTGTACTACACGCCGAACGTGCCGTGGCGGCACGAGCAGTTGCGCCACGCACTCGAACCGAAGGTCGGCGTGCCCGTCATCATCGAGAACGACGCCAACGCGGCCGGCTGGGCCGAGTTCCGCTTCGGCGCGGGGCGGCTCAGCACCGACATGGTCATGCTCACCATCGGCACCGGGGTCGGCGGCGCGATCGTCGCGAATGACCGGCTGTTCCGCGGCGGCTTCGGCGCGGGCGGCGAGCTCGGTCACATGCGGATCGTCCCGAACGGCCTGCCGTGCGGCTGCGGAGCGAACGGATGCATCGAGCAGTACGGCTCAGGACGGGCGCTGCAGCGCTACGCGAACACGCTCGCCGACGCGGGCGGCATCGGTCAGAAGCTCGCCGAGGTCCGGGCGAAGAACGGCAACTACCTGCACGGCGCAGACATCGGAGCGCTGATCGACGACGACGACCCGGGCGCTCTGCAGGCCGTGCGCCAGCTCGGCGACTGGCTCGGCCAGGCGTGTGCGAGCTTCGCCGCGATCCTCGACCCGCAGGTGTTCGTCATCGGCGGCGGCGTCGCCTCGGCCGGCGAGAAGCTGCTCGCCCCGATTCGCCAGGCGTTCCTCCAGACCCTGCCCGCGCGCGGCTACCACCCCGAGCCCGAGTTCCGCATCGCCGAGCTCGTCAACGACGCGGGCGTGGTCGGCGCCGCCGACGTGGCACGGCAGCACGCCATCAGCCGGTGATCCTCAGCTGAGGCATCCGTGAACGCCTTCTTCTGGTTCCTCAAGTACGTGCTTCTCGGGCCGCTGCTCAAGGCGGTGTTCCGGCCGTGGGTCGTCGGCGTCGAGAACGTGCCGAAAGAGGGCGCGGCCATCCTCGCGAGCAACCATGTGTCGTTCTTCGACTCGATCTTCCTGCCGTTGATGCTCGACCGGCACGTCACCTTCCTCGCGAAGAGCGAGTACTTCACCGGCCGTGGGCTGATGGGCTGGCTGTCGAAGATGTTCTTCCTCGGCACCGGCCAGATCCCGATCGACCGCTCGGGCGGCAAGGCGTCGGAGGACTCGCTCAACACGGGCCTGCGCGTGCTCGCGGAGGGGGCGCTGCTCGGCATCTACCCTGAGGGCACCCGTAGCCCCGACCACCGCATGTACCGCGGCCGCACCGGCATCGCGCGCATGCTGCTCGAGGCGCGCGTGCCCGTCATCCCGGTCGCGATGATCGGGACGCAGGAGCTGATGCCGGCCGGCGTCAAGCTGCCGCGCATCCGCCGTGTCGGCATCGTCGTCGGCGAACCGCTCGACTTCTCGCGCTTCACGGGGCTGGAGGGCGACCGCTACGTGCTACGGGCCGTGACGGACGAGATCCAGTACGAGCTGTGGCGTATCTCCGGGCAGGAGTACGCCGACGTGTACGCCAGCTCGGTGAAGGCGACGATCCCCAGCCTGAACCGCTGACAGCCGCCCGATAGAATAGCGGGGCTATGACTTCCCTGGTCGAGACCCCCGCAGCCCTGACCGACCCGCTCGTTCTTGCGGGCCTCGACCACTGGCGCACGCTGCCGATCAAGCAGCAGCCGAATTGGCCGGATGCCCAGGCGGTGGCCGCCGCGAGCGCGGAGCTCGCCACCCTCCCGCCCCTCGTGTTCGCGGGCGAGGTCGACCAGCTCCGCGAGCGACTGGCCGCCGCGGCGTCGGGGCATGGATTCCTGCTGCAGGGCGGCGACTGCGCGGAGACCTTCGCCGACGCGACCGCCGACCGCATCCGCAATCGGGTCAAGACCGTGCTGCAGATGGCCGTCGTGCTGACCTACGGCGCATCGATGCCCGTCATCAAGGTCGGGCGCATGGCCGGCCAGTTCGCGAAGCCGCGCTCGAGCGACACCGAGACGCGCGGCGGGGTGACGCTGCCTGCATACCGCGGCGACATCGTCAACGGCTACGACTTCACACCGGAGTCGCGGAACGCCGACCCGTCGCGGCTCGTGAAGGGGTACCACACGGCGGCCTCGACGCTGAACCTGATCCGCGCGTTCACGCAGGGCGGCTTCGCCGACTTGCGCGAGGTGCACAGCTGGAACAAGGGCTTCGCCGAGAACCCCGCGAACGTGCGCTACGAGGGCATGGCCCGCGAGATCGACCGCGCGGTGCGCTTCATGGAGGCCTGCGGCGCGAACTTCGACGAGATCAAGGCCGTCGAGTTCTACGCGAGCCATGAGGCGCTGCTGATGGACTACGAGCGGCCGCTCACGCGCATCGACTCGCGCACGGGTGACGCCTACGACGTGTCCGCGCACCTGCTCTGGGTCGGCGAGCGCACCCGCGACATCGACGGCGCGCACGTCGACTTCCTGTCCCGCGTGCGCAACCCTCTCGGCGTGAAGCTCGGGCCGAGCACCACCCCCGACGACGTCTTCCGGCTCATCGACAGGCTCGATCCCGAGCGCACGCCCGGCCGCCTCACCTTCATCACGCGCATGGGTGCCGGCCGCATCCGCGAGGCGCTGCCGCCGCTGCTCGAGGCCGTCAAGGCCGAGGGCTCGACGCCGCTGTGGGTCACGGACCCGATGCACGGCAACGGCATCACGACACCCACGGGCTACAAGACCCGCCGCTTCGACGACGTCGTCGACGAGGTGAAGGGCTTCTTCGAGGCGCACCGCGCGGTGGGCACGCACCCGGGCGGCATCCACGTCGAGCTCACCGGTGACGACGTCACCGAGTGCCTCGGCGGCAGCGAGATGATCGACGAGGAGACGCTGGCCACGCGCTACGAGTCCCTGTGCGACCCGCGCCTCAACCACATGCAGTCGCTCGAGCTCGCCTTCCTCGTCGCGGAAGAGCTGCGCAAGAACTAGGGGTGCGTCAGCCCTTGAGGCCCAACGTCAGAGTGATGTTGGTGCCCTTCTTCTGCGACGGGTCGTCGCTCGCGGGTGGGTCTTCCTTGCTGACGACGATCATGCCGTTCGCGAAGACGCCGATGGGCAGACCCGAGAAGGTGTTCGGCACCGTCACCGTGAAGCCCGCCTTCGTGAGCGTCTGCTTCGCGTCGTCCGGTGTCATGCCGGTGACGTCGGGAACCGGGTAGAGCTGGGGGCCCTGCGACACGTCGAGCAGGATCGTGTCGCCGAGGTGCACGGGGCCGGAGTTCGCCGGCTCCTGCGAGATGACCGCGCCCTTCGGCACCGTGTCGTCGTACTTCGACTGGCCCTGCCCGTAGGCGAGGCCGGCCTTCTTGATCGCGGCCTGCGCGTCGGCGAGCGGCTGCCCGACGACGTCGGGGACGGGGCCGACCGAGATCACCAGGTTGACCGTGTCGCACTGGGTGTACGGGCCGCCGCCGGTGATGTCGGTGTTGTCGGAGGCCTTGGTGGCCGCGATCACCGCGCCGTTCGCGACGCTCGAGCTGAACTGCTGGTCGACCTGGGTGCCGACGAGCGACTTCGCATCGGTGATCGCCCGCTTCGCGTCGGCGGCAGGCAGGCCGCCGAGCTTCGGGATCTGATTGGGCTCATGGCCGCGCGAGACGTCGATCGTCACCGTGCTGCCCTTGTGAAGCAGCCGACCCGGTTCCGGCCGCACGCGGGCGACGTGCCCCTCCGGCACGGCGCAGCTGTAGACGGGGTTCTGCTTCCCCACGAGCTCCACGTTCTTGAGCGCCGCGGTTGCGGCATCCGCCGTCTTCTCGACGAGCGCGGGGACGGCGACGAGCGCTCCAGGGCCGGCGCCGAAGTACCAGCCGGTCCCGCCGGCGGCGCCGGCGACCACGAGCAGGGCGGCGAGCAGCCACCAGCCGCGGCCGCGGCGGTGACGGCCGACGGCGGCGAGCTTGCTCACGGCGTCCGTCGCGGTCGCCTCGCTGCGCACCTGCGCGGCAGGCCCGGCGAACTGCGGCGCGGGCACGAGCGGCGCCGCGGCGGGCGCGAGCACGGTCGTCGCCAGCGTGTCGTTCGCGGTCGGCGGGATCACGCGCGTCGCGTCGAGCCCGGGCTCGGCCGGCGCAGCGTGGATCGCGTGCTCGACCTCGTACAGCTTGTCGAGCAGTGCGCGCGCATCGGCCGGCCGCTGCTCGGGGTCCTTGCTGGTCGCCCACAGCACGAGGTCGTCGAGCTGCGGCGGGACGAGCGGATTCTTGAGACTCGGCCGCGGCACGGAGTCGTTGGCGTGCTGATAGGCGATCTGCATCGGCTGCTCGCCCTGGAACGGCTGCTCGCCGGTGAGCATCTCGTAGATCATGATGCCGATGGCGTAGATGTCGCTGCGCGTGTCGGCGATGCCGCGGGTGACGAGCTCGGGGGAGAGGTAGGCGATCGTGCCGAGCAGCGCCTGACCGGTGCCCGTCGCGTTCGCGGCTGCCCGAGCGAGGCCGAAGTCGCCGAGCTTGATGCGGCCGTCGTCGGCCAGCAGCACGTTCTCGGGTTTCAGGTCGCGGTGCACGATGCCGGCGCGGTGCGCGGCGGCGAGACCGGCCAGCACGTTCTCCATGATGTCGATCGTCTGCTCCGGCGTGAGCTTGCCGTAGTCGCGCAGCAGGTCGCGCAGCGTGATGCCCGGCAGGTACTCCATGACCAGGTAGGCCATGTCGTCGTCCTGGCCCTGGTCGAAGACGTTCACGACGTTGGGGTGCGCGAGGCGGGCGGTCGACCGCGCTTCCTGAACGAAGCGGCTCCGGAAATTCGTGTCGTCGGCGAGGTGGCTGTGCATCACCTTCAGTGCGACACGCCGTTCGAGGCGCAGATCGGTCGCGAGGTACACGGTGGCCATACCGCCGCGCGCAATGCGCGAGCGCACCTGGTATCGGCCGTCGATGAGACGGCCGAGCAGGGGGTCGGTCTGGCTCGTGTTGGTCACCCCACGAGTTTAGGTAGCGATATATTCCGCGCCCGGCGTGACACGTCAGAAACGGATGTCAGAAAGCAGGGCGCCAGCCGCGAATCTTCTGGCACGATTTCCTCCATGGCTTCTCCGTCGCCTGAGCGCACCTGGCTGACCATGCCCGAGCTCGTCGAGATTCTGGGCGTCTCGCCCTCCCGTGTCCGCAGACTGATCGAAGACCGGCAGCTGCTCGGTCGGCGCCGCGATGGCGTGCTGTCGGTGCCGGCCGACTTCATCTCGGGGGGCCAGCCGCTCAGCGAGCTGCGCGGCACCCTGATGGTGCTCGGCGATGCCGGCTTCACCGACGACGAGGCCATCGACTGGCTGCTGTCGGAGGACGAGGCGCTCGGTGCCGCACCGATCGACGCGCTGCGCAGCGGCCGCAAGACCGAGGTGCGCCGCGTGGCTCAGGCCTTGGGCTGAGCCGACCTTCGTCGCGGGCCGCGACGAGTCGGCCGGTCGATGCCCGGCCGGTCGGGCGCAGTTGGGTCGATCGGGCACACGAGAACGCCGATGAGATGCGCCCGATCGACCCGTTTGCGCCCGATCGGAACAGGCGCCGGCAGGAAATCGGCGCGAAAGCGTCACGCCTCGCGGTCGGTCACGCGCGCGGTCAGTCGCCGCAGTGCGGCGATCGCCTCTGGGGCGAGGGATGCTTCGTCGAGAGCCGCGTTCGCGCTGCGCACCTCGCGTTCGATGATCGCCTCGATCTCGTCGACGGCGCCGGAGTCGCGCATGGCGCCTTGCAGCATCAGCACCTGCTCGGTCGTGAGCTGAGGGTCGCCGAGCAGGTCGTCGAAGACCCGCCGCACCGACGGGCTGACGCGGCTGCGGGTGAGCGCGACCAGCACGGTGCGCTTGCCCTCGCGCAGATCGTCGCCGCTCGGCTTCCCGGTGACGGCCGCGTCGCCGAACACCCCGAGCAGATCGTCGCGCAGCTGGAAGGCGATGCCGAGCGGAAGCCCGAATTCGCTGAGTGTCGCGAGCTGGGCTTCGCTCGCCCCAGCGATCGCCGCGCCGATCTGCAGCGGCGCCTCGATGCTGTACTTCGCCGATTTGAAGACGACGACGCGGCGCGCGGCCTCGAGCAGCTGCTGCTCGTCGCGCTCGACCCATGCGTTCTCTTCGAGCACGTCGAGGTACTGCCCGGCCGTGACATCCGTTCGCATGGTGTTGAACAGGTGCCGCGCGGCGCGCGCGCGATCCGCATCGCCCAAGCCGAACAGCGCGTCGTCGAGAAGCTCGTCGCTCCACCCGAGCAGCAGATCGCCGAGCAGGATCGCGGAGGAGGTGCCGAAGGCGCCTGCGTCGCCCGCCCACCGGCGCGCCCCATGACGCTCCGCGAACCTGCGATGTGCGCTCGGCTCGCCCCGCCTGGTGTCCGAGCTGTCGATGACGTCGTCGTGCACGAGGGCGGCGGCATGGAACAGCTCGAGTGCGCTCGCGGCGCCGATCACGGCGTCGAGCTCGCGCTGCGTCACGGGCGTCTCGCGGGCGCCGGCGACGGCCCGCCACCCCCAATGGCAGAACTGGGCCCGGAATCGCTTGCCACCGCTGAGAAATCGCCGCGAGTCGTCGAGCAGAGCGGTCACATCGTCGCCCACGCTCGTGACAATGGATGAGCGGTCATCGAGGAATCCGTCGAGACGGGATTGCACCAGATCGACGAGTCTCACGTTGTCCGCCACACAAGCCAGACTAATGGCGGCGTAACGGGCTAGCAGGCCGGTCGGGCCGCGATTACACTGAGGCGTCACAGCACGACGCAACGAAGCTGACGAAGCTGAAGAAGAGGGGATCGGGATGCCGCTTTCGGAGCACGAGCAGCGCCTTCTCGACGAGATGGAGCGCAACCTCTACCAGAACGACGCGGACTTCGTGGCGAACATCAGTCAGACGCCCCGGCGCAAGCCCGCATACCGCGCCATCGTGCTCGGCGTGCTCGTCGCCGTCGTCGGCGTCGCCGCCCTGATCCTCGGCGTCGCGATCCGGCTGCCCGTCGTCGGCATCCTCGGCTTCCTCTTCATGTTCGCCGGCGTGCTGCTCGCCATCACCCCCGGTCGTCGCCGTGGTCACGATGCGCTGTTCGACGCAGAGGGCGGCGCCGCGCAGCCCGGCGGCCGCGGGCGTCAGAAGAACTCCGACTTCATGGACCGCATGGGCGAGCGGTGGGACAAGCGCCAGGACGGCGACCGCTGACCCCGCCCCCACTTCGCACCACCTCAAGGGTCGACCCGCTCGGGTCGGCCCTTTTTTGTGCCCGATCGAGGGGCGGACGCCGCACGAGCCCTCCACCACCCTCCACTGGCTCTGTCCCGCGTGATTCCGCGCTTTCCGCTCGAGAAATGACCCCCAAAACACGCCTCAAATCCTTGCGCGTGGATGGTTGTGGAGTAACGTGGGGCCCATTGGATCTCGGGGAAGGGAGGCGCTGCGCATGTTCCTCGGCACCTACACCCCGAAGCTCGACGACAAGGGGCGCGTCATCCTTCCGGCCAAGTTCCGTGGAGAGCTCGCGGGCGGCGTCGTCCTGACCCGTGGCCAGGAGCGCTGCATCTACGTCTTCAGCCGGGACGAGTTCGCCGCGATGCACGAGAAGATCCGCCAGGCGCCCGTCACCAGCAAGCAGGCGCGCGACTACCTGCGCGTCTTCCTCTCGGGCGCGAGCGACGAGGCGCCCGATGCCCAGAACCGCATCTCGATCCCCCCGGCGCTGCGCGCCTACGCGGGCCTCACCAAGGACCTCGCCGTCATCGGCGCGGGCAGCCGCGCCGAGATCTGGGACGCGCAGGCCTGGGAGGCGTACCTCGCCGCCCAGGAGAGCGCGTTCGCCGACACCGCGGAGGAGGTGATCCCCGGCCTCTTCTAGTCCGCAGGCTGCGACTCCCAGCCATCCTCTGCCGTGACCGACTTCCCCGCGGGCACGTCAGGATGGATGGGGATCACGGCAGGCGGCCAGGGCCGATTCGCACGATGGATGCCTCCCAGCTGCACATCCCCGTCATGCTCGAGCGCTGCCTCGAGCTGCTCGCCCCCGCGATCGGCCGGCCGGGCGCCGTCCTCGTCGACGGCACGCTCGGCCTCGGCGGCCACTCCGAGGCGATGCTCGAGCGATTCCCCGAGCTGACGCTCATCGGCCTCGACCGCGACCCTGAGGCGCTGCGGCTCGCGGGGGAGCGGCTCGCGCGTTTCGGCGAGCGCTTCCGGCCCGTGCACACGACCTACGACGGCATCGACTCCGCGATCGCCGAGCTCGGCTACGACGCGATCGACGGGGCGCTCTACGACCTCGGCGTCAGCTCGATGCAGCTCGACCTGCCAGAGCGAGGCTTCTCGTACTCCAAGGACGCGCCTCTCGACATGCGGATGGACACGACGGCGGAGCTCACCGCGGAGCGCATCGTCGCCGAGTACCCGGAGGCCGAGCTGCGGCGCATCTTCCGCGACTACGGCGAGGAGAAGCTCGCACAGCGGTACGCGTCGTTCATCGTGAAGGCGAGGGCGCAGCATCCGATCACCCGCACCATGCAGCTGGTCGACGTGCTGCAGGCCGCGACGCCTGCCGCGATCAGCAAGCAGGGGCACCCGGCCAAACGCGTCTTCCAGGCGCTGCGCATCGAGGTCAACCAGGAGCTCGCGGTGCTCGAGCGGGCGATCCCGCGCGCGGTCGACGCCCTGAACGTCGGTGGGCGACTCGTCGTGATGTCGTACCAGTCGCTCGAGGACCGCATCGTCAAGCGCGTCTTCCAGGCGCGGTCACGATCGACCGCGCCTGTGGGACTGCCGGTGGAGCTGCCTGAGCACCGACCGGAGCTCAGACTGCTGACCCGCGGTGCAGAGCTCGCCGGCGACGACGAGAAGGAACGGAACCCGCGCAGCGCGCCGGTACGGCTGCGCGCCGTCGAGAGAGTCAGAGAGAACGTGAGGGGGGCGTCATGAGCGCACGTGGGAACACAGCAGTCCTCGAGGAGCACCCCTGGGTGTCCCAGCTGCCGCTGCCGAGCCGCGAGGAGCGCAGGCAGGGGCTGCTCGCGCCCGTCGACGCGCCCGTCGGGCGCAGGCAGCGGCCCAAGCTGCTGTACGCGGCCATCGCCGTCGGCGCGCTCGTCCTGATCGTGGTCGCCCAGCTCGCGTTGAGCATCGGCGTCTCGAACGGCGCGTACCAGTTGAACTCCCTCCAGCAGCAGCAGAAGCAGCTCGGGCGGGACAGCCAGGCGTCGTCGGAGGCGGTCGACAAGCTGGCGAGCCCGCAGAACCTCGCGGCGAACGCCGACGCGCTCGGAATGGTCGCCAACGGCTCGCCCGTCTACCTGCGCCTGTCGAACGGCACAGTGGTCGGCTCGCCGACCGCCGCGGGTGGCCAGCCGACCGCGGCCGGCGACCCCCTGGTGCCGAACTCGCTCATCGCGGGCGTGCCGCTGGTGACGGCCACCACGGGGCCGAAGCCCTCGCAGGTCGCGACCGACCAGGCATCCGCACCCGTCGCGCAGCCCGGCTCCCAGGAAACCGACAGCGGCACACCGGCGGCGAATGTCAACCCCCAGCAGGACGGCCCCGTAGCGTGGAGCGGGCCGCTGCCGGCGCCCAGCACACACTGAGGGGGACGTACGTGAAGGCGAAGAAGTCGACACGTCGGCGCACCTCCATCGCGCTCCTCATCGTCCTCGCCCTCGTCGCGAGCCTCGTGTACAAGCTGTTCGACATCCAGGTCGTGCATGCGAGCGCGCTCACCGCGCAGGCGGCGGAGCGGCGCGGAACGGCGATCACCCTGTACGGCGCGCGCGGCGACATCGTCGGCGACGACGGCACGGTGCTCGCGGGCAGCGTGCTGCGCTACGACTTCATCGCCTCGCCCGTCAATGCGCTCAGCGCGTACACGGATGCCAAGGGGCAGGCGCTTCCCCAGGGCCAGGCCCTCGCCAAGCTCGCCGCGGACCCCGTGCTGGCCAAGCTCTCGACGATCACCGGCACACCGGTCGCGACGTTCGTCGCCGACTTCCAGAACGCGCTCACCGCGAACGCGAAGTCGCAGTACGCGCCGTTGATCAGCAACGCCGACGTCCCGACGTTCGACAAGATCGAGGCGCTCAAGATCCCGTGGCTGACCGCGGTCAGCCACCCTGCGCGCACCTACCCCGACGGCGCGGTCGGCGGCAACATCGTCGGCTATGTGAACTCGGCGGGGCTGGGCTCGGAGGGCCTCGAGCAGCAGTACCAGAAGTGTCTCGTCGGCGACAACGGCGAAGAGACCTACCAGGCGAGCCGAGACGGTGTGGCACTGCCCGGCAGCACCAAGGTGACGAAGGCGGCGAAGCAGGGCGGCACGCTCGAGACGACGCTCGACCCCGACCTCACCTGGTTCCTGAACCAGAACCTCGCGACGACCGTGCCCGGCCTCGGTGCGCAGTTCGGGCAGGCGACCGTCGTCGACATCAAGACGGGTGAGATCAAGGCGGCCGCGCAGTTCCCGTCCGTCGACCCGAACAACATCGACTCGGTCCCCGCCGCCTACCGCAGCACGGCGATGATGTTCTCGAACCAGTACGAGCCGGGGTCGATCTTCAAGGCGCTCACCGCCGCGGCCATGATCGACACCGGCTATGCGACCCCCGCCTCACACGTGCTGACGCCGGACAAGTTCACGGCGCCGCACGGTGTGAGCTTCGGCGACGCCGAGTACCACCCCACCGAGGACATGACCCTCACCGGCATCCTGATGAACTCGTCGAACGTCGGCATCGCGAAGCTGAGCGCGGGCATGTCGGACCAGACGCGCTACGACTACTACAAGAAGTTCGGCATCGGCACGCCGACCGAC
Source organism: Gryllotalpicola protaetiae (assembly GCF_003627055.1). Classification (NCBI taxonomy): domain Bacteria; kingdom Bacillati; phylum Actinomycetota; class Actinomycetes; order Micrococcales; family Microbacteriaceae; genus Gryllotalpicola; species Gryllotalpicola protaetiae. Next base: position 3,146,394 of record NZ_CP032624.1, read on the forward strand.
GTCCCGTTCCCTGCGCAGGCGAGCGGCATCCTGACGAGGCCGAGCCAGTGGGACGACCAGACCAAGTACACGACGACGTTCGGCCAGGGCGTCTCCGCTACGCAGGCGCAGATGCTGCAGGCCTATCAGGCGCTCGCGAACGGCGGCGTGATGGTGCCGCTGTCACTCGTGAAGGGGTGCAAGCAGTCCGACGGCACGCTGACCGACGTGCCGCAGAAGACGCAGACCCGGGTGGTCAAGCAGTCGACCTCGACCACGGTGCTCGACATGCTCGAGTCCGTCGTGCAGCAGGGCTCGAACTCGGCGGCGCTCAAGACCCCCGGCTACCGCATCGCGGCCAAGACGGGAACCGCGCAGGAGCCCGACGGGCACGGCGGCTACCAGAGCGACTTCTACATCTCGGTCATGGGCGTGGCCCCCGTCGACGACCCCCAGTACCTCGTCTCCGTGAACATCGGCTTCCCGGCGAACCATAGGATGTCGGATGCGGCCGCACCGCTGTTCCATACCGTGATGAGCCAGGTACTGAAGACGTACCGCGTCAGCCCGTCAGACAGCGCGCCGACAATGCTGCCGCCGTACTACCCGAACTAGCCCGGAAAAAGGCTGATACCTGCATGATCGAACTCACCCTCACCGAGATCGCCGCGGCGGTCTCCGGGACCCTTCACCTCGGCGACAGCGGGGCGGATGCCTCGCAGGCCGTCACCGGCCTGGCGTACACCGACTCTCGCGAAGTGGTGCCCGGTGGCATCTTCTTCGCCAAGCCGGGGGAGGCGACCGACGGCCACCTGTTCGCGCCGGCTGCGGCCGAGAACGGTGCAGCAGTGCTCGTCGTCGAGCATGAGCTTCCCGAGCTGGCATCCGTGCCGCAGATCGTGGTCGCCGAGGTCGTCACAGCACTCGGCGAGCTGGCCGGCGAGGTCGTCGCGCGGGTGCACGCGAAGGGCGCCCTGCGGGTCGTGGGCATCACCGGCTCGAACGGCAAGACGACGACCAAGAACCTGCTCGCGAGCATCCTGGGGCGCATCGGCGAGACGGTCGCCCCGAAGGAGTCGTTCAACAACGAGGTCGGCGCCCCGCTCACGATGCTGCGGGTGACGGATGCGACGCGCTTCCTCGTCTCGGAGATGGGCCTCTACGCACCGGGCGCCATCACGTGGCTCGCGGGGCTCGCGAAGCCCGACCTCGGCGTCGAGCTCAAGGTCGGCCTCGCGCACGCCGGCGGCTACGGCGGCATCGAGGGCGTCGCGCGCGAGAAGGCCGCGCTGGTCACCCACCTGCCGGCCGACGGCGTGGCTGTGCTCAACATCGACGACCGCCGCGTCGCGGCCATGGCCGAGCACACGACCGCAGGAGAGGTGCTCTGGTTCGGTCTGTCGCAGGGCGCCCAGGTCACGGCGCGCGACATCGAGCTGAGCGCGGACGGCACCAGGTTCACGCTCGTGCTGCCGGGCGCCCGGGCATCCGTCGCCTTCAAGGTGCTGGGCGAGCACCACGTGATGAACGCGCTGGCCGCCGCCGCCTCCGCGCACGCCCTGGGCGTCGGAATCGACGACATCGTCGCCGGCCTCGAGGCGGTGACTCGCGCCGAGCGCTGGCGCATGGAGGTCCTCGGGGGCCGCGACGGCATCACCGTCATCAACGACGCGTACAACGCGAGCCCCGACTCGATGGCGGCCGCGCTGCGCACGCTCGCGAAGCTGAAGCGCCCGGGCGGCCGCACGATCGCCGTCGTCGGCGAGATGGCCGAGCTCGGCGAGTTCGCGGGGGAGGAGCACGACAGGGTCGGCCTCGACGTCGTCGTGCTCGGCATCGACCGGCTGGTGGTGGTGGGCGACGGCGCCCGCCGGGTACATGTCTCGGCGATGCGCGAGGGCACGTTCTTCTCCGACGAGTCGCAGTACGTCGACACCGTCGACGAGGCGTTCGAGCTCGTGCGCGCACTGGCGCAGCCGAACGACACGATCCTCGTGAAGAGCTCGAAGGTGGCCGGGTTGCGCTTCCTGGGCGACCGGCTGGGAGAATCGTTCGCGTGAGGACTCTTCTGACCGCAGGCGGACTCGCCCTGGCCTTCTCCCTCTTCCTCACGCCGCTGTTCGTGCGGCTGTTCCACCGGCTGCAGCTCGGCCAGTTCATCCGCGACGACGGCCCCCAGTCGCACCACGCCAAGCGCGGCACCGCGACCATGGGCGGCATCGTCATCATCCTCGCGACGCTGTTCGGGTTCTTCGTCGCGGCGCTCATGTACGGCGGTGACGGCGTCACACCGTCGTCGCTGCTTGTGCTGCTGATGCTCGTCGGGATGGGCGTCGTCGGCTTCATCGACGACTTCCTCAAGGTGCGCAACCAGCGCAGCCTGGGCCTCGGCGGCTGGGCGAAGATCGCGGGGCAGGTCGTCGTGGCGACGCTGTTCGCGATCCTCGCGATCCAGTTCCCGAACCGCGAGGGCTACACACCGGCATCCCTCGGCATCTCGACGGTGCGCGACGTGTCCGCGCTCGACATCGGCCGCATCGCGACGGCTGTGCCGGCGATCGCGATCATCCTGTACCTGATCTGGATCAACCTGCTCGCGAGCGCGACCACCAACGGCGTGAACGTCACCGACGGGCTCGACGGGCTGGCGCCGGGCGCCTCGATCCTCGCGATCGGCTCGTACATCTTCATCGGCTTCTGGCAGTTCAACCAGTCCTGCTTCAGCGCCTCGACCCCCCAGGCGAACCTCGGGGCGTGCTACACGACGAACGACCCGCTGTCGCTCGGCGTCGTCGCCGCCGCGATCACGGGCGCCCTGGTCGGCTTCCTGTGGTGGAACACGAGCCCCGCCCAGATCTTCCTCGGCGACACCGGCTCGCTCGGCCTCGGCGGCGCGCTGACCGCGCTCGCGGTGCTCACCCACACCGAGCTGCTGCTCGTGCTGATCGGCGGCCTGTTCGTCATCGAGGCGGGGTCGGTGATCATCCAGCGCGCGTACTTCAAGGTCACGCACGGCAAGCGCATCTTCCGCATGAGCCCGATTCACCACCACTTCGAGCTGAAGGGCTGGGCGGAGGTGACGGTCGTCGTGCGCTTCTGGATCATCGCGGGCCTTCTCGTCGCGGCCGGCGTCGGCACCTTCTACCTCGAGTGGCTGAGCAAGGCGGGCGTGTGACCGGCAGGCACGCGGGCGGCGTCGATTTCGAGGCGCTGAATTCGTGGCATACGGATGCCTGGAAGGGCGTGCGCGTCGCCGTGTTCGGCCTGGGCAAGACCGGCTTCTCCGTGGCGGACACGCTGGTCGAGCTGGGCAGCGAGGTGCTCGTCGTCACGCAGCAGGCCGACGCCGAGCGAGCGCGGCTGCTCGAGGTGATCGGCGCGGAGCTCGTGGTCGACGAGGCGCTCGATGCGCCGCCCGCGCGGCTGCTCGAGTTCGACCCGCAGCTCGTCGTCGCGAACCCTGGATTTCCGCCGTCGCACCCGATCCTGCGCTGGGCCGAGGGGGATGCGGGCCTGCCCGTCTGGGGTGACATCGAGCTCGCCTGGCGACTGCGCGACAAGGTCGTGCGCGCCGACGGCACGCCCGCAGAGTGGATCACGATCACCGGCACCAACGGCAAGACCACGACGACGCAGCTGACCGCGACCTTCCTCAAAGCGGCCGGGTTGCGCGCTGCGCCGGCAGGCAACATCGGCGTCCCCGTGCTCGACGCGGTCCGCGACCCGCAGGGCTTCGACGTGCTCGTCATCGAGCTGTCGAGCCACCAGCTGCACCGCATCAACGAGAACGGGCCGGCCGGCGAGCTGCACCCCTTCGCGAGCGTGTGCCTCAACATCGCCGAGGACCACCTCGAGTGGCACGGCTCGTTCGACGCGTACCGCGCCGCGAAGGCCAAGGTGTACGCGAACACGAAGGTCGCGTGCGTCTACAACAAGGCAGACGAGGCGACCATCGAGATGGTCGAGGATGCCGAGGTGGAAGACGGCGCTCGGGCCATCGGCTTCGGTCTCGGCGTGCCGGGCCCCAGCGACTTCGGCGTGATCGAGGGCATCGTCGTCGACCGCGCGTTCCTCGACGAGCGGCACCACACGGCGCTCGAGCTGACGACGATCGACGAGCTGGCGGAGGCCGGGCTGAACGCCCCGCACATCGTCGCGAACATCCTCGCCGCCGCAGCTCTCGCGCGCTCGTTCGGCGTCGAGACCGGCGTCATCCACGAAGTGCTGAAGACGTTCCGCCTCGACGCGCACCGCATCGAGACGGTCGCGGCCGCCGGCGGGGTGGTCTGGGTCGACGACTCGAAGGCCACGAACCCGCACGCGGCGGATGCCTCGCTGAAGGCCTTCCCCTCGGTGGTGTGGGTAGCGGGCGGACTCCTCAAGGGCGCGGGCGTCGACGAGCTCGTCTCGAAGCACGTCGCGCGGCTGCGCGCCGCGGTGCTGATCGGCGCAGAGCGCGGCGAGCTGCGCGAGGCGCTCGGCAGACATGCGCCCGAGCTGCCGGTCTTCGAGGTCGACGGCGCCGACCCCGAGGTCATGGCGACGGCCGTGCGGTTCGCGGCATCCGTCGCCCAGGACGGCGACACCGTTCTGCTCGCCCCCGCGGCCGCGTCGATGGACCAGTTCACCGACTATGCCGATCGTGGCAACCGCTTCGCCGCGGCGGTGCGCGCGCACCTCTCAGGCGACTTGCAGTAGGCCGTTCGGCGTGCCGGTCGTGGGCGCGCGGCATCCGTTTGTGAGGATGTCCACGTGACCACGCAGGCCGATCGGAGCAACGCGCCGCGGTTCGCCGCAGGCGGCCGCGCGGGCGGCGCCATGCACTCCGCGCGCATCTCGCTCGGACGCGCCTTCGAGGCCGAGTCGGCCAACTACTTCCTGCTGCTCGGCCTGACGCTCTTTATGGTCGCGTTCGGTCTGCTGATGGTGCTGTCGTCGTCGTACGTGTCGTCGCATGCCGACGGGTCGAGCTTCTTCGCGAAGTTCATGAACCAGGGGCTGTACGCGATCATCGGCGTGCCGATCATGCTCGTCGTCTCGCGCATCCCACAGAAGTTCTGGCAGCGCACGGCCTGGCTCGCACTGCTCGGCGCGTCCCTGCTGCAGGTGCTGGTCGTGTTCACGCCCCTCGGCTACGGCATCAACAACAACACCAACTGGCTGAAGATCGGGCCGATCCTGTTCCAGCCGTCCGAGCTCATCAAGATCGCGCTCGTGCTGTGGCTCGGCATGTTCCTCACCCGGAAGGAGACGCGCCTCAGGAAGTTCGGGCAGGCGCTCGTGCCCGCCCTGCTGATCAGCATCGTCCCGCTGTTCCTCATCATGAAGGGCAACGACCTCGGCACCACGATGATCGTGGGCTTGATGCTGATCGGCGCGCTGTTCTTCGCAGGGGTGCCGCTCTGGCAGCTGCTGGTCACGGGCGTCGCGGCGGGCGGCGCCGCCTTCGTGCTCGCGTTCTCGTCGGCGAACCGCACGCACCGCATCATGGCGTTCCTGCACCCCGAGGCCGCCGACCCGAACGGCGACGGCTACCAGGTGCTGCAGGGCCAGTGGGGCATGGCGAACGGCGGTGTCTTCGGCGTCGGACTCGGCAACTCCCAGTCGAAGTGGAACTGGCTGCCCGCCTCGTCCACCGACTTCATCTTCTCGATCACCGCCGAGGAGCTCGGACTGATCGGCGCGGTGCTCGTGCTGCTCCTGTTCGTGGCGCTCGCGTTCGTTCTGCTGCGCATCATCCGGTCGGCGAAGACCGTGTTCGCCCGCGCCGTCACCGGCGGAGTGCTGGTCTGGATCATCGGCCAGGCGGTCATCAACATCGCCGTCGTGGTCGGCCTGTTCCCCGTGCTCGGCGTGCCGCTTCCCCTCATCTCCTCCGGTGGCACCGCGCTCATCTCCACGCTCGCCGCGCTCGGCATCGTGCTCTCGTTCGCCCGGGCGGAGGGGCAGCCGGCCCGGGCTACCGTTAAGCAGTGAGGTATCTGCTCGCAGGCGGGGGCACCGCCGGCCATGTGAATCCGCTGCTCGCGACCGCAGATCGACTGCGAGTGCGCGATGCGGATGCCGAGGTGCTGGTGCTCGGCACGGCAGAGGGCCTCGAGGCGCGACTCGTGCCGCAGCGCGGCTATGAGCTCGTGACCATCCCGAGGCTGCCGTTCCCGCGGCGTCCGAGCGCCGCTGCCCTGCGGTTCCCCGGGCGCTGGTGGGGCGCCGTCCGGCAGATCGAGAAGCTCATCACCGATCGCCGCATCGACGTCGTCGTCGGCTTCGGCGGCTATGCGGCCGCGCCCGCCTACCTCGCCGCCCGCCGCACGAAGACGCCGCTCGTGCTGCACGAGGCCAACGCCAAACCGGGGCTCGCGAGCAGGCTGGGCTCGCGTCTCACGAAGCACGTCGGCGTCGCGTTCCGCGGCACACCGCTGCCGCACGCGGTCTTCGTCGGAATGCCGCTACGCGTCGAGATCGAGAAGCTCGACCGGGTCGCCGCGCGCGCAGGCGCCCGCGCCCGCTTCGGTCTCGACGACCGCCCCGTGCTGCTCGTCACCGGCGGCTCGACGGGGGCGCGGACCATCAACCGCACCATGCTCGCTGCCGCGCAAGGAGTGCTCGACCGCGGCTACCAGGTGCTCCACATTCAGGGCGGCGCGCACGAGTTCACGGATCCGGGGCTGCCCGGATACCACCTCGTCGACTACGTCGACGATATGGATCAGGCCCTGGCGGCCGCCGATGCGGTGGTCAGCCGCGCCGGTTCCGGCATGGTCAGCGAGCTCACGACGCTCGGCCTGCCCGCCGTGTACGTGCCCTACCCCGTCGGCAACGGCGAGCAGCGCTTCAACGTCGCCGACGTCGTGAGCTCCGGCGGGGGGATCACCGTCGAGGACAGCGCATTCACGCCCCAGTGGGTCAAGACGAACCTGCTGCCGCTTCTGCGCGACGAAACCCGCCTGCTCGAGATGGCGGCGGCTGCGGCATCCGTCGGCGTCACCGATGGTGCTGATCGCCTCGTGACCCTCATCATTCAGGCGCGCGGCGCCTGAACCCGACCGTCAGCACACCAAGGAGATACTGGAACCCGTGATCAAGCCCGATCTGTCGATGCCACTGCCCGAGACCATCGGAAAGGCGCATTTCGTGGGCATCGGGGGCTCGGGAATGAACGGCATCGCGCGGCTCTTCCTCGCGGCAGGCATCCCGGTCACGGGCTCCGACCGCGCGGAGAGCGAGTACACGCACTCCCTCGAGGAGCTCGGCGCGACCGTGCACATCGGCCATGACGCCGCCAACGTCGGCGACGCGGACACGCTGGTCGTCACCGGGGCGCTCTGGCAGGACAACCCTGAGTACCAGTACGCGCTCGCGCACGGCGTCCCCGTGCTGCATCGCTCGCAGGCGCTGGCGTGGCTCGCCCGCGGCTCGCGCCTCGTCGCGATCGCCGGCGCGCACGGGAAGTCGGGCACCACCGGCATGATCTCGACCGCGCTGCTCGCCGCGGGCGCCGACCCGAGCTTCGTGAACGGCGCCGTCATCGAAGGGCTCGAGACGAGCGCGCGGCACGGTGACTCCGACCTGTTCGTGATCGAGGCGGATGAGTCGGACGGTTCGTTCCTGCTCTACGACACCGCGGTCGCCCTGATCCTCAACATCGACGACGATCACCTCGATCACTACGGCTCCTACGCCGCCGTCGAGGACGCCTTCGTGCGCTTCGCCGACGACGCGCGGGAGCTCGTCGTGATCTCGGCCGATGACGCGGGCGCCCGGGCGGTCGCACCCCGCATCGCGCATCAGCACGTCGTCACGTTCGGTGAGAGCGAGGGCGCCGACGTGCGGGTGACCTCGATCACGACGAACGGCCCGGTCGCCTTCACCATCGAGTGGCGCGGCGCGGCGTACCCCGTGCGGCTCACGGTGCCCGGCCGGCATCTGGCGCACAACGCGGCGGGCGCGTTCGCGGTTCTCACGCACCTCGGCGTCTCCCCGGAGGACGCGGCCGCCGGTCTCGCCTCGTACGGCGGCGTGCACCGCCGCTTCGAGCTGCACGGCACCGTCGGGGGAGTGAGCGTCTATGACGACTACGCCCACCACCCTGCGGAGGTGAAGGCCGTGCTCGAGGCCGCCCGCACGGTCGTGGGCTCCGGCCGGCTCATCGCCGTGCACCAGCCGCACACCTACAGCCGCACGCAGCGGCTCGCGCAGGAGTTCGCAGACACCCTCGAGCAGTACGCAGACGAGACCGTCGTGCTCGACGTGTTCGGCGCCCGCGAGGACCCGGTGCCCGGCGTCACCGGTGCGCTCGTCTCCGGCCGCTTCCACGACCCGTCGAAGGTCGAGTTCATCGCCGACTGGCAGCAGGCGGCCGACTTCACCGCGGGCTTCGCCCGCGCAGGCGACTTCGTCATCACGCTCGGCTGCGGCAACGTGAACCTGATCGTGCCCCAGCTGCTCGACGCGCTCGAGACGGCGCACCCCGGCGAGGGCTGAGCGGATGCGCCGGCCGAGCGGGCCCGTGCAGCGGGCGCCACAGCCGCCACAGGCATCCACCGCCACGCGCGAGCCGGATGCAGAGCCCCGGCGCGCTGCCGAGCCCGCCCGCCCCGTCGACCTGACCCCGCGGATCGAGACGCCGGCCCGACCCGAGAAGCAGGGTGAGAAGGGCGAGCCGGATGCCACGCAGGGCCGCTCCTCGGGCCTCGGCTCGTGGCGTGAGGTGCGCCGCGCCGTCGCCGCACGGCGCAAGGTCGAGCGCGGCGAGGCTCGCCGGTTCACGGCGCGCACCAGGCGGCGACGCCAGCTGCAGTTCGGCATCGCCGGATTCGTCGTGCTCGTGCTCGGTGGGGCGGTGGTGACCGCCTATTCGCCCGTGATGGCGCTGCGGCACATCGAGGTCGTCGGCACGCACAATGTCGCTGCGTCCGATGTGCAGCAGGCGCTGCGCGGCGAGCTCGGCACGCCGCTGCCGCTCGTGAAGTCGGCCGACGTGCGGCACGCCCTCGACGACTTCCGTCTCATCGAGTCCTACTCGACGCAGCTTGAGCCGCCGTCGACCCTCGTCGTGCGCATCACCGAGCGCACGCCGCTCGCGGTCGTGAAGCAGGGGTCGAGCTACGAGGTCGTCGACCAGGCCGGCGTCGTGCTGTCGGCCGGTGCGACGCCTCAAGCCGGCCTGCCCGTCGTCACGGTTCCGGCCGGCCAGGAGCCGCAGGACTCCGCCGGATTCGCGGCCGCCGCCGCCGTCATCGCCGCGCTGCCCGCGGCCGTGCGCACCACCGTGACCGGGGCGAGCGCGACGGGGGCGAACAACGTGACCCTGACGCTGGCGGGCGGCAAGCAGGTCGTCTGGGGCGACACAGGCCAGATGGACCTCAAGACCGCCGATCTTCAGGCTCTGCTGAAGGGTGCGGCAGGCGCATCCGTCTACGACGTGTCGAGCCCGCGCGCACCGATTACCCGCTGATCCGAGCGACACACCGGCGATGGTCGGCCCGCTCTCGGGGCCGCGCCCTACCCTCAGGTGAAGGAAATGCATACCGAGCATAACTTTTACCCTCTACCTGAGGTTGAAGGTTCACAGCGGAGGCCAGAGCGTGAGCACTAACCAGAACTACCTCGCCGTCATCAAGGTGGTCGGCATCGGCGGCGGCGGCGTCAACGCCGTCAACCGCATGATCGAGCTCGGCCTGCGCGGGGTCGAGTTCATCGCCATCAACACCGACGCGCAGGCGCTGCTGATGAGCGATGCGGATGTCAAGCTCGACGTCGGGCGCGAGATCACCCGCGGGCTCGGCGCCGGCGCCGACCCCGAGGTGGGCCGCCGCGCTGCGGAGGACCACGCGGAGGAGATCGAGGAGGCGCTCGCGGGCGCCGACATGGTCTTCGTCACCGCGGGCGAGGGCGGCGGCACCGGCACCGGTGGCGCTCCCGTCATCGCGCGCATCGCGAAGTCGATCGGCGCGCTCACCATCGGCGTCGTCACGAAGCCGTTCAGCTTCGAGGGCAAGCGCCGCGCCGACTCGGCCGCTGCAGGTGTCGCCCGCCTCAAGGAAGAGGTCGACACCCTCATCGTCGTGCCCAATGACCGTCTGCTCGAGATCAGCGATCGCGGCATCTCGATGATGGAGGCGTTCATCACGGCCGACCAGGTGCTCCTCGCCGGTGTGCAGGGCATCACGGACCTGATCACGACCCCTGGGCTCATCAACCTCGACTTCGCCGACGTCAAGTCGGTCATGCAGGGCGCGGGCTCCGCGCTCATGGGCATCGGCTCCGCGCGCGGCGCCGATCGCGCCATCAAGGCGGCGGAGCTCGCGGTGGCCAGCCCGCTGCTCGAGGCGTCGATCGAGGGCGCGCGCGGCGTGCTGCTGTCGATCCAGGGCGGCAGCAACCTCGGCATCTTCGAGATCAATGACGCGGCCCGCCTCGTGCAAGAGGTCGTGCACCCCGAGGCGAACATCATCTTCGGAACCGTCATCGACGACACCCTCGGCGATGAGGTGCGCGTGACCGTGATCGCGGCCGGCTTCGACAACGGCGAGCCCGCCCAGAAGCTCGACGCCGGCGCCCACCGCGCCGAGGCGATCAGCACGGCGCCGGCGCCGAAGTCCGCCGTCAGCGAGGACACCGCCGCACTCGCGCCAGAGGACCTGCCGGTCGCCGCATGGGAGCCCACCGCCGCGCCCGAGACGCCGACGCTGCCGGCCGACCGCGACTTCGATGACGCCGACGGCATCGACATCCCGGATTTCTTGAAATGAGCAGAGTTCGGCCTGCCCGGCCCGGGCTCGTGAAGTAGAGCCCGTGTCAGAGCTTGCGCAGCGGCTCGCCGCGGTGCGAGCGGAGATCGCGGATGCCGCACGCGCGGCCGGCCGCGACGAGAGCGAGCTCACGACGATCGTCGTGACCAAGTTCCACTCGGCAGGGCTCGTCCGCGAGCTGCACGCCCTCGGCGTGCGGAACGTGGGCGAGAACCGCCACCAGGAGGCGCTGGCCAAGGCATCCGCTCTCGCCGATCTCGACGACCTCGTCTGGCACTTCATCGGTCAGCTGCAGTCGAACAAGGCGCGGCAGGTCAGGCGGTACTCGCACATCGTGCACTCGGTCGACCGGGCGGCCCTCGTCGACGCTCTGGCCCGCCGCGAGGGCGACCCGGCCGACGAGGTGGTCGACGTGTTCCTGCAGCTGAACCTCACCGACGACCCCGAGCGCGGCGGCGTCGCACCCGGCGCCCTCGAGGCGCTCGCAGAGCACGCGCTCGCCACCCCTGGTCTGCGGGTGCGCGGGGTGATGGCCGTCGCACCCCTCGGGGAGGAGCCGCGTGCGGCGTTCGAGCGTGTACGGCAGGCATCCGACCGCCTCCGCCGCATCGCGCCGGACGCGCGCGACATCTCGGCGGGCATGTCCGGCGACTTCCGCGCCGCGATCCTGGAAGGCGCGACACACCTTCGCATCGGGACCGCAATCACGGGTTCACGCCCCGCGGCGCGTTAATCTGGCGCAGTCGGCGGCACGCGCGGACCGAAGCACGGCAACGGAGGACGAAATGGCCAACCCGCTCAAGAAGACCATGGTCTACCTCGGTCTCGCGGACGAGGAGTTCGAGTACGAGGAAGACCAGCGCGAGAGCGCGCCGGTCTCCCACCACGCCCCGCAGCAGGCCGCGGCACCCGTCGCGCCGGCACCCCAGCCGCGCCCCGAGCGTGCGCCGGTCGTGCCGATCCGCAAGAACACCCCCGTTCGAGCACAGCAGGCGGTTCCAGAGATGAACGAGATCCTCACGGTCCACCCGCGCCAGTACCGGGACGCGCAGGCGATCGCCGAAGCGTTCCGCGACGGCATCCCGGTGATCATCAACCTGTCGCAGATGAACGACGCCGACGCGCGCCGCCTCATCGACTTCGCGAGCGGCCTGTCGCAGGGTCTGCTCGGCAAGATCGAGCGCGTCACCAACAAGGTCTTCCTGCTCTCGCCGCAGCACGTCTCGGTGCTGGGCGAGCAGAAGGCCGCAGGCGCCGAAGGCGACTCGTCGTTCTTCAACCAGGCGTGAGTCAGCTTCGGGCCTGACGCGTCCGCAATACTTCTAGCGTGGCCCTCGCAATCGTCGCCAGCATCGTCTACTACCTGCTGCTGATCTACTTCCTGACCATGTGGGCGCGCTTCGTCCTCGATCTCGTGCGTGCGCTGCGACGCGGCTGGCGCCCTCGTGGAGCGGGCCTCATCGCCGCCGAAGTGGTCTACACGCTCACCGATCCGCCGATCCGGCTGTTCCGTCGCCTGCTGCCGCCGGTGTCCTTCGGGCAGATCGGGCTCGACTTCGGGTGGCCGATCACGATGTTGTGCGTTGTGATCCTGATGTATGTCGCAGGCCTGTTCGCGGTCGTCTGATTTGCTAAGTTTGGTCAAACACGTCCCTGACGTTCCCGATTCGAAAGCTAAGGGTGGAAAGCCATGGCGCTTACTCCGGAAGACGTAGTCAACAAGCGGTTTCAGCCGACGAAGTTCCGCGAGGGCTACGACCAGGACGAGGTCGATGACTTCCTTGACGAGGTCGTCGTCGAGCTGCGTCGCCTCAACCAGGAGAACGACGAGCTGAAGCAGCGCCTGGTCGCCGCCGACTCGCGCGTCGCCGAGCTGCAGCGCAGTGGCGCGTCTGCCGCCCCCGCGCCGGTTCCCGCACCTGTTCCCGTCGTCGCCCCCGTGCCGGCCGCGGTGAGCACGCCGACCACCGCGATGCCGGTCGCCGCGCCGTCGCCCGTCGACGAGACGCAGAGCACCAACAACCTGCTGCAGCTGGCGCGCCGCCTGCACGAAGAGCACGTGGCAGAGGGCAAGGCCAAACGCGACGAGCTGATCGCCGACGGCCACGCGACCGCCGCGCGCCTCGTCGCAGAGGCCGAGTCGAAGCAGAAGGAGCAGATCGCGGTGCTCGACCAGCAGCGCGTCACGCTCGAGAACAAGATCGACGAGCTGCGCACCTTCGAGCGCGACTACCGGGCCAAGCTGAAGAGCTACATCGAGGGCCAGCTGCGCGACCTCGACCAGGCAGGCGGCTCCGCCCCCACGAACACCGGCTCGGCGCCTGTCGCGCAGAACACCGGCTCGGCTCCGAGCTACCAGGGCTTTGGAGCGTAGCGCCGCCGCGAAGGTCAGCGTTCGCGCGATCGTCGTCCTCGCCGCCGTCGCCGTTTTCGTCTTCGGCGTCGACCAGGTGGCCAAGGCACTGGTGCTCGCGCATCTCACGGAGGGCGAGCAGGTTCCCGTTCTGGGGAACCTGCTCGTTTTCCTGTTCACCCGCAACCCGGGTGCTGCCTTCTCGATCGGCACCGGCTCGACGTGGATCTTCACGATCATCGCGATCGCCGTCCTCGTCTTCGTCATCTGGTATGCGCGTCGCATCCGCACCGTGTGGTGGGCGATCGTCTTCGGCCTGCTGCTCGGCGGCCTGCTCGGCAACCTGTTCGACCGACTGTTCCGGCCGCCTGGGTTCGGGCAAGGCGAGGTCATCGACTTCATCAAGATCCCGCTGCTGCCGGCGATCTTCAACCTCGCCGACTCGGCGATCGTCGCGGCGATGGCGCTGTTCCTGATCCTCACGATCCTGGGCGTCGGGCTCGACGGTCGCAGGGCAGTGCGAGCGGATGCCGAAGCAGAAGAGCCCCGCGATGGAGACGCGTAGCTACTCCGTCCCCGACGGGCTCGAGGGCAGTCGGGTCGACGCCGGGGTCGCGCGGCTGCTCGGCTTCTCGCGGTCGTTCGCGGCCGACGTCGCCGAGGCAGGCGGCGTGCTCCTCGACGGGCGCCCGGTCGGGAAGAGCGGCCGGCTGACGGCGGGCTCGTGGCTCGAGGTCTCGTGGGAGGAGAAGCGCGGCCCCGTGGTCGAAGCGATCCCCATTCCCGAGCTGCGCATCGTGCACGACGACGACGACCTGGTCGTGGTCGACAAGCCGTCCGGCGTCGCCGCGCACCCGTCGGTGGGCTGGGAGGGGCCGACCGTCGTCGGCGCCCTCGCCGCTGCCGGCTATCGCATCTCGACCTCAGGGGCCGCCGAGCGGCAGGGAGTCGTGCACCGCCTCGACGCGGGCACGTCCGGGCTCATGGTGGTCGCGAAGAGCGAGTACGCCTACACGATGCTGAAGCGCGCGTTCCACGACCGCACCGTCGAGAAGATCTACCACGCGGTCGTCCAGGGCCACCCCGACCCGCTGGCGGGCACCATCGATGCGCCGATCGGCAGGCATCCGAAATCCGACTGGAAATTCGCGGTCACCGCGGCCGGCAAGCCCTCGGTCACGCACTACGAGACGATCGAGGCGTTCCCGGCGGCGAGCCTGCTCGAGATCCATCTCGAGACGGGGCGCACCCACCAGATCCGCGTGCACATGGCCGCGCAGCGGCACCCGTGCGTGGGCGACCCGCTCTACGGCGCAGACCCGACGCTGTCGGCGCGGCTCGGGCTGTCTCGGCAGTGGCTGCACGCGGTGCAGCTCGGCTTCGAGCACCCGGGAACGGGGGAGTGGGTGCAGTTCACGACGGACTACCCGGAAGACCTGCAGCACGCTCTGGACGTGCTGAGCGCGTAGCGCGCGTCACGGATCCTGCCGTGTCGCGTGCCGCCGAGACGTTCCATCAGGGCGTTCTCGCGGGCTATTCGGCAGTTTCGGAAGGTCTCGGTGCGGGGTCGAATGCCGCGACACCACTGATCTCAACGTAGAACGGCTCGCTGTTGAGCGGGCCGTTCATGGCGGACAGGCGAAGGGTGCCGTCTTGCGGCACGACGTAGCCGCGCTCGCGCACGCCGAGCAGCCACGGAGTGCCGACGTACCGGAATCCCACCGACACCGTGTGCTTTCCTGCTGCCAGGGGTATGCGCGCCGGCTGCCGCCAGCGAATGGAATGCTCGTCGCCGTCGATCACGACCACAGGCCTGCCGAACGCGTAGAGGAACCAGGCGTTGAGCCAATGGCCGCGGGCCGTGAGTTCGAGTGAGGACGTCACGCTCGGCAGGCTATTCGAGAAGTGCGCAGATGTCGTCGCACGGCGCCGCGGGCGACATTTCCGCACTGCTCGCGGGAACCCTCAACCGGCGCTTGAAGCGTGTCGCGGCGGCACGCCCCGAGCGCTCCGGCGATGTCGGACGCCTGGGAGAGAATCGTTCGCATGGCATCCGACTCGTTCGTCCACCTGCACGTGCACAGTGAGTACTCGATGCTCGACGGCGCCGCCCGTCTCGGCCCGCTCGTCGACGCAGCGGTCGAGCTGGGGATGCCGGCGGTGGCCGTCACCGACCACGGCAACATGTTCGGCGCCTTCGAGTTCTGGGAGACGGCGACGGCGAAGGGCATCACGCCCATCATCGGCACCGAGGCCTACCTGACGCCGGGCACGCACCGCACCGACAAGACCCGCGTGCGCTGGGGCGACGGGGGCGGCGACGACGTGTCGGGCTCCGGCGCCTACACGCACATGACGATGTTCGCCGAGACGACCGAGGGAATGCACAACCTCTTCCGGCTGTCGTCGCTGGCGTCCATCGAGGGCTACTACTTCAAGCCCCGCATGGACCGCGAGCTGCTGAACACCTATGCGAAGGGCATCATCGCGACGACGGGCTGTCCGTCGGGCGAGGTCCAGACGCGGCTGCGGCTCGGCCAGTACAAGGAGGCGGTCGAGGCTGCCGCCGAGTTCCGCGACATCTTCGGCAAAGACAACTTCTTCGCCGAGATCATGGACCACGGCCTCGGCATCGAGCGCCGCATCATGGGCGACCTCATCAAGCTCGCGAAAGATCTCGGGCTGCCGCTGGTGGCCACGAACGACCTGCACTACACGCATGCGGAGGACCACACGAGCCACGCGGCGCTCCTGTGCGTGCAGTCCGGCTCGACGCTGAACGACCCGAACCGCTTCAAGTTCGACGCGGACGAGTTCTACCTCAAGACGCCGGAGCAGATGCGGCAGATCTTCCGCGATCATCCGGATGCCTGCGACAACACGCTCGCCATCGCCGAGCGCTGCCACGTCGAGTTCGACACGAAGGCGAGCTACATGCCGCGCTTCCCCGTGCCGGAGGGCGAGACCGAGGCGAGCTGGTTCGTGAAAGAGGTCAACTCCGGCCTTGAGAAGCGCTACCCGGCAGGCATCCCCGAGAAGGTGCGGGCGCAGGCCGACTACGAGATCGGCATCATCACCCAGATGGGCTTCCCCGGCTACTTCCTCGTGGTCGCCGACTTCATCAACTGGTCGAAGAACAACGGCATCCGCGTGGGTCCCGGCCGTGGCTCCGGCGCCGGCTCGATGGCGGCATACGCCATGCGCATCACCGACCTCGACCCGCTGCAGCACGGCCTGATCTTCGAGCGCTTCCTCAACCCCGATCGCGTCTCGATGCCCGACTTCGACGTCGACTTCGACGACCGGCGCCGCCTCGAGGCGGTCAAGTACGTCACCGAGAAGTACGGTTCCGAGCGCGTGGCGCAGATCGTCACCTACGGCACCATCAAGGCGAAGCAGGCCCTGAAGGACGCCGGCCGCGTGCTCGGCTTCCCCTTCTCCATGGGCGAGAAGCTCACGAAGGCGATGCCGCCCGCGGTGATGGGGAAGGACATCCCGCTCGGCGACATCTTCCGCAAAGACGCGCCGCGCTTCAAAGAGGCCGTCGACATCCGCGCCGTTATCGAGGCCGACCCCGAGGCCAAGACCGTGTTCGACACGGCGCTCGGCCTCGAGGGCCTCAAGCGCCAGTGGGGCGTGCACGCCGCCGGCGTCATCATGTCGAGCCACCCGATCATCGACGTCATCCCGATCATGAAGCGGGAGCAGGACGGGCAGATCGTCACCCAGTTCGACTATCACGCCGCCGAGGCGCTGGGTCTCATCAAGATGGACTTCCTAGGCCTCAGGAACCTGACGATCATCAGCGACGCCCTCGACAACATCAAGGCCAACACGGGCACCGAGCTCGACCTCGAGGGCCTCGCCCTCGACGACCGGCCCGCATACGAACTGCTGACCCGTGGCGACACCCTCGGTGTCTTCCAGCTCGACGGCGGCCCGATGCGCGCGCTGCTGCGGCAGATGAAGCCCGACAACTTCGAAGACATCTCGGCGCTCATCGCCCTGTACCGCCCGGGCCCGATGGGCGCGAACTCGCACATCAACTACGCGCTGCGCAAGAACGGCCTGCAAGAGGTCACCCCGATCCACCCCGAGCTCGCAGAGCCGCTCAAAGACATCCTGGACACGAGCTACGGCCTGATCATCTATCAGGAGCAGGTCATGGCCATCGCGCAGAAGGTCGCCGGCTTCTCGCTCGGCCAGGCCGACATCCTGCGCCGCGCGATGGGCAAGAAGAAGAAGTCGGAGCTCGACAAGCAGCAGGCGGGCTTCTACGAGGGCATGCAGGAGCGCGGCTACTCGAAGTCCGCGATGGACAAGCTGTGGGAGATCCTGCTGCCGTTCTCCGACTACGCCTTCAACAAGGCGCACTCGGCCGCATACGGCGTCGTCTCCTACTGGACCGCATATCTCAAGGCCCATTACCCCGCCGAGTACATGGCCGCGCTGCTGACCAGCGTCGGCGACTCGAAGGACAAGATGGCGATCTACCTCAACGAGTGCCGCCGCATGGGCATCAAGGTGCTGCCGCCCGACGTGAACGAGTCGATCGGGTTCTTCGCGGCCGTCGGCTCCGACATCCGCTTCGGCCTCGGCGCCGTGCGCAACGTCGGCATGAACGTCGTCGACGGCATCGTCGCCGCCCGCACCGAGAAGGGCCGCTTCGAGTCGTTCCACGACTTCCTGAAGAAGGTGCCGCTGCACGTCGCGAACAAGCGCACCGTCGAGTCGCTCATCAAGGCGGGCGCGTTCGACTCGTTCGGCGCGAGCAGGCGCGCGCTGCTCGAGATCCACGAGGGCGCCGTCGAGTCGGTCGTGAACGAGAAGCGCGTCGAGGCTACCGGGCAGGCGGGCTTCGATTTCGACATGCTCATGGCGGATGCCTCGGCCGACGCCGGCACCGGCCCGATCTCGGTCGTGCCCGATCGACCGGAGTGGAGCAAGCGCGACAAGCTCGCCTTCGAGCGCGAGATGCTCGGGCTCTACGTCTCCGACCATCCCCTGGCGGGGCTCGAGCTCGACCTCGCGAAGCAGGCGTCGACGTCGATCGCCGACCTCACGGGCTCCGAGGCCACGCAGGACGGCGACCAGGTGACGATCGCGGGCCTCGTGACCGGCGTCCAGCACCGCGTCGCCAAGCAGTCAGGGAACCAGTACGGGATCATCAGCGTCGAGGACTTCGGCGGCGAGATCCAGGTCATGTTCATGGGCAAGGCGTATCAGGAGTTCGCGCCCGCACTGACCGCCGACTCGATCGTGACCGTACGCGGCCGCGTGTCGATGCGCGACGACGGCATGAACCTGCACGCCTACAACCTCGTCACGCTGCAGTTCGAGCAGTCGAGCGGGGTCTCAGGTCCTCTCGTCCTCACGATGCCAGAGCATCGGGCGACCGTCGACGTCGTCACCGAGCTCGGCGACGTGCTGATCCGGCACGCCGGCGCGAACGAGGTGCGCCTCAGGCTCACCCGCGGGGGAGTCGCGCGCATCTTCGAGCTGCCCTACCAGGTCTCCGTCACCCCTGACCTGTTCGGCGAGCTCAAGGGGCTCCTGGGGCCGGCGTGCCTGGCGTGAGTCGCCGGTAGGCTTAACGGCCTATGCGCACCATCGACCTGCGCGGAATCGACCTGGCGACGGCCGATCTCCGCACCCTGGTTCCTCGCCCCGTCGTCAATGTCGAGGTGGCGTCGCAGGCCGCGGCCGAGCTGATCGCGGCGGTGCGAGAGCGCGGCTCGAGTGCGCTTCTCGATCAGAGCGAGCGCTTCGACGGCATCCGCCCGCCGGCCCTGCGCGTGCCGAGCGAAGCGATCCTGGCCGCAGTCGACGGGCTCGACCCGACGGTGCGCGCGGCCCTCGACGAGGCGATCGTGCGCGTGCGCAAGGGCAGCGCCGCGCAGGTGCCGCCGCCGCAGACCACCACCTTCGCCGACGGTGCGACGGTCGTGCAGCGCTGGCAGCCCGTCGACCGCGCGGGCCTCTACGTGCCCGGCGGCAAGGCGCCGCTCGCGTCGAGCGTCGTGATGAACGTCGTGCCCGCTCAGGCCGCCGGCGTGCGATCGCTCGCCCTCGCGAGCCCCGCGCAGAAGGAGTTCGGAGGCCTGCCGCACCCGACGATCCTCGCGGCGGCCGGCCTGCTCGGCGTCGACGAGGTCTGGGCGATGGGCGGCGCCGGAGCGATCGGCGCGCTCGCCTACGGTGTGCCCGACGCCGGCCTCGCGCCCGTGCAGATCATCACCGGCCCCGGCAACATCTATGTCGCCGCCGCCAAGCGGCTGGTGCGCGGCGTCGTCGGCATCGATTCAGAGGCCGGCACGACCGAGATCCTGATCATCGCCGACGAGACCGCGAGCCCCGCGCTCGTCGCGGCCGACCTGCTCAGCCAGGCCGAGCACGACGAGGCGGCGGCGAGCGTCCTGGTCACCGATTCGACCGAATTGGCGGATGCCGTGGCCGAGGTTCTCGAGCAGCGGGCCGCCGACACCGCGAACTCCGAGCGCGCCGCGACGGCGCTCGCCGGCCCGCAGTCGGCGATCATCCTCGTCGAGGACGAGATCGTCGCCGCGGCGATCAGCAACGCGTACGGCCCCGAGCACCTCGAACTGCACACCGTGAACCCGCACGCGACGCTCGCGAACATCGCGGACGCCGGCGCGATCTTCCTCGGCGGCTACTCGCCGGTGAGCCTCGGCGACTACATGGCCGGCTCGAACCACGTGCTGCCGACCGGCGGCGCCGCGCGCTACTCGGCCGCGCTCGGCGCATACTCGTTCCTGCGCCCGCAGCAGGTCATCGAGTACGACCGGGCTGCGCTGGCCGAGCTGCACGACCGCATTGTCTCGCTCGCCGATGCCGAGTCGCTCCCCGCGCACGGCGAGGCGATCACGGCCAGGTTCGAGGGTTAGGGTTCCGGCATGTTCTGCCCGTTCTGCCGCCACCCTGACTCCCGCGTGATCGACTCGCGCACGAGTGACGACGGCCTCTCGATCCGGCGTCGCAGGCAGTGCCCCGAGTGTGGCCGCCGCTTCTCGACGATCGAGACCGCGAGCCTCAACGTGATCAAGCGCTCGGGCGTCGTCGAGCCGTTCAGCCGCGAGAAGGTCATCGCGGGGGTGCGCAAGGCGTGCCAGGGTCGACCGGTGACCGACACCGACCTCGCGGTCCTCGCGCAGAAGGTGGAGGAGACCATCCGGGCCACCGGCGCCTCCCAGATCGACGCCAACGAGATCGGCGTCGCCGTGCTGCCCGAGCTGCGCGAGCTCGACGAGGTCGCGTTCCTGCGCTTCGCGAGCGTCTATCTGGCCTTCGACTCGCTCGACGACTTCGAGTCGGCGATCGGCCAGCTGCGTCGCGACCACGCGCCGGCATCCGAATAGCCCCGATATTCTGATCTCGGCATGTACCGGATCATCTTCAACCTCGTCTTCAAGCGTATGGACCCGGAACGGGCCCACCACCTCGCCTACGTGTTCATCCAGGTGATCCAGGCGCTCGGGCTGTCTCAGCTCGTGCACGACTTCACCCGCCCGCGCACCGACATCACCGTACATACCCTCGGCCGCACCTTCGAGACGCCGTTCGGCCTCGCGGCCGGGTTCGACAAGGACGGCAAGATCGTCATGGGCCTCGGCGGCCTCGGCTTCGGCCACGTCGAGGTCGGCACCCTCACCGCGATCGCCCAGCCGGGGAATCCGAAGCCGCGGCTGTTCCGGCTGATCGCCGATGGCGCCCTCATCAACCGCATGGGCTTCAACAACCACGGCGCGGCCGCTGCGGCACAGCGGCTGCGGCACGTCGAGCGACTGCGCCCGCGCCCCGTGCTCGGCGTCAACATCGGCAAGAGCCGGGTCGTCGAGGTCGACGACGCGCTGCACGATTACCGCGAGTCCGCGTCGGTGCTGGCTCCGGTCGCCGACTACCTCGCCGTCAATGTGTCGTCGCCGAACACGCCCGGTCTGCGCGGCCTGCAGGAGATCGAGAAGCTCGCCCCCATCCTCGAGACCGTCCGACTGCATTCGGCAGGAACTCCGGTGCTCGTCAAGATCGCTCCGGACCTCAGCGATGACGAGGTGGTACGCATTGCGGGCCTGGCCGTCGATGTCGGCCTCGACGGCATCATCGCGACGAACACGACGATCGCGCGCGACGGCTTGGGGCTCGCGACGGATGCTTCGGCGGTCGCCGCTCTCGGCCCCGGCGGTCTGTCGGGGGCGCCGCTCGCCCCGCGCTCGCTCGAGGTGCTGAAGCTCATCCGCGAGCATGTGCCGGCGACGATGTGCGTGATCTCCGTCGGCGGCGTGCGCACCGCAGCCGATGTCGCCGAGCGCCTCGCCGCGGGCGCGACCCTCGTGCAGGGCTACAGCGAGTTCATCTACTCAGGGCCGCTCTGGGTGCGTTCGATCAACCGCGGCCTCGACAAGCTGCTGAAGAAGTAGCGGAGGCCTGCGCGCGGGAGCCGGTGCCCTGAGGGAAGGGATCCGGCCCGCATGCCCGCGTGTCGCGGACTCGCGCACGGCGTGCCGCCCGAATCCCTTCCGCCATGGGCGCGCACTCTCAGCCCTCAGGCTCGGCCTTCAGGCGCTGCAGGAGCGCCCGTGGGGCGTGCCCAGTAGCCCCAGGGGAAGGTGTTGTGGCGGATCAGCTGCCAGCCGTCCGCCGTCAGCCTGCCGCGCGAGCCGGTTCCCCAGACTACGCGCTGGTGCTCCCACTGCTCATCGGATTTCTCCAGCACGTGGTGCAGTGTGCCGTAGTCGACCGAGTGCCAGCCGTGGCGGCCGGCTTCGGCAAGTGCCGCCATCTCGTCGAATGCGGTGACCGGCGACAGAACCCGGCGCGAGCCCGTCGCTACGGGCGCCGGCGAGGTGCCGAAGCGCTGCTGCGCAGCCTGCTTGCTGACGCCGAGCACACGGCCGATCGCATCCCAGCTGTGGCCGGCGCTGCGCGCCCCGCTGATCGACTCGCGCAGTAGGCGGCTGGCCTCCTCTGAAGCGACCCGCGCCGAGTCGACGAGGGTGAGGGCGGCCGCCGGCTCGGTCTCGAGGGCGCCGCCGAGGCCATGGGGCGTGCGGATCACCGCGTCGGCCACTGCGTCGCGGATAGCCTGCGCCTCAGCCTCCGTCACCGCCTGCGCGGCGGTCATCGCTGGTTGTCCGTGTCGGGTGGCAGTTCGCCGAGCGGGTCGAGGTCGTCGAGGCGACGGCGGCCATTGCGATGGCGTGTGGCGCGCAGTTCGGCTCCGGCGAACACGCAGAACCCGAGCATGAGGGCGATCGAGGCGCCGTAGACGAGGCCGAGCACAAAATCGGGAACGCCGTCGAAGCGGCCGATCACGGTGACGGCGAGGATCGGCACGACCACGAGCGGCAGAAGCGCCGCAGCTGCTGGACGAGGGGACGAGGTCTTCATGCTGTCAACCTATGATTGACGACGTGGTCTGTCAAGAGAATCTTGACGCAGAACCGCGCCGTCGGCTGACCGTTCCCGCTAGCTCAGATCCTCCTCCGCCCCCCAACGTCCGAGCGCGATGATCGCCTCGCGCAACGCGAACCCGCGATCGGTCAGTGCGTAGGCCCGGGTGTTGTGGCGCAGGGGCAGGCGGGACAGCACACCGGCCGCTTCGAGCTCGCGCAGGCGCGTGGCGAGGATGTTCGTCGGCACTCCGAGATCGCGTTGCAAGTGCTGCGGCGGTTGTTCCGTTGCCTCATCCGCCGCGTGGTGTGAGCTTGGGGAATCGGGGGAGGGATCGATGGAGATCACACACGTTGTCCTCACAACACGTGCGCTCGACGAGACGGCCGCCTTCTACGCGGGCGTGCTCGGACTGCACGTGGTGCGCGAGCCCGGGGAGGTGACGGTGGCGATCGGCTCGAGCGTGCTCGTCTTCCAAGAGGACACGGATGCCGCGGGCGATCAGCACCTCGCCTTCACGATCCCGACGGGGTCGTTCGCAGCGGCGCGAGGTTGGCTCGAGGCGCGGGTACCCCTGCTCGGCCTCGGCGGGGTCGACGAGTTCGACGGGCCGCCGAGCTGGAACTCGAGCTCGCTGTACTTCTACGGGCCAGACGGCTCGATTCTCGAGCTGATCGAACGGCGCGACCTCGACAACGCGGTGGCAGGCGACTTCGGGCCCCAGCAGCTTCTCTGCGTCAGCGAGATCGGCCTCGCTGTGCCTGACGTGCTCGCAACCGCGGCCGAGCTTGCGGCAGCGGGGATCGAGCCGTACGCGAACCCGCCAGGCGAATCGTTCGCCCCGGTCGGAGACGTGCACGGGTTGCTGATCCTGGTGGCGCCCGGTCGCCCGTGGTTCCCGACGCAGAGCCGCACGGCCGCCCTATCGCGGCTCAAGGTGAGCCTCGCTGGCGGGCGCGTGCTCAGGTTCTGAGCGGCTGCTCATTTCTCCCAGACATCGACGGGCGGCAATCCGCGCGCCGCTCGCGCCCGGTTCGTGATCTGCTGCACGACAGCCGTCTTGCGCTTCGTGTAGTCGGCGCCGTCGACGCTCTCTGCCGCTGCCGCCCGCTTCGCCGCGGCATAGAGCTCGCGCTCGTCATCGTGGGTCAGCAGCCAGTCGCGGAAGATGCGCTGGTTCGCGCCCTCCCAGAGCTCAGGCCGGAAGAAATGGGCGTGGTGCGTGCGATTGCCCGCTGCATCTCGACGCACGAACGTGACTCGATTCGCTGGACCGCCGGCGTTGAGACTCCACCCGAGTTCTTCGAGTGAGGCGCGATGCCGATCGACATCGCCCTCGCCGGTGCGGCGAACAGCGATGTCGATGAGCGGCTTCGCGATGAGCCCGGGAACCGAAGTCGAGCCCATGTGCTCGATCAGCCACGCGGGCTCGATGCGGCGCAGCTCGGCGGCGGCCACCGCGAACATCGTCGGCCAATCGGAGTCGTAGTTCACCAGCTCGATCACGGATGTCTCCTTGCGCTCCCAGCGGAAGAGATTCGCGCCTCCCGGCGGTGTGTCGCAACCCGGCGCACGGCGCGTCCCTCGAATCCCTTCCGGAAGAAAGGCGGGGCGGCGGTCAGGCCGCAGGCGTCCCCTGATGGAAGCGCAGCCTCCACCCCGAGGCGGTGCGCACCCACAGCGACGAGCGGCGGGCGAGACCGCGCGGGCCCGACGTCTCGAAGATGACGAGCAGGGCGTCGGATGCCGGCCGCGAAACCCCGATGACGGCCGAGACCTCGGCTCCCGAGTCCGGCGCGGACAGCAGCGCCTGGATTGTCGTGTCGCGATCCCACAGCCGCCCTGACGCGCCGATCTCCTCGAAGTCGGGGTGCAGCAGTTCGGCGAGCCGCGAGGCGTCGCCGCGCACCTCCGGCGTCAGCAGCAGGCGCTCTAGCTTGACGACGAGCTCCTCGTCGCGCTCGGGCTCCGGCGCGGCGTCGAAGAGCGCAGGCTGGGGCTCGGCCGTGACGGCGGCGGATTCTGCTGCCGCCTCGGTCGACGCGGCAGCCCCACTCCACCCCGGCCCAGCCGGAATGGATGGGCTCTTGCGCTGGAAGGCCGTGGCGACGGCGCGCGCCCTGGCATCCGCCGCCTCATTCATCGCGTGCCCCGCGTGACCCTTGACCCACTCGAACGCGACGTCGCGCCCCGCGACCAGCTCGTCGAGCCGCTTGACGAGCTCGAGGTTGAGCACGGGGGAGCCGTCGGCCTTCCGCCACCCTTTGCGCTTCCACCCGGGAATCCATTTGGTGACGGTGTTGATCACGTACTGGCTGTCGCAGAGCACCGTGAGCCGCTCGCGCGCGAGCCCGGCGGCAGCGGTCTGCTCGAGCAGGTCGACGACGGCCATCAGCTCGCCCTGGTTGTTGGTGCCGTGCGGCCAGCCGCCTGCGGCCCACCGGTCGTCGTCGACGTACCACGCCCAGCCGGCCGGGCCGGGATTGCCGAGGGCTGAGCCGTCGGCGGCCGCAACGATCAAGACGGCTGCTGGCCGCGCTTGACCTGCGGCTTCGGCATGCGCAGCGGCCGCAGCTGGATCGCGCGCATCGAAGCGTACCAGCGCACGCCGCGCTCGACCGTGCCGTACTTCTCGCGCAGCCGCTTGGCGAGCAGGCCGCCCATGACCAGGCAGTCGATGACGGTGAGCAGGAAGAAGCCCCAGACGACGATCAATACATAGGAGGAGATCGTGTTCTTGGTGGCGGCCGGGAAGGGCAGGAAGGTCACGAGCAGCAGCACGACCACGACGGGAATGAGGAACTCGCCGACGCTCCAGCGCGCGTCGACGAAGTCGCGCGCGAACTTCTTCTGCGGGCCCTTGTCGCGCACCGGCAGGTAGCGCTCGTCGCCCGCAGCCATGCCGGCCTGCTGGCGCTCGCGGTCGGTGCGGGCACGGTCGCGGTCGGCGACGCGCGCAGCCTTGCGATCGGCGGGGACGAGCGGGCGGCGGTTCGCGGCCTCGCGGTCCTTCCTGCTGGGCGTGGCGTGGCCCTTGCCCGATGCGATCTCTTCGGCTTGCGCGCGGGCGGCCTCGTTCGCGTCGGCGACGGTCGGAGCATCAGATTTGGAGCGGTTGAACACGGCGATTCCTCGGGTTTCCTATCTGATTAAGCTTAGCCGCATGACGGATGCCGCCCCCTCAGCCGAATCCCAAGATCACTCCATCGCCGAGGCCGTCGCAGGGGGTTTTCCCGCGGCCGTCGCCGAACTCGGCAAGCTCGTGCGCATCCCCTCGGTGTCATGGCCCGCGTTCGATGCGGCCCACGTGGCTGCGAGCGCGGATGCCGTGGCCGAGCTGCTGCGCGGCACCGGTGTCTTCGACACCGTCGAGGTGAAGCGCGCGCAGAAGGCCGGCTTCCCCGACGGCGAACTCGGCCATCCGGCGGTGCTCGCGACGCGCGCGGCGCGGAACGGCAGGCCGACCGTGCTGCTCTACGCCCACCATGACGTGCAGCCGCCCGGCGACGAGGCGAACTGGCAGACCACGCCCTTCGAGCCCACCGTCGTCGGCGACCGGCTGTACGGCCGCGGCGCCGCCGACGACAAGGCGGGCGTCGTCTCGCACCTCGCGGCGATCCGTGCGCTTGCGGAGACCGCGGACCCGCTCGAGCTCGGCCTCTCCGTCTTCATCGAGGGAGAGGAGGAGCACGGCTCGCACTCTTTCGTGAACTTCCTCGAAGACAACCGCGACGCCCTCGCCGCCGATGTCATCGTCGTCGCCGACAGCGACAACTGGGACACCGAGACCCCGAACCTCACCGTCGCCCTGCGCGGCGCGTGCGCCTTCAACCTGACGGTCACGACCCTCGGCCACGCCTCGCACTCGGGCATGTGGGGCGGCGCCGCGCCTGACGCGATGCTCGCCGCGATCAAGCTGCTGTCGACGCTGTGGGACGAGAACGGCTCGGTCGCCGTCTCCGGCCTCACGCACCACGACGCGCCGACGCCGCCGTTCGACGAGGCCGAGCTCGCGGCCTCGGCCGCCTTCGTCGACGGGGTGCGCGCGATCGGCACTGGAAGCGTTCTCGACCGCCTCTGGTTCCAGCCGTCCATCACCGTCACGGGCATCGACGCACCGTCGATCGCGAACGCCTCGAACACGCTCGTGCCGTCCGTCACGGTGCGCATCAGCATGCGCGTGGCGCCTGGTCAGGCATCAGATGACGCCCGTGACGCGCTGCTCGCGCACCTTGAGGCGAACGCGCCGTTCGGCGCGCAGCTCTCGTTCTCGGATATCGAGGGCGGCGACCCGTTCCTCGTCGACACCGACGGCTGGGCGGCGCAGGCGGCGAAGCAGGCGATGACGGATGCCTGGGGCAAAGCTCCCGTCGAGGCCGGCATCGGCGGCTCGATCCCTTTCATCGCGGACCTTGTCCGGGTGTTCCCCGACGCGCAGATCCTCGTGACCGGCGTCGAGGACCCTGACACGCGGGCGCACAGCCCGAACGAGTCGCTGCACCTCGGGGTCTTCCGGCGCGCGATCCTCACCGAGGCGCTTTTGCTGTCGAGACTCAACCGAAATCAAGCGTGATCTGCTTACACTGAGCGCAGACTTACCCGGAGAGGAGCTCGGCATGACCGACACCGCAGTGGCACCCC
The DNA here is from genome assembly GCF_003627055.1 of Gryllotalpicola protaetiae. NCBI lineage: Bacteria > Bacillati > Actinomycetota > Actinomycetes > Micrococcales > Microbacteriaceae > Gryllotalpicola > Gryllotalpicola protaetiae. The sequence continues at coordinate 3,173,529 of NZ_CP032624.1, forward strand.
AGGTCGACGAGAAGGCGCACGGCGTCCTTCTGAGCGACGCGGCAGCAGACAAGATCAAGAGCCTGCTCTTGCAGGAGGGCCGCGACGATCTGCGCCTGCGTCTCGCGGTGCAGCCCGGCGGCTGCTCCGGCCTGATCTACCAGCTCTACTTCGACGAGCGGATGCTCGACGGCGACGGCGTTGTCGAGTTCGGCGAAGGCGTCGAGGTGATCGTCGACAAGATGAGCCAGCCGTATCTCGACGGCGCGACCGTCGACTTCGAGGACACCATCCAGAAGCAGGGCTTCACGATCGACAACCCCAACGCGCAGGGTTCGTGCGCGTGCGGCGACAGCTTCCACTGATCTTGTCGTCTGCAACGTTCAGGCCGCCTTTCGAGGCGGCCTGAACTCGTTAATCCGCACGCCACGGCCCCTGTACCACATCAGCACGGCTTCGGGAGCGCGCTAGGCTAAGCGAAGGTCCCCCAACGTTCCACACGAAAGGTCACCGGTGCGTCACACTCGTCGTATTCGATGGGCCGCGATCCCGATCGCAGCATCGCTCGCTCTGGTACTCGCCGGCTGTTCCCAGGATCAGCTGCACGGCTACCTCCCCGGCTTCGTGAAGGGCGAGAAAGACGTCACGACGATGACGAGCCGCGTCGCCGGCCTCTGGGTGACCAGCTGGATCGTGCTGCTCGTCGTCGGCATCATCGTGTGGGGCCTGATCATCTGGGCTGTCGTCGTGTACCGCCGCCGCAAGGGCCAGACCGGCCTTCCGGTGCAGCTGCGCTACAACATGCCGATCGAGATCTTCTACACGATCGTGCCGTTCATCCTCATCATCGGCTTCTTCGCCTTCACCGCGAAGGACCAGGACGCGATCGAGAAGCCGTACGCGCACCCCGACCTCAAGGTCACGGTCTACGGCAAGCAGTGGGCGTGGGACTGGGACTACACGACCAACGGCGTGTACGACCCGGGCATCCAGGCGCAGCCGGCGTCGAACGCCGCTCAGGGCCCGACCCACGGCAACGTCGACGAAGCCCAGCTGCCGACCCTGTACCTGCCCGTCAACGAGAAGGTCGACATCACGCTCAAGTCGCGTGACGTCATCCACTCGTTCTGGGTTCCGGCGTTCCTCTACAAGAAGGACGTCATCCCCGGGCACGTCAACCACATGTACGTCACACCGACCCGCATCGGCACGTACAAGGGCGACTGCGCCGAGCTGTGCGGTGAGTACCACTCGGCGATGCTGTTCCGCGTCAAGGTCGTCTCGCAGGCAGACTACGACGCACACATCGACGCGCTGAAGGCCCAGGGCTTCACCGGCTCGCTCGGCGACGACGAGAACCGCAACCAGAACCTCCCCGGCAACGGGACCGACTCCGGTTTCACCAGCAACGGCACGGACTGAGGCGAACAAGGATCATGACTTCAACAACCGCCGCGCTGCCCTACACGAAGAACTCGTTCGACCGTAAGGGCAACATCCTCGTCAACTGGATCACCTCCACCGACCACAAGACGATCGCGTACATGTACCTGGTCACGTCGTTCGTCTACTTCTGCATCGGTGGCGTGATGGCCCTCATCATCCGCGCACAGCTGTTCGCGCCGGGCCTCGACGTCGTGCCGACCCGCGAGCAGTACAACCAGCTGTTCACGATGCACGGCACGATCATGCTGCTCATGTTCGCGACCCCGCTGTTCGCCGGTTTCGCGAACGCGATCATGCCGCTGCAGATCGGCGCCCCCGACGTCGCCTTCCCGCGACTCAACGCGCTGGCCTACTGGCTGTACAACTTCGGCTCCGCGATCGCGGTCCTCGGCTTCCTCACCCCGCAGGGTGCGGCGAGCTTCGGCTGGTTCGCCTACCAGCCGCTCGCGAACTCGACGTTCTCGCCGGGTGACGGCGGGAACCTGTGGTTCTTCGGCCTCGGCATCTCAGGCTTCGGCACGATCCTCGGCGCGGTGAACTTCATCACGACGATCATCACTCTGCGCGCCCCGGGCATGACGATGTTCCGTCTGCCGATCTTCACCTGGAACACGCTGGTCACCTCGATCCTGGTGCTGCTCGCCTTCCCGGTGCTCGCCGCCGCGATCTTCGCCGCCGGCGCCGACCGCGTCTTCGGAGCGCACATCTTCGATGCGGCCAACGGCGGGGCGCTGCTCTGGCAGCACCTGTTCTGGTTCTTCGGCCATCCGGAGGTCTACATCATCGCGCTGCCGTTCTTCGGCATCGTCTCAGAGGTGTTCCCTGTCTTCAGCCGGAAGCCGATCTTCGGCTACAAGACCCTGATCTACGCGACGATCTCGATCGCGGCGCTCTCGGTGTCGGTGTGGGCGCACCACATGTACGTCACCGGTGCGGTGCTGCTGCCGTTCTTCTCGCTGATGACCATGCTCATCGCGGTCCCGACCGGCGTGAAGATCTTCAACTGGATCGGCACGATGTGGCGCGGCTCGCTCACGTTCGAGTCGCCGATGCTCTTCGCCATCGGCTTCCTCGTGACGTTCACCTTCGGTGGGCTCACCGGCGTCATCCTGGCGTCGCCTCCACTCGACTTCCATGTCTCCGACAGCTACTTCGTCGTCGCCCACTTCCACTACGTGGTCTTCGGAACCGTCGTCTTCGCGATGTTCTCCGGCTTCTACTTCTGGTGGCCGAAGTGGACGGGGAAGATGCTGAACGAGAAGCTCGCCGTCTGGCACTTCTGGCTGCTGTTCATCGGCTTCCACACGACGTTCCTCATCCAGCACTGGCTCGGCGTCGTCGGCATGCCCCGCCGCTACTACACGTATGCGGCATCCGACGGCTACACGTGGATGAACCAGCTGTCGACCATCGGCGCCATGACGATCGCGGTCTCGATGATCCCGTTCCTGCTGAACGTGTACATCACCGCCCGCAACGCGCCCAAGGTCACCGTGAACGACCCGTGGGGCTACGGCCGCTCGCTCGAGTGGGCGACCAGCTGCCCGCCGCCGCGGCACAACTTCACGTCGATCCCGCGCATCCGCTCGGAGTCGCCGGCCTTCGACCTCAACCACCCCGAGGTCTCCGGAATCATCGATCCTGCAGCCAACGCCACGGTGGGCGAGAAGGTGAGCAACCCCAGTGCGGTCTAACTCGATCATCTTCTGGATCCTCGCGATCTTCTTCGCCATCATGGCGGCGACCTACTCGGTCTGGTCGCTGATCTACTACCACGGCCACATCGAGTTCGTCGGCACCGTCGCGCTCACGCTGTCCGCGATCCTGGGTGTGTTCCTCGCCTTCTTCCTCGGCCGCACGGCCAAGGGCTACGGCAACCTGCTGCCCGAGGACCGTCTCGATGCGAACATCGACGACGCCGACCCCGAGATCGGCCACTTCAGCCCGTGGAGCTGGTGGCCCTTCGTGCTGGGCGCGGCGATCGCCGTCATCGCTCTGGGGCTCGCGGTCGGCTTCTGGGTGTCGTTCATCGGCGTCCCGATCCTGCTGGTCGCGCTGGCCGGCTGGGTCTTCGAGTACTACCGCGGCCACTTCGCCCGCTAGTCTCCGCGTGTAAAGCGCCTCTCCGCCTCGGTGGAGGGGCGCTTTCGCGTGTCGCATCCGGTCGTCACAAAGTCGCCTGTTTTCGCAGGATCCGCGGACTTAGCGACGACTGGGCGCGGCCGTCGTCGTCGGGTCGTCAGATAGTCACCTTCTCGGGCGCTGTCATACCGCGCGGCGTAGGACCGAGCCGCAATGCGCACGAATGTTCCTACCGTTTGGGCCGCGAGGTAGGGCCGGTCGTGCGCATTGCGCCCGGTTCCTATCGCGCGTGCGCGGCTCAGCGGCGCGTGAAGGCGAGCACGTCGACCGAGACGGTGACGGATGAGGGCAGGGGCGGGGTGGATGCCTCGACCCTGGCCGCCATGTGATGCGCGGACGGCCCCATGCCCTGCAGCTGGTGCGCGAGCCCGACGGTGAGCGGCAGCTCATGGCTCACGTGGCGGGCGGATGCTGGACCGAACCACTCCGTGAGCGAGTCCTCGACCGACTCGGCCTTCCCCGCGGGCACGTCGAGCATGTCGGTGACGGTGCGCAGCTCGGCGAGGTGGTCAGGGCGCGGCACGACGACGGCGAGCACTCCGCCTGTTCGCAGCACACGCGCGAACTCGGGCGGATTCCGGGGCGCGAAGACGACGGTCACAGCATCCGCCGCCTCATCCCGCACCGGCAGCGGTGCGTGCACGTCGGCGACCAGCCCGTCGACATCGGGGCGGCCGCGTACGGCGCGTGCGACTGCAGCGGGGGAGAGGTCTGAGGCGAGGCCGCGTGCGCGGCCGGACAGCACGTCGAGAAGCCCGTGCAGATACCAGCCGGTGCCGGTGCCGGAATCGAGCACCGTTCGCGGCTCAAACGGGCGCACAGCCTCGATCAGCGCATCGCGGATCGGCGTGTAGGCGCCGGAGGAGAGCAGCGCGTCGCGCTCGTCGAGCATCGCCGCGCTGTCGCCGGCGACGCGCGAGCGGGGCGGCAGCAGAGTGACGTAGCCACGCCGGTTGACGTCGAAGCGATGGCCGGTCTCGCAGCCGAGCACGCGGCCCGCGGCATCCGGCGCCCCCAGCTCCCTAAAGCAATTCGGGCACCGCAGCCATGCAGCAAGAGTCTGCACAGACATGCGATGCCCGAATCGGCGTGGAGCGTCTAGTGCGAGGCGCCCTCGAGCTCGGGGGTGTGCTCGCCGTGGCCGTGGTGTGCGGCCGCCTCGATCTCGGTCTGCGTGAGCGGCGTCAGGCGGTCCTGGAAGAACCAGCGTGACATCGCGGCGCGGAAGCGGGCTGCCTGGGTGATGCGGCCGCGTGAGTCCGGGCGCAGCACAAGCGGCGCGTAGCCCTCCTGGCTGACCAGGTGCCAGCGCGTGTACTCGTCGACGGGCTGGTGCACCTCGATGAACTCGCCGCCCGGCAGGCGCACGATGCGGCCGGACTCGTAGCCGTGCAGCGCGAGCGATCGGTCCTTCTTCTGCAGCGCGATGCAGATGCGCTTCGTGATGAAGTAGGCGAGGATCGGGCCCACGATCAGCATGATCTGGATGACGTGCGTCACGCCCTCGATAGTCAGCTTGAAGTGCGTGGCGATGAGGTCACCGGATGCCGCAGCCCACATGTCCGCGTAGAACACGACGCCGGCGGCGCCGATGGCCGTGCGGGTCGCCGCGTTGCGCGGGCGGTCGAGGATGTGGTGCTCCCGCTTGTCGCCGGTGACCCACGCCTCGATGAAGGGGTAGATCCAGACGAGCACGATGAAGATGCCGAGGATCGCGATCGGGATGATGATGAACCACGACCAGGTGCGGCTCAGCCAGTACGTCTCGAGATGTGGCGGCATCAGGCGCAGCATGCCGTCGGCGAAGCCGATGTACCAGTCGGGCTGGGTTCCTGCCGAGATGGGGGAGGGGTCATAGGGCCCGTACTCCCAGATCGGGTTGATCGTGAAGAGCGAGGCCATCAGCACGATGACGCCGAACACGATGAAGAAGAAGCCGCCGGCCTTCGCCGCATAGACGGGGAGGATCGGGTAGCCGACCACGTTGTTCTGCGTGCGGCCGGGGCCTGCGAACTGGGTGTGCTTGTGCACGACCACGAACACGAGGTGGATCGCGATGAACGCGACGACGAGCGCCGGCAGCAGCAGGATGTGCAGGGTGTACAGGCGGCCAACGATCGCGGTGCCCGGGTATGCCCCGCCGAACAGCAGGAAGTTGATCCAGGTGCCGACGAGGGGGATGCCCTCGATCATGCCCGAGATGATGCGCAGGCCGTTGCCGGAGAGCAGGTCGTCGGGCAGCGAGTAGCCGGTGAAGCCCTCGGCGAGAGCCAGGATGAACAGCGTGAAGCCGATCACCCAGTTGATCTCGCGCGGCTTGCGGAACGCACCGGTGAAGAAGATGCGCAGCATGTGCAGGCCGATAGATGCCACGAAGAGCAGCGCCGCCCAGTGGTGGATCTGGCGGATCAGCAGACCGCCGCGCACCTCGAAGCTGATGTGCAGCGTCGAGTCGAGCGAGGCCGACATCGGGATGCCCTTGAGGGGGACCCACGGGCCGTTGTAGACGACCTGGGCCATCGACGCCTGGAAGAAGAACGTCAGGAACACGCCCGTGATGAGGATCACCACGAAGCTGTAGAGCGCGACCTCGCCGAGCAGGAACGACCAGTGGTCGGGGAAGATCTTCCGGCCGAACTCCTTGACGACGGCCGAGATGCTCGTGCGCTCGTCGAGATAGTTGGCGGTGGCGCCGAAGAAGCCGTCGCGCTTGACCGGCGGGATTCCGCCGCGAGCGGACTCGGCGCGAGGGGTCTCAGTGCTCGTGCTCATGAATTGCGCTCCCAGAAGCTCGGGCCGACGGGTTCGTGGAAGTCGCTGCGCGCGACGAGGTAGCCCTCGTCATCGACCGTGATGGGCAGCTGCGGCAGCGGCCGGCCGGCCGGACCGAAGATCACGCGCGCCTCGTGCGTGATGTCGAACTGCGACTGGTGGCACGGGCACAGCAGGTGGTGGGTCTGCTGCTCGTAGAGGGCCACGGGGCAGCCGACGTGGGTGCAGATTTTGGAGTAGGCCACGATGCCGTGGTAGTTCCAGTCCTTGCGATCGGGGGAGACGTGCAACTGCTCGGGCTTGAGCCGCATGAGCAGCACGGCCGCGGTGGCCTTCTGCTCGAGTGCGTCGGCGCGGTCGGTCAGCCCGTCGGGGATCACGTGGAAGACAGAGCCGATCGTGACATCTGACGCCTTGATCGGCAGACCGGTCGGGTCCTTCGTGAGCCGCGTGCCCTTGGCCCACATCGTGTGCTTGAGCTCCTTGACGGGGTCGACGTTCTGCGGCGCGAGCCCGCGGAACAGCACGACCGCGGGGAGAGGGAAGGCGACGAGCGCGCCGATCAGCGAGTTGCGGATCAGGGTGCGGCGACCGAAACCGGACTCCTCGTTGGCCTCTTCGAAGATCTCGATGGAGCGCTCGCGGGTCTCGTCCGTTCCGCGCACGGGGTGGCGGATGTCGATGCCCTCGTGGTCGGCCATGAGGGCCTTGCCCCAGTGCACAGCGCCGATGCCGATGCCGAGCAGTGCGAGCACCATGCCGAGGCCGATGAACAGCGTGGACAGGCGCACGTCGTGCAGGTCGCCCGACTCGATGGGGAACGCGAGGTAGGCCGCGATGGCCCACACGCTGCCGGCGATCGACAGATAGAACAGCGTGAAGATGGTGCGTTCGTTCCGGCGGTTCTGCTTCGGGTCGATGTCACCGAGGCGGGGCCGGTGGGCCGGGAACCCGGGGTTGACCGGCGCGTCCGCGAGGACGACCGCGGTGCCGGGGTCGCCGAGACGGTGCTCTTCGGCCGGGTGCTCGACGGCGGTCGACGACGTCTCGGCGAGCTCGACGCTCCCGCTATCGTCCTGTGCCATTGCTCTCCTTCTTGCGCTGCTGTGTTGTCGTCGGTTCGATCGTCAGTTGGATTTTGCCGTGATCCACACGGCGAGGCCCACGATCGAGCCGAGACCGAAGATCCAGAGGAACAGACCCTCGGCGACGGGGCCGAGGTCGCCGAGGGCGAAGCCGCCGGGCGAGGGGTTCTTCTCGAGGAAGGTCAGATAGGTGATGATGTCGGCCTTCTGCGTCGGCGTGATGTTCCGATCGTTGAAGACGGGCATGTTCTGCGGGCCGGTGAGCATGGCCTCGTAGATGTGCACGGGGGTGACGCCCTTGAGCGGCGGGGCGTACTTGCCCTCGGTGAGCGCGCCGCCCGCGCCCGCCACGTTGTGGCACATGGCGCAGTTGATGCGGAAGAGCTCGGCGCCTGCTGCGGCGTCGCCCTTGCCGTCGGTGTACTGCTCGGCCGGCACGCCGGGCCCCGGGGCCAGCGACGCGATGTAGGCGGCGAGCAGGTCGGTCTGCGCCTGCGTGAACTGCGGCGTCTTCTCCTGCGCCTGGGGGCCGCTCGAGGCCATCGGCATGCGGCCGGTGCCGACCTGGAAGTCCACCGCGGCCGCACCGACGCCGATGAGGCTCGGGCCGACCGTGGTGCCGACGGCGTTCATGCCGTGGCAGGTGGCGCAGTTCGCTTCGAAGAGCTTCTGGCCGTCATCGATCTGCTGCTGCGAGGCCGTGGCGGTCTCGGCGGAGGCCGACGAGGTCGACGTCGCGACGGCGTAGACGCCGCCGGTCAGACCGAGGCCGATGGCGATCAGCGCGAGGGTGGCGAGGGGGTGACGGCGACCGGTCTTGCGCTGGGCGGACTTCCGTCCGCTCGTCGTCGGCTGGTTCAGCTTTGCCATGTGAGGGGGATCTCTCCGAGGTGCTTACTTGAGGACGTAGATGACGAGGAACAGACCGATCCACACCACGTCGACGAAGTGCCAGTAGTAGGACACGACGATCGCCGTGGTGGCTTCCTTGTGGCCGAACTTCTTGACGGCGAAGGCCCGCCCGATGGTCAGCAGGAAGGCGATGAGGCCGCCCGTCACGTGCATGGCGTGGAAGCCGGTGGTCAGGTAGAACACGCTGCCGTAGGCGGTCGAGCCGATCGAGATGCCCTCATGCACGAGGTTCGCGTACTCGACGATCTGGCCGCAGACGAACACCGCGCCCATCGCATAGGTGAGCGTGAACCACTCGACCATGCCCCACTTCCAGAACTGGAAGGCCGAGCCCTCTTTGCGGGCCTGCAGGCGCTCTGCCGCGAACACGCCGGCCTGGCAGGTGAACGAACTCAGCACCAGGATGATCGTGTTGCCCGTCGCCCACGGGATGTTGAGGTGCGGGGTGGAGATCGCCCACAGGCTCGGCGAGGTGGATCGCAGGGTGAAGTAGATCGCGAACAGGCCCGCGAAGAACATCACCTCGCTTCCCAGCCAGACGATCGTGCCGACGGCGACGACGTTCGGTCGAGAGACGACCGGAGCCGCCTGCGGAGTAATGGAGGTGCTCGTCACAAACCCCATTATGTCCGAATCCCGGAGGGGGTTGCGCCCGTTAGGATTCTCGGCATGGCGGAATCCCTCACTTGGCCGGCGATCATCGGCGCGCTGCTCGAGGGAGAGGATCTGAGCATCACCGAGGCCAGCTGGGCCATGGACCAGATCATGTTGGGTGCCGCAACGGACGCCCAGATCGCCGGCTTCCTCGTCGCGCTGCGGGTCAAGGGCGAGACGGTGGATGAGATCGTGGGATTCCGCGACGCGATCCTCGAGCACGCGAAGCCCCTTCCGCTGGACCCGATGGCCCTCGACATCGTCGGCACCGGCGGCGACCGCTTCCGCACGGTGAACATCTCGACGATGGCCTCGATCGTGTGCGCAGCAGCAGGCATCCCCGTCATCAAGCATGGGAACAGGGCCGTCTCCTCCTCTTCTGGGGCGTCCGACGTGCTGGCCGCGCTGGGCATCGACCTCTCCCGCTCGCCCGAGGCGGTCGCCGACACGTTCCACAAGGCGGGCATCACGTTCGCGTGGGCGTCCCTCTTCCACCCCGGCTTCGGGAACGCGGCGCGCACGCGCGGCGACCTCGGCGTTCCCACGGTGTTCAACTTCCTGGGGCCGCTGTGCAACCCGGCTCGGCCCGAGGCATCCGCCGTCGGCGTGTCGAGCCTCGATCGCGTGCCGCTCATCACCGGCGTTTTCCAGACCCGCGGGGCGACCGCCCTCGTGTTCCGCGGCGACGACGGGCTCGACGAGCTGTCGACGACCGGTCACAGCCACATCTGGGAGATCAGCAACGGCCTGGTCACCGAGCACGACATCGAGCCGCGCGACCTCGGCCTGCCGCGCGCGACGATCGCCGACATCACGGGCGGCGACCCCGCGCACAACGCCGCGGTCATCCGGCGCATGCTCGACGGCGAGCGCGGCGCGGTGCGCGACATCGTGCTGCTGAACGCCGCAGCCGGACTCATCGCCTACCAGTTGGCGGTCGACCCGGCGCAGGGCGACACCCCGATCCTGCAGCGCTTCCGCGAGAACCTCGAGTTCGCGGGCGAGACGGTCGACTCGGGCGCGGCCGCGGCCAAGCTCGAGGAATGGGTGGCGGCCGCCCGATGACGGGCGTCTCCTCCCGGTACGCGCGCGTCGTGACGCTCGTGAACGCCGACGGCCTGCATGCGCGGCCCGCCGCCGAGTTCGTGAAGCTCGCCGGTTCGTCCGGGGGACGAGTGACCGTGAACGGCCGCGATGCGCGCAGCCTGCTCGCGATCCTGTCGCTCGGCCTCATGCAGGGCGCCGAGCTCGAGATCGCCACCGACGACCTCGACGGGCGGGGCGCGGTCGACGCGCTGGCCGACCTCGTCGCGACCGGATTCGAAAGGACCGACCGATGACCCGGCCCGAGCTCAACAAGTCGACCCGGCTGTGCATCTCCCTCGCCGCCCGGCCGAGCAACCACGGCACCCGTTTCCACAACTGGCTGTATGAGCAGCTCGGCCTCGACTTCGTCTACAAGGCGATGACGACGACCGACATCGACGCGGCGATCGGCGGCGTGCGCGCGCTCGGCATCCGCGGATGCTCGGTGTCGATGCCGTGGAAGGAAGCCGTCATCCCTCTCGTCGACGAGCTCACGCCGTCGGCGGCCGCGATCCAATCGGTGAACACGATCGTGAACACCGACGGGCGGCTCACCGCGTACAACACGGACTACCTCGCCATCGAGCAGCTGATCGCCTCGCACGGGCTGTCGCGCGACGAGAAGGTGCTGCTGCGCGGCAGCGGCGGCATGGGCCGCGCGGTCGCGGCCGCCTTCCGCGACGCGGGCTTCGCGGGCACGATCGCCGCGCGCAACCCGGTCGCGGGCCAGGGGCTCGCCGCCGAGCTCGGCTGGGACTGGGCCGAGGCGCCCGACGGCATCACCGCCCCGATCATCGTGAACGTCACGCCGATCGGCATGGCAGGCGGGGCGGATGCCGAGGCGCAGGCCTTCTCGGACGAGCAGGTGGCTCAGGCATCCGTCGTCTTCGACGTCGTCGCCATGCCGGTCGAGACCCCGCTGATCCGCGCCGGACGTGCGGCCGGGAAGCACGTGGTGACGGGCAGCGAGGTGATCGCCCTGCAGGCTGCTGCGCAGTTCGAGCTGTACACGGGTGTCGCGGTGACGCCTGAGCAGGTGGCGGCGGCCGAGGAATACGCGTCGCGGGACTGACCGCGGCGTCAGAGGACGAGAGAGGATCGCAATGGGGCGAGCCAGACTGGGCGTGGTGCTCGGTTACGCACAGGACTTCCGGCAGGTCGTGGCCGAGGTGCCGGACTTCGAGGCGGCAGGTGCCGAGCTGTTCAGCGTGAGCGAGACGTACTCGTTCGACGCGGTCAGCCAGCTCGGCTACCTCGCGGCGATCACGAAGACGGCGGCGCTTGCGAGCGACATCCTGCCGATCTACTCGCGCACGCCCGCGCTGCTCGCCATGACGGCCGCGGGTCTCGACGCGCTGTCGGGCGGGCGGTTCGAGCTCGGGCTCGGTTCGAGCGGTGCGCAGGTGATCGAAGGATTCCACGGCGTGCCGTTCGACGCGCCGCTCGGGCGTACGCGCGAGATCATCGAGATCTGCCGGCAGGTGTGGCGGCGCGAGCCGCTGGCGCACTCCGGTCGCTATTACGAGCTGCCGCTGCCCGTCTCGGCGCCGGGAGCAGTCGGCGCGGGCAAGCCGCTGCGCATCATCAACCACCCCGTGCGCCCTGCGGTGCCCGTGCACATCGCGGCCCTCACGCCCAAATCGGTTGCACAAGCGGCCGAGATCGCGGACGGGTGGACGCCGATCTTCTTCCACCCCGAGCGGGCGGCGGATGTCTGGGGTGAGGCGCTTGCCGCAGGCGCCGCGCTGCGTTCGCCCGAGCTCGGGAAGCTCGACGTGCTCGTGCCCGTCGGGTTGTACACGGGGGAGTTCACCGAGTACGCCCTGATGATGGTGCGCCAGCAGATCGCGCTGTACGTCGGCGGCATGGGCGCGCGCGGTCGCAACTTCTACTACGACCTCGCGGTGCGGTACGGCTATGAGAGCGAAGCGGCCGAGATCCAGAAGCTCTTCCTCGCGGGTGAGAAGGACGACGCCGCGTTCGCGGTTCCCGAGGAGCTCGCGCGAGCCGTCTCGCTGATCGGCACTCGAGACGAGATCGCGGAGCGCGTCGACGCGCTCGTTCGGGGCGGGGCCACGACCCTGCTCGTGCAGCCCGCCGACCAGACCCACGAGGAGCGCGTCGCCGCGATCAAGCTGCTGCGCGGCATCCTCGACTCGTAGGCGTGCGTTGTGGTGACGGAAACGGGCGTCAGTCACGTCGGGCAGGATGGAACGGTGCCGTTCCACGCAGTCTCTCCGACCGATGTCGATGCGGTGCGCGGGTTCCTCGCCGATGCGGATCTCACGCTCTCGGGCCTGGACGCTCCGACGGTACGGCTCTGGATTGAGCGCGACGATGTCGGTGCGATTATCGGCAGCACGGGCTTCGAGCTGAGCAACGACGGGGCGCACGCGCTGATCCGCAGCGTCGCGGTCGCGCCCGAGCGCCGCACTGTGGGCGCCGGTTCCCGGCTCGCGCGGCACGCGCTCGAGGAAGCTCGCTCTGCTGGTGCAACGCGAGCATGGCTGTTCTCGCGGCGCTCAGGTCCCTTCTGGCAGAAGCTCGGGTTCGAGTCGGCGGATCGCGAGGAACTCGCGCGCGTTCTTCCGCAGACGCACCAGGTGCGCCTCTTCGTCGAGACCGGCCAGCTGAGCCGCGAGGTCGCCTGGTCGAAGTCGCTCGCCTGAGCCGGCTCAGCCGCGCTGTGGCATCTGCTGCAGAGTCCAGCGGTTCCCATCGGGGTCGGAGAAGGTGACGAAGCGGCCCCACGCCTGCTCGTCGACCTCGCTCGCGTCGACCCCGTTGGCGCGCAGGTGATCGCGCGCGGCCTCGGCATCGGGGATCACGACCTGGATTCCCCGCTGGCCGCCGACCGGCATGTCGACACCGAGCCCGGTGCCGAACGCGATGGAGCACGCCGAGCCGTCGGGGGTCAGCTGGACGAAGCGCAGCTCGTCGCTCACGCGCTGGTCGTAGTCGAGGTGGAAGCCCACCTGGTCGACGTAGAAGTCTCGCGCGCGGTCGACGTCGGAGACGGGGACGAAGATCAGCTCGATCTTCCAGTCTGTTGCAGCCATTGAAGTCCTCCTTGACGGTGATTCCACGCTAGGAGCGACCACCGACATCGGCGGCTGCGTGAGACTGGTGCGGTGCAGGAACCCACTGAAAGTAAGGCGCACGTCACCGGCGGCCACTTGCGCGCCGTCGTCGACATCTCGCCCGAGCCGGTCGCTCCGATGGGGTCGGGGCCGGGTGCGGCGCCGAACGTCACGATCCGAGCGGCTGAGGCGTCGGAGGTGGACGCGTGCGTCGCCTTGTGGGTGCGCGCGTGCGCCGAGCGAGACGGTAGGGCGGTTGCCGGCGTCGCCGAGCGTGCACGCGCCAAGTTCGACCGCCGCACCGCCTGGCGGGTGGCGGAATCGGGGGAGCGGATCGTCGGCTTCGCCCTCGCGACCGAGCCGGGCTCCGGGGCGCCGAGCGACCCCGGCGGCGCCGCCGTGCTGGGGCTGCTCGCGGTCGATCCGGTCGCCCAGGGACTCGGGCTGGGCCGGCGCATGCTCGCCGAGATCTCGGGAGCTTTGGCTGACGCCGGATTCACCGAGGCCGTGCTGCACGTGCTCGCCGACAATGCGGCTGCGGTGCGCCTCTACGAGCGCGCCGGATGGCGCCCCCATGGCGAGCCGTTCGAGCACACGCTGCTTCACTGGCTCAGTCAGAGTTACGTCATCGACCTCCGGGGCCTTGCGCAGGCATCCATTTAATGCAACTCTGAAGTTGCACATTGGAGGGCGTATGGAGATCAGGCAGAGCATCGAGATCAGCGCGCCGATCGAGACGGTCTGGCGGCTCGTCAGCGAGCCGGGGTGGTGGATCAACGACGGCGAGCTTGAGCCGCACGAGGTCTCGCTCAGCGCCGATGCCGACGGCACGATGATCGCCGAGGTGCGCGGGCACAGCTGGGGGACCTGGCGGCTTGTCGTCGTCGAACTGCTCGAGAACGAGTACGCGGCCTTCCGCTGGGCGCCGCACGCCGCGGCGGGCCGCGACGCGACCGGGCCGACGGGGTCGACCCTGATCGAATTCATCCTGCGACAGGCATCCGATCGCGTTGTCGTCGAAGTCGTCGAGAGCGGGTTCGACGAACTCGACCTCAGCGCCGAGAAGATCGCCGCGAACTACCGCGACAATGACGAGGGCTGGGGCCAGGAGCTCGCCGCGCTCAAAGCGGCTGCGGAATGACCGCCGCCCCCGCGCGCGAGCTCGCCGTCATGGCGGCGCTCGTGGAGCCGTCAAGGCGGGCGATCATGCAGCACCTCACGTCCGGGCCGGCGAGCGCGTCGAGATTGGCCGAGCGGATGCCGCTGACCAGACAGGCCCTCGTCAAGCACCTCGCGGCGCTCGAGGGCGCCGGCCTCGTCGCGCGCGAGCGGCGCGGGCGGGAGCACGTATTCGCGGCGCAGCCAGAGGCGCTCATCGACACGGCGCAGTGGCTCGAATCGCTCGCGCGCTCGTGGCAGCAGCAGCTCGGCGCCCTGAAGCGCGCAGCAGAGGCGCAGGCGCAGCGGCGTTGAGTGCGGGGGCCGATCGGGCGCGAACGAGACGATCGGGCGCATGAATCGCGCGCGGCGGTCCCCCCGATCGGCGCATCTGCGCCCGATCGGGATGCTCGCGTCAGCGCAGATGCCGCAGATAACGCTCGGGCGCATCGAGGAAGGAGCGCCAGTTGCGCACGAGCTGGAGGTCCTCCCATGCGCTCGGCCGGATGCCCCACTCGCCCACCTCGAGGATCTGCGCGCCCTCGAGCCGTGCGAGCACAGGGGAGTGCGTCGACATGATCACCTGCGACCCGCCATCGACGAGCAGCTGCTGAAGCGCCCCGAGCAGCGCGAGGCACCCGCTGAACGACAGTGCCGACTCCGGCTCGTCGAGCACCCACAGGCCGCGGCCCTGGAAGCGGTTCACGATGAGCTCGAGGAACGACTCGCCGTGCGACAACTCGTGGAAGACGGGCTCTTCGCGCCCCGCCGGCGGCGGGTTCTGCTCGAGGTAGGTGAAGAAGCCGTGCATCGTCTCGGCGCGCAGGAAGAACCCGCGCCGCGGGCCGCCCGGCGCCCGCGCGATCGAGAGGTGCTCCCAGAGCTCGGATTCCGACCGACGGGTGTGCAGGTTCGCGCCGGTCGATCCTCCCTCCGCCGACAGTCCGAACGCAGCGGCGATCGCCTCGACGATCGTCGACTTGCCTGCGCCGTTCTCGCCGACGAACACGGTCGCCGGCCCGAGCTCGAGCCCCTCGTCGAGCAGTTGCCGCACCGCGGGAATCGTCGCGGGCCATTGCTTCCGCGGCATCGGGTCGCCGGGGTACTCGCCCACACGGGCGATGGCGAGCCGCTCGGACCTCATTCGGCCTCCTTCGCGAGCGGCACGGTCGCGACGACCGCGCGGTGGCGCGCGTCGCCGTGCGGGCGCATATCGATGACGGCGAGTTGGGAGAGCGTGACGGACGCGCCGGGCTCGAGCCCGCCGCCGGCCTGCACCGTCACGTGCGGCCGGTAGTTGCGCGGACCGACGTGCGCGAGGTGCACGCCGCGACCGAGGAACCGGTCGACCGCGGCGAGCACGTCGACGTGCAGCGCCTCGAACTCGGGCGACAACTCGATCGTCGTGACGGGCACGTCGCGGCGGCGCCCGAACCTCGCGCGGCCCTCGCCGCGCGCCAGCAGCGGCGCATGACCGTCCGCGCCGGCGCGGATCGCCTCGAGAACGGGCTCGGCATGTGCATCCGTCTCAAACGGCGGGATCAGCGTGACGTGCGCAGGCCAGCTGTCGCGTCGGAATCCCGCGCCGACCGCGAGCGGCGCGAGCGGCAGGACGACGACGAAGAAGCGCATCTCACACCCGCGTGAGCGCGAAGCGGGGCTCGGCGGGCAGCTCGACGGTGATCTCGTCGCCGGGCCGCACGGGCCCCGATCGCGAGACGATGCCCATCACGCCTGCGAGACGCACGACGCCGCCCTCGCCGTCGGTGAAGATGAGCCGCTTCAGCAGCCCGTCCTGGAAGTCGTTGATCTGCTGGCACGGATTGCGCAAGCCGGTGACGGTGATGACGGCGTCGCCGATCGCCAGGCGCGTGCCGACGGGCAGCTCGAGCAGGTGGATGCCCCGGGTCGTGATGTTCTCGCCCAGCTGGCCGGGGCTGACGTGGAACCCGGCGTCCGCGAGCTCGTCGAACAGCTCGGCGTGCATCAGATGCACCTGACGCAGGTTCGGCTGCGACGGGTCGGCGCGTACCCGCGAGCGGTGCTGCACGGTGACCCCGTAGTGCGCGTCGCCGACGACCCCGCGGCCTTCGTGCAGCTGGATCTCGCCGACGTCGGGTTTCGAGAACGAGTGCGCCGGGCTCAGATGGACCGCGACGACGCGCGCTGGACTGTCGGTCATGACTCGACCCTAGAACGCGGAAGGCCGGCCCCGTTTGAGCGAGGTCGGCCAGGAAGAGTGGATGCCTCGCCCTAGGCTTTCCCTGTGGACAAGCTGATCCGGGTGAGCGCCGTCGTGCTGCGCGACGAGTCGGGCCGCGTGCTCACCGTGCGGAAGCGCGGCACCAGCCGTTTCATGCTTCCGGGCGGCAAGCCCGAGCCCGGCGAGACCGCTGTCGAGACGGCGCTGCGCGAGACGCACGAAGAGCTCGGCGTCGTCCTCGACCCGGCGCTGCTCGCCCCGCTCGGCACCTTCCACTCGGCGGCCGCGAACGAGCCGGATCACCGCCTCGAGAGCACGGTCTTCACGCATCCGACCGTGGAAATCGCGGGGCCCGCAGCCGAGATCGCCGAGCTGCGCTGGCTGGATCCGAACGGCGAGCTGCCCGACGACCTCGCGCCGATGCTGCGCGACAACGTGCTTCCGGCGCTCGCCGCGGCGGCGGGCTGACTAGGGCACGATGACGACGCGCGCCTCGGCGAGAGCCGGGTCGGCGAACGCTCGCTCGACCTCGGCGAGCGGCACAGGAACGGCGTCGACGGTGAACACCGCCGACGCGATCGCCGCGGCCATCGCGGGCAGCTCGCCCAGGATCTCGCGCACTCCCACGGAGCCCTGACCGCTGCCGACCAGTGCGAGCTTCGCCTGCCGAAGCGCGGCCGATGGGATCGCGGCCGCCTGGCCGCCGACCGAGCCGATCTCGACCCAGGTCAGCGGTTTGTCGCGGTCGGGCCGCGCGGTCACGAGCGCCGTCATCGCGAGGGTGGTGAGCGGTCCCCAGACGTAGTCGAGCACGACGTCGACCTCGGCGGCCTCGCGCGCGATGGCTGCGGCGATCTCTTCGTCGCTGCCGAGCAGAGAGACGGATGCCTGGGCGCCGGCCGCGGCGAGCGCCAACCGCTCCGGATCGCGTCCGGCGACCACGATGCGCGCCGCGCCGAAATGGTTCGCGACCTGCACGGCCATGCGCCCGGCGCTTCCGGTCGCGCCGAGGATCAGCACGCTGCACCCAGCCTGGAAGGCGGCCCGCTGCTTGAGCGCGAGCCATGACGACATCACCGGGTTCATCGCCGCAGCGATGGCCACGGGATCGGCCTCATCGGGCAGCACCACGCTGCGGCGCGCGTCGATCACCGTGCGCTCGGCCATCGCGCCCAGCACGGGGTCGTCGAGCACGAAGTAGCGCAGCCGTCCTTCCGTGTCGCGCCCGACGCCGTCGACGCCGGGCACCATGGGCAGCGCATCGGTCGAGGTGTAGTGCGAGCCGCTCGCCTGCGAGCGCACCCGGGGGTGAAGGCCTGCGGCGAGAACCTCGACGACGAGCTCGTCCTCGTCGCGCGCGACGGGCTCGGGG
Organism: Gryllotalpicola protaetiae; assembly: GCF_003627055.1. Taxonomy (NCBI): domain Bacteria; kingdom Bacillati; phylum Actinomycetota; class Actinomycetes; order Micrococcales; family Microbacteriaceae; genus Gryllotalpicola; species Gryllotalpicola protaetiae. The sequence goes on from NZ_CP032624.1 coordinate 3,191,418, forward strand.
AAGTCGGCGAAGCGCGGCGGCTGGGTGAAGTCGGTGACGACGGCTGCCTTCATGGGGCACCTCCTGATTGGTTCGTGTTACGAATCAAAATAGTTGGTGATACGAACCTTGTCAAGTAGGCTCCGCTCATGACCGAGACGCAGAGTGGAGGAGAGGACCTGATCGACGCCCTCGCCCAGGTGGCCTTCGCGACGATGGCGGTGCTGAGCGCCGCCGCCTCCGACAGGGATCTGTCGCTGACGCAGTTCCGAGCGATCGCGATCCTGCGCGACCGAACGCTGCGCATGAGCGAGCTCGCGCAGTTCCTCGGTCTCGAGAAGTCGACGCTCTCGGGGCTCGTCGTGCGCGCAGAGAAGCGCGGGCTGCTGCAGCGCGTTCCCGACGACGCCGACGGGCGGGCATCCCGCGTCACCATCTCGCCGGCGGGGGAGCGGCTCGCCGTCCAGGTGCGCGCGGCTGTCGCCGCCGCCCTCGCACCGCTGATCGACGGGCTCGACGCCGCGTCGCAGGCGCAGCTGCAGACCCTGCTCAACCGCATGATCGGCCATGCCGGCCAGCGAGTTGCATAGCCCGGCATCCGCCGATGTGGAATGCTGACCCTGGCTCAGGGGAGGACATGGTCACGCAGGGCGGCGGCGCGGTGCTCGAAGTCGAGGGACTGGTCGTGAAGTACGGGGCGCGCACCGCCGTCGACGGTGTCACGTTCCAGATCGGCCGTGGAGAGATCGTCGGGCTGCTCGGGCCCAACGGTGCCGGGAAGACCTCGACGCTCAGTGTCATCGAGGGGTTGCGGATTCCTGTGGCCGGCCGCGTCACGGTCAACGGCGTCGACGCGCTCAAGGACCCGGTCGGAGCACGGGCGGATCTCGGCGTGCAGCTGCAGAGCTCGGGGTTCCAGCCCGAGCTCAGCATCGAGCAGATCGTGCGCCTGTACGCAGGGCTCTACGGCGTCCCGCTGACGCATCAGGGTGCGCTCGACGCGCTCAATGAGATCGGCCTCGAGCGTGAGGCGGGGAAGCGGTTCAAGGGACTTTCCGGCGGGCAGCAGCAGCGGCTTTCGCTGCTCATCGCGAGCGTGCACGACCCGCTCATCCTGCTGCTCGACGAGCCGACCAGCGGCCTCGACCCGCAGTCGCGGCGCAGCCTGTGGGCGCGCATCGAGAAGTCGAGGCGCGACGGCGGAAGCATCCTGCTCACGACTCACTCGATGGAGGAGGCGCAGGCGGTCTGCGACCGCATCGTCATCATCGACCACGGCAGACTCGTGACCACCGGCAGCCCCGCGGAGCTCATCGATCGGCATCGCAGCGACCCGCGCGTGCTCGAGCTCGCGCACGGCGAGCCCACCCTTGAAGATGTGTTCATCGCCCTGACCGGGAGCGACTTCCGTGACTGACACCCGCGCCGCCACCGCTCCGCAGCCGTCGATCGGGCTGGCGCTGCGCTCGCTGCTGACCGCCGACCTCCAGGTCATGCTGCGCGCGCGGCAGACCTTCGTGCTGAACCTCTTCGTTCCGCTGCTGATCCTCGTCGTGACGAGCTTCGCCGGCTCGCAGCAGCAGGGCGCCGCGGCATCCCAGTCGCGCGTCGCGCTGCTCGGCAGCGCGGGCTTCGAGATCGCCATGGCGATCACCTTCGGGCTGATCGCCTCCGCGCTGATGGGCTATTCGGTGACGATCGCCCGCGACCGCGAGGCCGGGGTGTTCCAGCGACTTCGTGTCGCCCCTGTGCCGACGTGGGCGATCATGATGAGCCGACTGCTCGTGCAGTTCGCGGCCGCTGTCGTGACGACCATCGTCGTGATCGTCGTCGGCAGCATCATCCACCACGTCGTCTTCAGCGCCGGCGCGTACCTGCTGATCTTCGCGGTCGCGATCTTCGGCGCGGCGATGTTCCTCGGCATCGGCCAGGCGATCGCCGGCCTGATCCGCAGCACGACAGCCGTCAACGCCGTCGGCCGGGTCATCTACGTGGTGCTCATCCTCACCGGCGTTCTCGGCTCGACCGGCGTGCTCGGCCACGCACTGCAGACGGTCTCCAACTGGAGCCCCGTCGGCGCGCTCATCATCGTGTTCACCGGCGTCCTCGACCTGTCGTCATGGTCGTGGGCGCAGACCGGGGCCGTGCTCGCCTGTGCCGGCTATCTCGTCGTGTTCGCCGGCGTCGGCATCCGCTGGTTCCAATGGGAAGCGGATTGAATCTGTAACACTTTCGGGGGGCGTGGCAATGCACCCTCATGACGGCCGCCTCGGCCGCCGCAGGGGGAAACGGAACGGAGGCATCCGACCATGCACCGGCCCGGAAAGTTGATCACGCTCTCGGCGGGTATCGTCGCCGTCGCCGGCGGCGGAGCGGCCGCAGCATTTGCCGCGAACGCGAGCACACCGAGAGCGATCGTCTCCACGGCGGCCGAGGCGCCCGCGGCACCCGTCGACTCGGCGCCGACGCCGAGCCCGTCGGCGTCGCCTGATCGTGCGCCCCAGCCGACGCACCCCACAGACCCCGCACCCGAGCTGCCGCGCCATGCGGCATTCCCCGTCGCGCGCGGAGAGGCCGCATTCGGCGGCCACCGCTGACCACGAGACGTTCCGGTCGGCGAGGCAGGTCGCGCCGGCCGGAGCTCCGCTTGATTGCAGACCCCCCTTACGGGGGACAATAGGCGACGATGCGACAGGCAGACGGGGGAGACGAGCTGTCGGGGTTGGTCAGTCGGGCGCAGGCCGGCGACGCAGCCGCGGTGAGCGATGTCATCCGCCAGGTGCGCGGTCGCATCTTCCGATACGCAATGGCGCGCATCGGGACCCGAGAGGAAGCAGAAGACGTGACGCAGGAGACGTGCGTGGCGCTGACGGAAGCCCTGCCCCGATTCGACGGCGATTCGGGCAGATTCACATCGTTCGTCTTCGGCATCGCATCCCACAAGGTGCTGATGTCGCAACGCGCGCGTGGTCGCCGCCCCGAGGTCGCGGTCGCGGACATCCCCGATGTGGGCTCGACCGTGCCCGGCCCGCTCGAGCAGGCCGAGCGCGACGACGCGCTGCGCGGGCTGCTCGCCCACCTCGACGGTCTTCCCGACCGCCACCGCGACGTGCTGCTGCTGCGCGTCGTCGCGGAGCTCAGTGCAGAAGAAGTCGGCGAGGCGCTCGGCACCACGGCGGCGAATGTGCGTGTCATCCAGCATCGAGCGCTGGCGAGCCTGCGCGCCGGGCTCGGAGGCGCCCCCGGCACCGACAGCACGGCGAAGGGGGCGTGATGACCCCGGAAGACGGTGTGACGCAGATCGAGGCGGACGACGCGCTGCTCGACGCGATCGCCGCAGGCGCTGCGGATTCCGGAGCCGATCACGCCGTAACCGTCCTCGCCGGTATCGTGGCCGCGGTCGACGAGATCGCCCCGCGCGGCGCCGCAAGCGGCAGTGGCCGCCGCCTGCGGCGCCGTGGCGGGCTGTGGGGCATCTCGTTGGGGGTCTCGATCGTGGTCGCCGCGGGCGGCGGCCTGAGCGCGGCGGCCACCGACCGACTGCCTGAGCCGGTGCAGCGCTTCGTCGTCGGAGTCGCGCCGATCGTGCTTCCGGCCGACGCCGACCAGGCGGTCGCCTCGCCGACCGCAGATCCGCCGCGTGCGGCCGACCCCGACTCCAGCCGCCGGGCGCCGGCGCCGACCGCGGGCGATGACCGCCGCGCTCCGACGGCGGAGACTGATCTGAGCCCCGCCGGTGCCAGCGGTGACCGGGCACCCGATGTCGGCTACGGCCCGTCGGCGACGGGCGGTTCGACCTGGTCGCGGACGGCCTGGACGCCCCATTCCTCGCGGGGCAGCTGGTGGTCGGCGGCCCCGGCCCCGACGTACTACCCCGCTCCGAGCGACGCCCCGGCGGCCCACGCCGCTCCGACGTCGTCTCCGACCCCCACCTCTACTGTCTCGCCCGCGGGCGGTGGCGGCACAGCACCGGTGCGTGGCCCGCAGCCGGGCCACGTCGGCCACGGGCATCCGTCGCCGCCCTCGCCTGCGGCCCATACGACCGCACCTGCACCGCGCCAACCCACGCAGCCGCCGCAGCCGCTCCCGTCGCCCACCGAGAGCGCGCGGCGCGGGGGCTGAGCCCGGCCCGCCGCTGACCCTACGATCGGGGAGTGAGCGGTGAACTGGCGCGGTTGCTCGGTGCGCTCGTCAGCCTCGTGCTGCTCGGGCTCACCTACGGCTTCAGCCCGCCGCTGTACGGCGTCACCCTGCACCTGCTGGCGCGCGGCGGCAGTCCGCGGCGCCCGATCGTCTTCCTGACCATCGGCATGGCGCTCAGCGCGACCGTTCTGCTGCTCGCCTTCCGCACTTTCGACCCCACCACGCTCGCCCAGGCGCTGAGCGGCCAGGTCGCACGCCTGCTCGTGCAGGCGGTCGTCGACTTCATCGCCGGCGCCGTGCTGATCATCGGAGGTCTGGTGTTCGCGTGGTTCGCGCGGCGGCCCAGGCGGCCGCACGTGCCTGCTGAGGTGCACGTGCGTGAGCAGCACCCGCAGGCGATGATCGGCGTCGGCTTCGCGAACACGGCGATCGGCGTGTGGCCGCCCGTGACGATGTACGTCACCGGGCGTGTGATCTCGGGCGCGACCCCGCATCTCACGCTTCAGGTCGTCGGCTTCGCCGTGTTCATCGCGGCCGTCGTCGGCCCGTATCTGGCTGCTGGCTATGTCTGGCGACGGATGCCCGGCGTGGCCACCCGCGTAAACCGGTCCTATGCGCGGCTGCTCAAGCGCGATCTGCGGCCGCTCGTGACCTGGGGCCTCCTGATCGCCGGAGGCGTGTTCCTCGTGCTCGGGATCGTGACGGCGGTCACTCGCTAGAGTTCGCGCGCTGCGCCACCGAGTCGCGCTGCGATGATGCGAGCCGTGGCCACCGGCTCGACACGGTGCCCGACCGATTCGGGCACGATGACGAGCTCGGCGCCGGGCATCAGCCCTGCGAGCCGCTCGGCTGCGGCGCTCAGGAACGGGAAGGTGTCGACGCCGCAGAGCACGACGGCAGGCGCGGCGGTCAGCATGGCGGGCGTCGGGCTCGACAGCTCGCGCGTGAGCGCCGCGTCGTAGACCGTCGACTGCGCGAGCGCGGTGAGCGCGGCGAACATCGCACTCTGCCTGATCTGATCGACGCCGGCGGGCGGTAGGCCGATGCCCTCGAGCTGGAAGGTCGTGACCGCGTCGGCCGGGCGACCCGCGTCGACCAGCCCCTGCAAGCGCTCCGGCAGGTCGGCGGGAGGCTCGTCCTCGCCGAAATGGAACGGCGGCTCCGACAGGAACAGGTGGTCGACGGGCACGCCGACGGATGCCGCGAACAGCGCCAGCACCGCGCCGGAGGAGTGGCCGAGCACCGCCGCGCTGCCGCCGACCTCGGCGATCACCGCCGCAAGGTCCTCTGCCTCGCGCTCGGGGGAGTAGGGCTTGGTGTCGCCGCTGCCGGCGCGGGCACGCCGGTCGTAGGTCACGGCGAGGAATCCGTTCTGCGCCAGTTCGGCGGCGATCGCCGCCGCATCGCGGCCCGTCGAGAACGCACCGTTCACGATGACGACGGGGCGCCCGCCGCCCGCCGTCTCGAACGCGATCGGTGTGCCGTCTGCTGAGTGCGTGAGCCCCACGCGGCGATCATGCCACTCTTGAGGCGTGACCGAACTGCTGATCGTGATGGTGGCCGCCTTCGTGGCGATCGCCGGGGCGAGCGTGTTCGGCCCGCGCCTCGGCATCGCCGCGCCGCTCGTGCTCGTCGCCGTCGGCGTCGCGGCGAGCTTCCTTCCCGTGTTCGCCGACGTGCACATCGAGCCGGAGCTGATTCTCGCCGGGGTACTGCCGCCGCTGCTGTACTCGTCGGCGGTGTCGATGCCGGCGATGAACTTCCGGCGCGAGTTCGGCGCGATCAGCGGACTGTCGGTGATCCTCGTCGTGGGCAGCGCGCTCGTGCTCGGCGCGTTCTTCGCCCTCGTCGTGCCGGGGCTCGGGTTCGCCTGGGGCGTCGCGCTCGGCGCGATCGTGAGCCCGACGGATGCCGTCGCGACGTCGATCATCAAGAAGACCCCGGTGTCGAAGCGCGTCGTCGCGCTGCTCGACGGCGAGAGCCTGCTCAATGACGCCACCGCCCTCGTGCTGCTGCGCACGGCGATCGTCGCAACCGCGGCCGCGTTCTCGTTCTGGGGCGCGGTCGGCACGTTCGCGTACTCGGTGGTCGTCGCGGTGGTGATCGGCTGGGCCGTCGGCTGGCTCGGTCTGTTCGTGCGCAAGCGCGTCACGGAGCCGACGGTCAACACCCTGATCTCGTTCACCATCCCGTTCCTCGCGTCGGTGCCGGTGGAGGCGTTGCAGGCCTCTGGGCTCGTGGCCGCCGTTGTGGCGGGACTCGTCACCGGCATCCGCGCGCCCCGCGATCTGTCGCCGCAGAACCGGCTGTCGGACTCGCAGAACTGGCGCACGGTCGAGCTGGTGCTCGAGGGCGCGGTGTTCCTCACCATGGGCATCCAGATCAGAGAGATCGTCGTGGGCGTGCAGCGCGATCATGCCGGCGTGCTCGCGGCCGTGCTGATCGCGGCCGCAGCGCTCGGCCTGACCATCGTGGTGCGCGCCGCCTACGTCGCGCCGCTGCTCGGAGTGCTCGGACGCCGCCGCGAGCGCGGTGAGCAGACGCAGGAGCGCCTGCTCACCATGCAGGACAAGATCAGCACGCCCACCGGGCGGCTCGAGGCGATCGACCGGGCCAAGGCGCTCGGCCGGCCGGCCTCAGAGCGGCAGTTCGAGCGCGTCGGCCGCCGCATCACGCAGATGCTCGCCGACATCGACTACTTCCGCCGTCAGCCGCTCGGCTGGCGCGAGGGCACGGTCGTCGTGTGGGCGGGCATGCGCGGCGCGGTGACCGTCGCGGCGGCGCAGTCGCTGCCCGACGGCACTCCGATGCGCTCGATGCTGGTGCTGATCGCGTTCACGGTCGCCGCGCTCTCGCTGCTCGTGCAGGGCGGCACCGTCGGCTGGCTGCTCAAATGGCTCGCGCCGAAGGTCGACGCTGCCACCCAGAAGGAGCAGGCCGACGCCGAGCGGAAGAGCATCTTCGACATCCTGCGCACGAGCGCCGAGAGCGTGCCCGGGCTGCCGAAGCTTGAAGGCGAGCCGGATGCCGCGCGCTTCGACGCCGCACGCACTCACCGCCTCGCGGTCATCACCGCGCAGCGCGCGGCGCTGCTCGACGCTCGCGACAGCGGCACGTTCGATGCCGATCTGCTGGCGAGCGCGCTCACCAATCTCGACGCGACCGAGATCTCGATCGAGCTGCGCAGCGAGCTGACGAACGGGCCGGATGCGGCTTAGCCGCGCGGCGCGGCGAGCGCGGTCAGGGCATCGCCCGAGACGCGCTGCACGGTCCACTCGTCCATGCCGATCGCACCGATCGATCGGTAGAACGCGATCGACGGCGTGTTCCAGTCGAGCACGGACCACTCGAATCGTTCGTACCCGCGCTCGACCGCGATGGCGGCGAGCCGTTGCAGCAGCGCACGGCCGAAGCCGCTGCGCCGCTCGGATTCCTTGACGAACAGGTCCTCGAGGTAGATGCCGTTCGTGCCGTTCCACGTCGAGTAGTTGAGGAACCAGATCGCGATCGCCACGATCTCGCCGCCCCTCTCGACGACGTGCGCGAACACCGAGGGCACCTCGCCGAACAGCGCGGCGGCGAGCGCCTCAGGCGTGTTCTTCACGGCATCCGGCTCATGCTCGTAGTCGGCGAGTGCTTGGATGCACGCGAGGATGCCCGCCTCATCGCCGGGCTGCGCGCGGCGCAGCACGGCATCGCCGATGCGGGCGGGAGCGTCTGTTTCTGCAGAGGTCACGATGCGATGGTATTCAGCGCCGCCGGGTCGGCCGCACCGAGAGCGTCTCGACCGTGCCGCGAGGGGGCAGGTCGACGACGAGTCGTACGGCGGCGGCGACGTCTTCGGGCGCCAGGAAGAACTCGGTGTCGTAGTCCTCGCCGAGCTTCGCCGTGAGCGCCCGCTGCATGTCCGAGTCGGTGCGGCCGGGGTGCACGCTCGAGACCCGCACACCACCCGCGCGCTCCTCCTCCCGCAGCGCGTCGGCGAAGGCCCGCAACGCGAACTTGGAGGCGGCGTAGACCCCACCGCCCGGCCCCGAGTTGAACCCCGATCCGCTGTTGATCGTGACGACGATGCCATGGGCCGCGCGCAACGCCGGCAGTGCGAGGCGGGTCAGCTCGGCGACGGCGAAGACGTTGGTGGCGAACACGCGCTCCCAGGTCGCGCGGTCGGTGTCGCCGATGCGGCCGCCCTCTTCGACGCCGGCCGAGTGCACGAGCACGTCGAGCCGCTGGGGGAGGGGCGGCAGCCCGCCCGCCGCGAGATCGGCGACATACGGCTCGGCCGACGGCAGCTGCGCCGCCACCTCGGCTGTGGCATCCGCATTGCGTCCGCCGATCAGCACGTGGTGCGTGTGCCCCAATTCGAGCGCGATCGCGCGCCCGATTCCCCGTGTGGCGCCCGTCACGAGCGCGACGGGCAGACGATCGGATGCCTGGATGCCGCTCATTCCACGAGAGTATGGGTTCCAGCAACCGAAAGAGGAGCCAACATGACCCAGAAGGTCGCACTCGTCACCGGCGCCGGGCGTGCCAACGGACTGGGCATGGCCACCGCTCAGGCGCTCGCCGAGCTGGGCTTCCACATCATCGTCACCTCACGCAGCGACGCGCAGTCCGAGGAACAGGCGCAGTCGCTGCGCGAGGCGGGCTTCAGCGCAGAGGGCTACCGCCTCGACCTCGGCGACCCGACCGAGTTCGCGCGCGTCGCCGAACGGATCCGCGTCGACCACGGCCACCTCGACGCCCTCATCAACAACGCGAGCGTTTTTCCCGATATGGGCGTTGATTCCGCCCTCGACGTCTCGATCGAGCATGTGAAGGCGGCGTTCGACGTCGACGTCATCGGTCCGTGGCTGCTCACCGTCGCGCTGCGCGGCGTGCTCGAGGCCGCGCCGGCGGCGCGCGTCGTCAATCTGTCGAGCGGCGCGTACCAGCAGATCGCCTCTTTGCCGCAGAACCCCGGCGACGTGGGTGCCCCGGCGTACTCCTTCGCGAAGCACACGCTGAACTACCTCACGCAGATTCTCGCCGCGGCCTTCCGCGACACCAAGGTGCTCGTCAACTCGGTCGACCCGGGCCGGGCCGACACGCACCCCGAGCTCGGCACCGACGAAGAGGACGTGCCGCCGTCGGTCGCTGCCGCCTGGATCGCCCAGGCCGCGACGCTGCCCGAGGGCGGCGCGAGCGGCGTCGTCTTCGCCGACGGCGAGATCGTCGGCTGACCCGTCTTCGGCGTGCCGCAGGCGCGGCCGAGCGCTACGCTCCAACATGGCCAGCAATGAGGAAGGCTCGAGGCGGGCGGCGTTCCAGCTGCCTGAGGCGATGACTGGAAAGGCGAGCCCGGCGAAGGCCGCTGTCGGCGACAAGCCCGTCTTCGCCTACCTTGCGAGCCTGCCGCAGCCGCAGCGCGGCATCGCCGAGGCGGTCGATGCGCTGGCAGCCACGACGCTGCCAAGGCTCCAGCGCTCGGTGAAGTGGGGGATGGCCTACTACGGCGTCGGCGACGGCTGGTGCTTCAGCTGCGGCGGCTTCGCGTCCCACGTCAAGCTGATGTTCATCAACGGGGTGACGCTCGACCCGGTGCCGCCGGTGACGCCGGTGGGAATGGGCAAGGCGACCCGGGGCGTGGAGCTCGCGTCGCTCGACGACATCGATGAGGCTCAGCTCGCCGCATGGATGACGCAGATCACGTCGGTGCCAGGCGTCGGTGGCAAGAAGGGGAGAGCGGCGAGATCCGCTTCTTGACATAACTGGCATTATCGGAAGTTATTGAGGAGCGGAGAAGTCCAAGCCGGAGCTTCGGATCCAACCGCCAAGGATTCGCGTCAGGTCCGCGCGATCGTCGGTCGACAATGCGGCGAGCACCTGCTCATCGGCGGCGATTACCGCAGCGAATACGTCGTCGAGTTGTGGGATCCGGCATCCGTCAGCTGCCTCGCACGCGCGTCACAACGCTATAATTGTGTACATGACAACGCTTTCTGTAGCGGATGCCCGCGCGAACTTCTCCAAGCTGATCGAGTCGGCCATCACCACGCATGAGCGTTTCGAGGTGACCCGTAACGGCGCCCGCGCCGCCGTGCTGCTGAGCGCCGACGACTATGACGCACTGTTGGAAACCGTCGATATCCTCAGCCGTCCCGATGAGGTCGAGGCGATCCGCCAGGGACTGGCCGATCTGGTCGCGGGAGAGGTCTCGACCGCAGAGGAAGTGCGGGAAGCGATGATCGCGCGCGGTCGGCTTTCTCGGTGAGCGACCTCTACGAGGTCGTCTTCACGCGTGCAGCCCGGCGCGCGTTGGAACAGGACTTGCCAGAGAAAGTGGCGGCGGCGGCGTTCGAGTTCATCATGGGCGCTCTGCGCGAAAACCCACACCGGGTGGGCAAGCCCTTAAGGGAACCGTTGGCACCCCTGTACTCGGCCCGCCGCGGCGAGTACCGCGTGCTCTACCGGATCGTTGGAGACCGGCTTCTCGTCGAGGTCGTCTCAATCGCTCACCGTCGCGACGCCTATCGCCGTTGACCGCGTGGGAGGGTTGTGATCGACGATGACGGCATCCTCATGTTCAGGCTCAGGCCGCTGCCGAGCTGATCTCTTTGGCAGCCCGTTCTGTGGCGGCATTTCCGACCCACAACAGCCGCTCTGGCGAGCGTTCACTCCCGTGAAACAGGGCTCGCATACGGTCGCATGGTGATTCGTTTGCAGAATGCGACTTACTTGGTCCGTGACCTGGATGACGGCATCCGGTTCTTCGTTGACGCGCTGGGCTTTGTGGTGCGGCAAGACGAGACCTTCGACGGCGGCTGGCGGCGGGTCGTGGTCGGGCCCGCAGACGGCGGCACAGGGTTCGTGCTAGTCCCCACGGCCACGGAGCAAATCGGGCGCCAAGCCGGCGAGGACGTCGCGTTCTTCCTGGAGACCGACGATTTCATGGCGCAGCACAAGCGCATGCTCGAATTCGGCATCGTGTTCCGGGAAGAGCCCCGGCATGAGGCATACGGCACCGTCGCTTTGTTCGAGGACCCCGCCGGAATGCTCTGGGACCTGATCGAGCCGCCTCCCCTGAGCGGCGTTGCCTCATAGGCTCGGACCATGTCAGAGCGACCCATCCGCATCGCCGTCCAGATCAAGCCGCAGCACGCGAGCTACGCCGAGATCCGCAAAGCTGCGGCGCTCGTCGAAGAGCTCGGCGCCGACGTGCTGTTCAACTGGGATCATTTCTTCCCGCTGTCCGGCGACCCTGACGGCGCGCATTTCGAGTCGTGGACGATGCTGGCGGCCTGGGCTGAGGCGACCGAGCGCATCGAGATCGGCGCGCTCGTCTCATCCGACGGATACCGGAACCCGAACCTGCTCGCCGACATGGCGCGCACCGTCGACCACATCAGCGCCAAGGGCGGCGAGGGCCGGCTGATCCTCGGCATCGGCGCCGGCTGGTTCGAGCGCGACTACGACGAATACGGCTACGAGTTCGGCACAGCCCCCGACCGGCTGCGCAAGCTGCGCGACGACCTGCCCGGCATCCGCGCGCGTTGGGGAAAGCTGAACCCGCGGCCCACGCGCGACATTCCGATCCTGATCGGCGGCGGCGGTGAGAAGGTGACGCTGCGCATCGCGGCCGAGCACGCGAGCATCTGGCACTCCTTCGGCGACGCCGAGACGATCGCCCGCAAGCACGCCGTGCTCGACGAGTGGTGTGCGAAGATCGGCCGCGACCCGGGTGAGATCGAGCGATCGGCGGGCGTGAGCCCGAGGCCCGGCCGCTTCCCCGAGGACCTCGCCGACTACCCCGCCTCCGCCGAGAAGCTTTACGCCGTCGGGACGCGGCTGTTCACCGTCGGCCTCGAGGCGCCGACGTGGGACGTGGGCCCGATCCGCGACCTGCTCGCCTGGCGCGACGAGCGAAACGCCTGACGCTTGCCGCTGAGGCGGTCAGCCGGCCTGCGCGATGTCTGTTTGGGTGAAGTCGTCGCCCTTGAAGAGCAGCGGCAATCCGGAGTTCTTGGACAGTGCGTATGCGAAGCAGTCGCCGAAATTGAGCCCGGCGCGGTGCCTGCCTTTGCCGAATCGTCTCCAGGCCGAAATCGCAGTCGCGGCGGTCTGTGCGTCGACCGGCATGATTTCTGCGCCGATCCGCTCGATCAGCAACTGCAGATCCTGCGTGGCTGCCGGTCCCTGCTTCGCCTCGACGACGATCGAAGCCTCAACGAGGGTCGCGGCACTGAGGGAGCAGTCCCCCGCGTTCGCGAGCATCGTGCGCGCGATGCTCGACGCATCCGGTTCGCCGAAAATCACTGCAATGAGCGCTGACGTATCGATTGCAATCGCCATCGGTCAGGCCGGAAGTCCGTGCTCGTCGTAACCGAGGATCTCGTTCGCAGACCGGGCGTCGATAACCTTTCGTGCCCGCCCGCGTTCGATGATCGCGTCGAGATCGGCAGCTTGAAGACTCGCATTGGTGCGTGCGCGAACTCGCGCCAGCCTTTCTTCAAGCGCGACCCGAGCGGCCACTGTGATGGACTCCCCCGTCGCCGCGGCGAGTTCGCGCGCGAGGCGGTCCGTATCCGGATCCTTGATGTTGAGCGCCACACATCCACCGTACCAGGAAGAAATCTTTCTCGAGAGGAAGAATCGATGCTCAATTCGGCATCGCCCAAGGGCTGTCGCCCGCGTCCTTGACGAGATAGTTCTCGCACACCGGGCGGCCGCTGGAATGGCCGACGAGCCTGTCGAGCGCGACCCACCCGGATGCGCCAGCGGCGGGTACCGTTCCCCCATGGCATCCCGTTTCTCTGAACTGGTGATCAAGTCGGAAGACCCGCAGGGGCTCGCGGATTTCTGGGCCGAGGTGCTGGGCTTCACGGTGATCGACCGCGGCGACGGCTTCGCCGAAGTGGGGCCCGCTGAAGGCTTCGGCGGCCTGCAGCCGACCCTGTTCTTCGTCAGAAGCTCGGACCCGCGGCCCGAGCGGCTGCGGCTGCACATCGACCTGAATCCGACGGATCGGGATCAGGACGCCGAGCTCGAGCGCCTTCTGTCGATCGGCGCCCGCCCGGCCGACATCGGGCGGACCGGCGAGGAATCCTGGCACGTCCTGCAGGACCCCGATGGCAACGAGTTCTGCCTGCTGCGCCCGCGCCTGGAGGCCTGAAACATCACCGCTCCCCTGCCGTTCACGAGCGCGAAACCGGACACCCAGCCAATCCGGAGGTAAGGGTTCCGTTTTCGACGTACAGTAACCGGAGTACTTCTCTCCGAATCCGGTTCACTATCTCGGGAGCCCCTTTGTCCGCTACCGCTACCGCGCCCATCGTGGCCGCGGACCCGCACGCTGAGCATCACCACTCGCGTCGCTGGGTCATCCTCGTCGTCCTGGCGCTCAGCCAGCTCATGGTCATCCTTGACTCCACCGTCGTCAACATCGCCCTGCCGACCGCGCAGAAGGCCCTCGCCTTCAGCGACAACGACCGGCAGTGGATCATCACCGGCTACACCCTCGCGTTCGGCAGCCTGCTGCTGTTCGCCGGCCGTCTCGCCGACCTGTTCGGCCGCAAGTGGGCGCTCATCATCGGCCTCGCGGGCTTCGCGCTGGCCTCCGCATTCGGCGGCCTCGCCACGAACTTCGAGATGCTCGTCACTGCCCGCGTCATCCAGGGCGCCTTCGGCGCGATCCTCGCGCCCGCCGTCCTCGCGATCCTCACCACGACGTTCGTCGACGGCAAGGAGCGCGGCCGCGCCTTCGGCATCTTCGGTGCCATCGGCGGCGGCGGTGCGGCGCTCGGCCTGCTGCTCGGCGGCGTGCTGACCGAGTACTTCTCGTGGCGCGCGACGATGTTCGTGAACATCTTCTTCGCGATCCCGGCGCTGATCGGCGCTTTCGTGCTGCTGCGCCACTCGGCCAGCCAGCACCGCCCGAAGCTCGACCTGCCGGGCGCCGTCACGATCACGGCGGGCCTGTTCGCGCTGGTCTACGGGTTCTCACTCGCCGACACCGACGGCTGGGGCGACGGCAAGACGATCGGATTCCTGATCGCCTCCGGCATCCTGCTGATCGCCTTCGTCTTCATCGAGGCGCGCTCCAAGCATGCGCTGCTCCCCCTGCGCATCGTGTTGGACCGCAACCGCGGCGGCGGCCTGATCGCCATGTTCCTCGCGACCACCGGCATGTTCGGCGTCTTCCTGTTCATGACCTACTACCTGCAGTCGAACCTCGGCTACAGCGCCGTCAAGACGGGAGTGGCGTTCCTGCCGCTGCCGGGCGCGATCGTCCTGACCGCGGCGCTGATCATGCCGCGCCTGCAGCGTCGCGTGAGCCCGAAGGTCCTCGTTCCGGTCGGCATGCTGCTCGGCGCGATCGGGCTCGCGACCTTCACCCGCATCGGCGTCGTCGGGCACTACGCCCAGGACGTGCTCCCCGGTCTGATCCTGCTCGGACTCGGCATGGGAACGCTGTTCGCGATCGCGATGAGCATCTCGACGCTCCGCCTCCGCGACGAAGACGCCGGCGTCGGCTCGGCCACCGTCAACACGGTGCAGCAGGTCGGCGGCTCGATCGGCACGGCGTTGCTCAACACCATCGCGACGACCACGATCACCGCATACATCGCCGACCACATCGCGCACGCCACCACCAAGGCCGCCCAGCTGGGTGTGCAGGCGCAGGCGGCGATCAACGGCTATCACGTGGCATTCTGGCTGGCGGCCGCGATCTTCGCGGGCGGCGCGCTCGTCACCGCGATCGTGCTGCGCCGCGGCGTGCCGGAGGAGTTCGTCCACTCCTCAGGCGAGCCTGCGATGATTCACGCATAAGGCATGCGACGAAGCGGCCGGAAAGGAGGACGGTGTGACGAGCACCGCTGATTCCCCTACCCGGCCGCTTCGGCGCGATGCGGCCCGCAACCGCAGCGCCCTTGTCGACGCGGGCCGCGAGGTGTTCGCGTCGCGCGGTCTCGAGGCCACGCTCGACGAGATCGCCCATCGCGCAGGCGTCGGCGTCGGGACCGCGTACCGGCATTTCGCCAACAAGCAGGAGCTCGCCGCGGCGATCTTCGCCGACGACCTCGAGCAGATGGTCGAGTCGGCGCGCGACGCGCTCGACGTCGACGACCCGTGGGACGCGCTCGTGAGCTTCGTCGAGACGACGGTCACGAAGCACGCCAAAGACCGCGGGCTGTACGAGATCATGACGGCCGGCACCATGGGCGAGCACCCCATGCACGTCGACGGCAAGACCGAGACGATGCGCGAGGCGCTGTTCGAGCCCGTCACGGCGCTCGTCGAGCGGGCGAAGGCGGGCGGATGCCTGCGTGCAGACGCCTCCCCCACAGACATCGCCGCCATCCTGCTCATGATGGGCTCCACGTTCCTCGCGAGCGAAGCGGTCGACCGGCCCGTCTGGAAGCGCTACCTGTGGCTGCTGCTCGACGGGCTGCGCAACACGGCCTGCGGCGCGCTGCCCGAGCGCGCGCTCGACCTCGACGAGCTCGACGCGGCGTTCGCGGTCGCCAAGAAGCACTGACTCAGCGCAGCAGCAGCTCGCGCACCCTGCCTGCGTTCGCGACGAAGCCCTCGATGTCGTCGGAGTCGGTGCGCGACTGCAGCAGCACCGAGGTCGCCCCGGCGTCGAACACCTCGCGCACCGTCGCGGTGACCTCTTCCACCGAGCCCAGCGCGGCATAGCGTCGCTCCCCGGTGAACTCCCAGCGGTCGAACTCCGCCTCCATCCGCTCGGCGGCGCCCTCTCCGAAATCGGTCATGAGGAATACCGCCACCTCGAAAGCGCCCTCGACCCCGGCAGCGGATCGCGCAGCCCGGGCCCGTGTCACGCTGTCACGCACCATGTCGGCGCTCCAGCCGCCGGTGAGAACCAGCCCGTCGGCGACCTCGCCGACGAGCGCCGTCGTCTTCGGGCCCTCAGCCGCGGCGAGCACCGGCACCGGCACCGCCGGCGGCCAGTCGAGCTTCACCCGGTCGAGGTTCACGTAGCGGCCCGCCGCCGTCACCTCCTCACCCGAGAGCAGCCGTCGCAGCGCCGGCACGTACTCGCGCATCAGCGTGAGCGGCGAGGCGACTCTGGCGCCTACCTGCCCCATCCAGTCCAGCACGCCGTGGCCGACGCCGAACCGGGCACGGCCGGCGAACAGCCGCTGGATCATCGCGGCCTCCATCGCGAGCACTGCGACGTTGCGCAGGGGCATCGGCAGGATGCCGACGCCGACCCGCAGTCGCTCGGTCGTCGTGAGCGCGACGACGAGCGAGGTCACGCCGCTCTCTTTGAAGCAGTCCTCCCACACCCAGAGCTCGTCGAGCCCTGCACGCTCGGCCGCGACGGCCGTCTCGCGGAGCCGTTCGGGCGGGGACCATGGCTGGAAGATCACACCGAGTGAGGTCATGACTTGAGGCTAGAGCGCACCCCCGATACCCGCGTAGCCTGCGGCCATGGTCGAGGTCATCACGTCTCAGCGGTTCCACGCCGCGCCAGGGGTCGAGGACTGGCGTGTGCTGTCCACGGGTGCTGCGGCGCACTTCGTGACCGGTTCCTTCGCGACGGGCGTCGCGCTCGTCGATCGCATCGGCGAGCTGGCGGAGGCGGCGAACCACCACCCCGACGTCGAGCTCCGCTACGGCGGTGTGACGGTGCGCCTGCTCACCCATGAGGTGATGGAGCAGGGCTGGGTGCTCAGCGAACGCGACAGCGCCCTGGCGGCGCAGATCTCGCACGCGGCGCGCGAACTCGGCATCACAGCCGATCCGACCAAGGTGCAGGCCATGCAGATCGCGATCGACGCGCTCGACATCCCGAAGGTGCGGCCGTTCTGGGCTGCCGTCCTCGGCTACGAGCTGTTCGGCGACGAGGACGTGGGAGGCCCCGGCGCCGTCGGCCCGAACGTCTGGTTCCAGCAGATGGACGAGCCCCGCCCTCAGCGCAACCGCATCCACGTCGACCTCTACGTTCCGGCCGACCTCGCGCCCGCTCGCATTGAGGCGGCACTCGCCGCAGGCGGCACCGTCGTTCTCGACAACGGCCCAGAGTGGTGGACCCTCGCGGACCCGGAGGGCAACGAAGTCGACGTCGCCCCCTGGCCGGACACGTTCAGCGGCTGGTAGCGCACGCCCGGCTCACACAGGCAGGTGCCGCTGCCACCAGTCGAGGATGATCTCGAACCGCTGCACACGGTGGCGCGGCCTGCCTCCACGACTCAGCTCGTGGTTCTCGCCGGGGAAGACGACCAGTTCGGTCTCGACCCCGTTGCGCTTGAGCGAGTGGTAGTAGCGCTCGGCCTGCCCCAGCGGGCAGCGCAGATCCTGCTCGGAGTGCAGCACCAGCGTCGGCGTCGTCACCCGGTCGACCACGGCCTGTGGGCTTTGCGCCGCGATGCGTTCGGGGTCGTCGCCGACGTACTGTCCGCTGAAGAACCAGCCGATGTCGCTTGTGCCCACGAAGTACTCGGGGTCGAGGTAGCCGCGCTCGACGACGGCCCCGGCGAAGCGGTGCTCGTGCGCGATCGCCCAGGCGGTCAGATAGCCGCCGTACGAGCCGCCGAGGATTCCCGTGCGCGAGCCGTCGAGGCGCGCATCGGCCGCGACCGCGCCGTCGAGGAAGGCGAGCACGTCATCGAGGTCGACCGTGCCCATTGCTTGGCGGATGCTGCGCCCATGGCTCTCGCCATAGGTGCGACTCCCCCGCGGATTGCAGTACACCACCGCATAGCCGGCGGCCGCGAGCACTTGCGTCTCGTCGAACAAGTGCACGCCGTATTCGGCGAACGGGCCGCCGTGGATCATCAGGAGCACCGGGTGCGGGCCGTCGCCCTCTGGCACGGCGATCCAGCCGTGTACGGGGTAGCCGTCGTTTCCTGGCACCGTCAGCTCGACGGGTGTCACGATCCCCCGCGCACGCAGCGCCGCCGAGAAATCCGTGAGCGTCCGCAGACGGCCGTCCTCGACCACGGCGACATCGCCGTAGCTGCCCGGGTGCGAGCACCCGACCACGATCGTGCCGCCTGCGGCATCCGCCCCGCTCACCTCGACGTCACCCGAGGTGAGCGCTGTGACCGACCCTTCGGTGCCGACGCGCACGAGCTGGTGGGTCCCCCGCGAGCCCTCGTCGGTGAGCACCGATCCGTCGGCCAGCGGCACGATGACCCTGTTCGCGCCGAGGTCGTGCTGCGCGGGGTCGGTGAGCCGCTGGGGACGGGCGCCGGGTGCGCTGATCACATAGAGCGAGGAGTTGCGGCCGACGAAGTCGACGCCCTGTGCCCCCACCTCGCTCGCGACGAAGAAGAGGCGGCCGTCGGGGCCGTATTCGACCGAGTCGACAGAGAGGTCGCCATACGTGATGGTGGCGTCGACGGCCTCGGCGTCGCCCTCGATCGGAAGCAGTACGACACTCGAGCGCAGGTCCTCATCGCGAGTGGCGTGCACGGCGGCCACGGCCGCGAGGATCCGCCCGTCCGGCGAGAATGCGAAGTCGCCGTGATCGACCTCGTGCCGCGAGATGCGGAGCGGCTCGGCGACGAGCGGCCGTGGCTCAGCCGGCCCGGCGTCCGAGCCGACGGGCTGCACGAGCGGCTCGGCCCGCACGTCGGGGGTCGGAGCGACGAACAGCAGGTTCGGCCGGTCCAGGTAGTAGCCGAGACCGTTCGACGTGCGGTGATAGCCGTCGAAGCGACGCGCGCGCTCGGCATCCGGCCCCACTCCTTCGACCGTGCCGTAGCGGCCCGCCTCGGGCTCGCGGCTCGAGAACGCGAGATGCGCGCCGTCGGGCGACCAGGCGAACGCGCCGACGCCCAGCTTGCGGTCGGTGACCTGCACCGGCTCGCCGCCGTCGGCGGCGACGACATAGAGCTGCGCGGGGCCGCTGGGGGTTGCGCGCAGGAAGGCGATCAGCCCGCCGTCCGGTGAGAACCGCGGAGCGGTGTCGCGGAAGCCGCGCGTGAGCCGGAACGCAGCCGCATCGTCGGACAGCGGCACGACCCAGAGCTGACCGACATAGCTGTCCGCGTCGAGGTCGGGCCGGGTGACCGCGACGACGGCGCGACCGCCGCCCGGGTGGAGCGACGGCGCGGAGACCGTGTTGATCAGGGGAAGGTCGGCCGGCTTCATCCGCGTCTACTCGCCGGCGAAGTCGCTCGTGTCGCCGACCAGGCGGGTGTGGTCTGCGGGCACCGGGTCGACCGCGGCGAGAGCGACCTCTGCGGCGAACTCCGACACGTTGTAGAGCTTGCCGGCCGACTGGCGGCGCGCGTCGATGGCGCCCGGGTTGAGGCGGTTGAGCAGGGTGGCGGTGATCGTGCCCTCGATCATGTCGCCGGAGACGACGACGAAGTCGATGCCGCGGGATTCGAGTTCCGGAATCCGCTCGCGCAGCGCGTCCTCGCCGGCGCGCTTGGACGTCGCGACCGCCTCGTACTCCGGCATGGTCGGTGTGGTGCGGATGAAGTGCGCCTGGTGGCTCGTCACGAACACCACCCGGCCGCCCTGCCCCAGCAGCGGCAGTGCCGCCTCGAGCACCGAGACCTGCGCGTCGCGGTTGAGGCGCAGGGCGTAGTCCGCGCCCATGCCGGTCTCCATGCCGCCGGAGGCGTTCAGCACGAGCACGTCGAGGCCGCCCCACTCCTGCTGCACCTGCGCGAACATGGCGGCGAGGGATGCCGGATCGGTCAGGTCCGCCGCGATCACGAGCGCCTCCGTGCCGTTCTCAGCGAGCTGCGCCGCCAGCTTCTCGGCTCGTGCCGCCTTGTTGCGGTAGTTGATGACGACCTTCGCGCCCGCCGCGGCGAGGTACCCGACGGTGTCGGCGCCGATGCCCCGGCTCGAGCCCGTGACGAGCACACGTTTTCCTGCGAGCGATCCGGGGGCGAGGGGGTTGGTCACGAGGAACTCCTAATGGGGGTGCGAATCAGGGTCGATAAAAGCCCCCACTGACCCTACCAACGCCGCTAGGGTGAGGTTCATGGGCGGCTTCGAGTGGATCATCTGGGCCGCGCTGATCATCGTCTTCGTCGTGATCGCGATGCTCACGGCCGAGATCGAGTTCATGCTGCTCGCGCTGGGTGCGCTCGGCGGCCTGATCGCCGATCTGCTCGGCGCGCCCTGGTGGCTCGCGACGGTCATCGCCGCGGCGATCGCCGTGCTCGGCACGTTCCTGTTGCGGCCGCGGCTGCTGCATCTGCTCGAGCGCAGCGGCGACCCGACCAAGAGCAACATCGACGCGATCGTCGGAACGACCGGCCGCGTGCTGCTTCAGGTGACGCAGACCGGCGGTCAGGTCAAGCTCGCGAACGGCGAGACCTGGAGCGCCCGCGTACCGGAGGGCGGCGCAGCGATCATCCCGCCGGGCGCCGAGGTGCGCGTGCTGGCTGTCGACGGCGCATCCGTCGTCATCGCGCCGGAATAACCCGGAACAACAAAGGGGGAAAAATGGACGAAGTAGGCGCCATCATCGTGGTGATCGTCGTCATCATCGTCATCATCTTCGTGATCGTGACTCTCTTCCGGGCGATCCGAATCGTGCCGCAGGCGCGCGCGGGCGTCGTCGAGCGGCTCGGCCGGTACCACAAGACGCTCCTGCCGGGCCTGAACCTGCTGGTTCCCTACGTCGACCGCCTGCGGCCGCTCATCGACCTTCGCGAGCAGGTCGTGTCGTTCCCGCCCCAGCCCGTGATCACCGAGGACAACCTGGTCGTCTCGATCGACACCGTCATCTACTTCCAGGTGACGGACGCCCGCGCGGCCACCTACGAGATCGCCAATTACCTCGCCGCGGTCGAGCAGCTGACCACCACCACGCTCCGTAACGTCGTCGGCGGTCTCAACCTCGAAGAGGTGCTGACCAGCCGCGACAACATCAACTCGCAGCTGCGCATCGTGCTCGACGAGGCAACGGGCAAGTGGGGCATCCGCGTCGGCCGTGTCGAGCTCAAGTCGATCGACCCGCCCGCCTCGATCAAGGACTCGATGGAGCAGCAGATGCGCGCAGAGCGCAACCGGCGCGCCGCGATCCTGACCGCAGAGGGCACGAAGCAGTCCGAGATCCTCAACGCGGAAGGCTTCAAGCAGGCCGCGATCCTCAAGGCAGAGGGCGACAAGCAGGCCGCCGTGCTGCGCGCAGAGGGAGAGGCGAAGGCGATCGACACCGTCTTCACCGCGATCCACGAAGGCAAGCCCGACGACCTGCTCCTCGCCTACCAGTACCTGCAGACCCTGCCGCTGATCGCCAACGGGCAGGCGAACAAGGTGTGGATGATCCCGGCCGAGCTCACCAAGGCGCTCGAGGGCTTCAGTTCGGCGTTCGGCGCGAAGCTGCCCGGCGCAGGCGCACCTGCGGCTCCACCTGCGGAGTAGCTCCTGAGCCCAACGACCGGCCGCGACAGCGGTTACTTCGCACCGCCGCGCCCGCGCGTGCTCGCGCATCGCGGTCTTGCGACCAGCGCTCCCGAGAACACGCTGCTCGCTTTCGCGGCGGCGCTTGCGGCCGGCGCGCCGTACATCGAGACCGACGTGCACGTCTCGGCCGACGGGGTCGCGGTCGTGAGCCACGACCCCGACCTGAAGCGGCTCGCCGGGCGCGAGGCGCGCATCGCGCAGCTCACCGGCGCCGAGCTGGCGAAGGTCGACCTGGGCCACGGGCAGTCGTATTCGACGCTCGCCGAAGCGCTCGAGGCATTCCCCGACGCGCGCTTCAACATCGACGTGAAGGCAAGGGCGGCGGCGGATGCCGTGGCCGGCGCGGTTCTCGGCGCCGGCGCCACCCGCCGGGTGCTCATCACGAGCTTCGACGACGCCACCCGCCGGGCAACGCTCGCTGCGCTCGGCGGATCGCACGCCGCCGCGACCTCTGCATCGCAGCGCGGTGTGATCTGGGCGCTCGTCGGCGCGCGCCTCGGCCTGGGCTTCCTCGTGCGCGCCGCCCTGGCCGGCGTCGATGCCGTGCAGGTGCCGGAGCGCCAGGGGCCGCTCTCGGTCGTCACGCCACGCTTCATCGACGCGGTGCACCGCGCGGGGGCCGAGGTTCACGTCTGGGTCGTGAACGACGCGGCGGCGATGCGGCGACTGATCGCGCTGGGCGTCGACGGAATCGTGACAGATCGCGTCGATCTCGCTGTGAGTGTTGTCAAGGACCTGGCAAACCCCTGAGTCTGCCGCTTCACTGGGAAGCACCGGGAACGCGAATGCGTTGGACCTCATGAATTCGTATCGAGCGTGGAGGAGTCCCGAATGGCAGATCGAAGCCTACGTGGAATGAGGCTCGGTGCTCAGAGCCTGCAGAGCGAAGAGGGCGTCGCCTTCTCGCCGCGCGCGAGCCACACCTACGCGTGTGCGAGCTGCGGTCGCGAGACGACCATGGTGTTCGCCGCAGAGGCCGATGCCCCAGACACCTGGGAGTGCCGGTACTGCGGCCAGGAGGCGACGCTGCTGGTCGACGACAAGCCGGTCGAGGTGGACCGCGCGGAGGCCAAGGCCCCGCGCAGCCACTGGGACATGCTGCTTGAGCGTCGCACAGAGGCGGAGCTCGAGGAGCTCCTGCAGGAGCGCCTCACCTACCTGCGCTCGCGCCGCGGCCAGGACGCGAACGTATAAGAGCGCACTTCGGTCAAGGCCGGGTCCGAAAGGGCCCGGCCTTTTCTGTCGCGGAGCACCAGCACGAAGCATCCGATCAGCCCTGCCGCTCCCAGCGTCGCCGCGCCGGCCTCGACACCCGAGCCGATGATGATCGCAGGTGTCACGCCGCTCGACAGCGGCACGTCTGCGACCAGTCGCCCCGGCTTGTACGCCGGGATCGATGCGATCGTGCGCCCGTCGGGCGCGATCACCTGGCTCGTCCCGACGGTCGAGATGTTCACGACCGAGCGGTCGGCCTCGACGGCACGCATGCGGGCGATGGCCAGCTGCTGCACGTTCTCCTCCGTCTGCCCGAAGTCGGCGTTGTTGGTCTGCGCGAGGATGAGCTGGGCTCCCCCGTCGATCATCTGCGGGATCTGCCGGTCGTCGATGATGTCGAAGCAGATCGAGATGCCGGCCTTGATGCCGCGGATGTCGAAGACGTTCGGCCGCGTACCCGGCGTGTAGTCGCGCTGCACGAGGTCGACGAGCGCCGGCGCGATCGCGTGGAAGACCGTGCGGTACGGGATGTACTCGCCGAACGGCACGGGAAGCTGCTTGTCGTACTGGGCGGTCTTGCCCTTCGTGCCGTCCCACAGCAGCGAGGAGTTGAAGGTCTTCCTGCCATCCTCCGTGATGGCGCCGACGACGAGCGGGGCGCTGAGGGTGTTCGAGAGCGCGCTCAGCACGCTCGCGCTGTGCGCGTCTTCGAGCGGGTTCGCGCTGGCCGCGCCCTCCGGCCACACGACCATGCTGAACGGCCCCTTGCCGATCAGCGGCACCGTCGCGTCGACCTGCGCGTCCTCGACGGCGCCGTACACGTTCTTCGGGTCGAAGTAGCCGGCCGGCCCGTCGCCCTGCACCGCGGCGACCCGGGTCGTGCCATGCGCGGCGCTCGGCCAGATGGGCACGGATGCCAGGGCCAGCGCCGCGACGACAGGGATGAACGCCCGGGTCGCCCTGCGCAGCCCTGCCTCCTGTGCGCACGCGAGCGCGAGCGCCGAGAGCCAGACCAGCAGGAAGGTGAGCCCCGCCACCCCGACCCAGGCGACCAGGTGCGTGAACGGGCTCTCGGACTGCGAATACGCGACCCGGCCCCAGGCGAAACCCGTGAACGGCCAGTGGTTGGTCTGCAGCTCGCGCAGCGTCCACAGCCCGGCGATGATGAGCGGCAGCGCGACGACCCGGCCGAAGACGCCGGGCAGTGCGCGCGGCACCCAACGGTATGCGAGCGTGAAGAGCAGCGCTGCGAGCGCCCAGAACGCCGACTCGGTGATCGACAGCGCGAGCCACGGGATGGGGCCGAGGTAGAGCGCCGTCCAGTAGATGTCGGAGACGTAGAACGCGAGGCCGCCGACGAAGCCGACGAGCAGGGCGCTCCAGGCGCCACGGCCCTGCTGCGCGAGCAGCAGCAGGGCGACGCCCGGGAACACGAGCGGCCACCAGTAGTGGTCGGGGAACGCGCCGTCGAAGAGCACTCCCCCGGCGGCGGCGCAGAGCAGCGCCGCCCACAATGGGAGGCCGCGCAGGCGGTCTGCAGACGCCGCCCCGTCCGTGCGGAAGGGATTCCGCGCGACACGCCGGGGTGCCGACGGCGACACGCCGCCGGGCGGCGAATCGATCTTCCGCAGCATCCGTCGCCCCTGCTAGCCCACGCTCGAGTACGCGACGATGCCGCGACGTACCGCGTCGAGCGCCTGCCGCGCCGTGCGCCCGAGCTCGCCGTCGGCGACGATCGACAGCTGGTCGAGCAGGTCGATGGTCTGCTTCGCCCAGCGCACGAAGTCGCCCGCCGCGAGCTCTGCCTGGTCGAGCACGCGCTCGAGCGCCTGCCCCCGCGCCCAGGCGTGCATCGCCGGAGCGAGCCCCACCGACAGCGGGTCGCTGCCCGGAAGCCGGTTCTCGCGCTCGAGGTCGTCGAGCTCGGCCCACAGCGTCTGGGTCTTGTCGAGCGCCTCGCGGAAGCGGCCCTTGGGCAGCAGGTGCTCCGGCGGGTTCACCTCGTCGCGGCGCGGCTCGAAGACCAGCGCGCACGCCATGGCGGCGAGGCTCGGGGCGTCCAGCCCGTCCCACAGGCCGTGCCGCAGGCTCTCCGCGACGAGCAGGTCGCGCTCGCCGTAGATGCGCCGCAGTCGCTTGCCGTCCGAAGTCAGGCGCACCTGCCCGTCCTCGCCGACGTGCAGGTAGTCGATCGCGATCAGTACCTCGCTGACCCGGTCGAACACGCGGGCCACGGCGCCGGTGCGGCTGCGGATCTGCGAGTTCAGCTGATCGGTCTCGCGCTTGAGACGCCACCACCGCTCGGCCCAGCGGGCGTGCTGCTCGCGCTCGGCGCAACCGTGGCACGGATGCCGGCGCATCCGCTGCCGGAGATCGGCGAGCTCACGCTGCACCCGCGTCTTCGCCGCGGCCGACTGCCCCTGCATCTTGGAGTTCTGCTTCTCGAGGTCGGTCACCTCGCGGCGGATCGCCGCATACTCGGCGAAGTCGCCGAGGTGACATGTCATCGCATCGGCGTAGCCCGCGAGCGACTCCTCGCGCTTGCGCACCGCGCGCGCCAGGTCGACGACGGCGCGGTCGGCCTGGAACTGCGCGAACGACGACTCGAGGATCTCGCGGGTGCGCTCGCGCCCGAACTGCTCGATCAGGTTCACGGCCATGTTGTAGGTCGGCCGGAAGCTGGAGTTCAGCGGGTAGGAGCGGCGGGAGGCGAGGGCGGCGACCGCCTGCGGGTCGAGCCCGTCGACCCATTGGATGACGGAGTGCCCCTCGACGTCGATGCCGCGGCGACCGGCGCGGCCGGTCAGCTGGGTGTACTCCCCCGGCGTGATCGGCACGCGCGCCTCGCCGTTGAACTTCTCGAGCTTCTCGAGCACGACCGTGCGCGCGGGCATGTTGATGCCGAGCGCGAGGGTCTCTGTGGCGAACACGACCTTGACGAGCTTGCGCTGGAAGAGCTCCTCGACGACCTCTTTGAAGGCGGGCAGCAGGCCCGCGTGATGCGCGGCGACACCCCGCTGCAGCCCCTCGAGCCACTCCCAGTAGCCGAGGACCGCGAGGTCCTCGTCGAGCAGCGTGCGGGTGCGCTCCTCGACGACCTGGCGGATCTCCTCGCGCTCCCACTGCTCGGTGAGGCGGATGCCTGCGCGCAGCACCTGCTGCACCGCCTGGTCGCACCCGTTGCGACTGAACACGAAGAAGATCGCAGGCAGCAGCCGGCGCCCGTCGAGCAGGCTCACGACCTCGGAGCGATCGAGCCGGAATCCGTGCCCGCCGAATCCGCCGCCGTGCCGCCTGCCACGATCGGAAGCTGCGCGCCCGCCGGACGGGCGCCCGCCCGCTCGGGCGAGCTGCACGAGCTCGGGATTCACCTTGATCGCGGAATCCCGCCCGGCGCCCTCGAAGAGGTCGACGAGCTTCGAGCGCACGAGCACGTGCTGCTCGAGGGGAACCGGCCGCTCTTCGGACACCACGACGTCGGTGTCGCCGCGCACGGCCTGCAGCCAGTCGCCGAACTCCTCGGCGTTGCTGACCGTCGCCGACAGCGAGACGAGGCGCACCTGCTGCGGCAGGTGGATGATGACCTCCTCCCACACCGCGCCGCGGAACCGGTCCGCGAGGTAGTGCACCTCGTCCATCACGACGAACGCGAGTCCCGGCAGCAGGTCCGAGTCGGCGTACAGCATGTTTCGCAGCACCTCAGTCGTCATGACGACGATGCGCGCGCGCGAGTTGACGTTGGTGTCGCCGGTGAGCAGCCCGACGTCCTCCGGCCCGTAGCGGTCGACGAGCTCGTTGAACTTCTGGTTCGACAGCGCTTTCATCGGCGCCGTGTAGAACACCTTCTGGTGCGGTGTCGCCATCGCGAGGTGCACGGCGAACTCCGCGACCGCCGTCTTTCCGGCCCCCGTCGGCGCGGCGACGAGCACGCTGCGGCCCGCCTCGAGGCTCGCGCAGGCGTCGAGCTGGAACGGATCGAGATCGAAGCGCAGCAACGACCGGAACTCGTCGAGCCGAGGCGAGCGCGAGCGGGTCTTCGAAGCCGCGTACCGCTCGGACGGCGAGAGCTGGTCGGTCACCCGTTCATGCTACGTGGCGGTGCTATGTGGCGAGTTCAGCGTCGAGGTCTTCCGCGTCGCGGTTCTTGCGCCGGTCGTGCAGCCACGCGAACCCTGCGGCCGCGAAGTACAGCACAACGAGCGGCACGGCGAGCAGCATCATCGAGACGACGTCGGTCGACGGGGTCGCGAGCGCCGCGAACAGGATCGAGCCGAGGATCGCCCAGCGCCACGCCTTGAGGATCGCGGCGGCCGAGATGATGCCGATCATGTTGAGCAGCACGATGAACACCGGCGTCACGAACGCGACGCCGACGGCCAGCACGAGCTTCAGCACGAAGGTGAAGTAGTCGCTCGCGTTCAGGATCGTCAGGTTGTCGTGCGGCGCGAAGCTCGCGAACAGCGTCACGATGTGCGGAGTCACGTACCAGCCGAACGCGCACCCGCCGAGGAACAGCGGGACGGCCGAGAAGAAGAACCCGAAGATGTAGCGCTTCTCTTTGCCCGTCAGGCCCGGCGTCAGGAACGCGAAGATCTCGTACAGCCACAGCGGTGACGAGGCGACCAGGCCGATGTACAGCGTCAGCTGCATCCGCAGGTCGAACGCCGCCGTCAGGGTCGGGAAGTTGATATGCGCGTTCTGCGCTGTCGCCATGTTCTGAATGACAGCTGTCAGGGCGCTCCACACGAACGGCTCGACGAACCACCCGCCGATCGCCGCCACGATCACCCCGATGGCGGCGATCATCGCACGGTTGCGAAGCTCGATCAGGTGCTGACCGAGCGACATCCGCCCGTCGGGATCTTTGGCGGCGCGCCCAGCCTTGGTGGCAGTGGCGCTCACGGCCTACTTCTTGTCGTCGGCCGCGGTGCTGGACGACTTGCCTGCTGCGGCGGCGTCGTCTTCGGCGCTCGGCTCGTCCTTCATGGTCTTGACTTCACGGCGGAAGATGCGCACGGACTGGCCGATGCTCTTCGAAACGGCCGGGAGCCTCGTTGCTCCGAACAGCAGCACGATGATCACGAGGATGATCAGCAGATGCCATCCGCCTAGGTCGCGGAGAAAGCCCATTGTTGTTCCTTGGTTTGCGGGATTGTGAGGATGCCTGGTGCGGGCATCCCGTGCAGTCTAACCGTGTTCTGCGCGAGCGTTTCGATAGCGGTCGACCCCGGCCCTCGCCCAGTCCGCCACGGCCCTGCGCGCTTCAGGCGGGCCCACCACGGTGAGCAGCCCCGGCATGGTCCCGACCAGCCGTTTCAGGCTGTGGAAATGGGCGACACGGATGCTGGTTCGCACAAAACCGTCACCTGCCGGCTCGAGCTTCGAATCGGCTGAGAGATATTCGGCGAAGCCGGGAATGGCGCTCGTGGCGAGACGTACTTCGACGACCAAGTCGTCCGCGCTGGGGTCGAACAGGGTCTCGGAGAGGGCGATCTCGTCGGGGGTGTGCTCGGCTGCGGCATCCGTCGTCGTCACGTCGGCCATGCGGTCCACGCGGAACACGCGCACGTCGCCGCGCAGGTGGCACCAGCCGCGCAGGTACCAGACGTCGTCGCGGCTCTCGAGGCGCAGCGGGTCGACGGGTCGGCGCTCGCGTTCGCCGCGGCCGTTCAAGTAGTCGAATTCGAGGCGGATACCGCGGGCGAGCGCGTCGCGGACGACGTCCAGCCCGGCGTCCGCCCCACCATGGTCGATCGCCACAGGCGGCGGCGTTGCCGACGCGCCGCGCGCGAGCTTCGCGATCAGCCCGGCGAGAGCCTCGGTGTCGGCCGTTCCGGGGATCGCCTGCAGGTACTGCAGGCCCGCGATGAGGGCGGCCGCCTCGCGGGCGGAGAAGCGCGGGGCGTCTTCGATGACGACGCGATTCGTGATGAAGATGATGCCGTCGTCGTCGAGCGCGTCCCAGTCGATGTCGAAGAGGTCCTCGGGGCCGTACGTCTTCGTCGTGCCCGGCACGCCCATGCCGGTGATGCGCTCGACCTGGTCGCGCATCTCCCGCTCGGTGAGCCCGAAGTGGGCGGCCGCCTCGGCGACGGGGACACCCGGGTGATCGATCAGGTACGGCACGACCGACAGCAGGAACGCGAGCCGGTCTGCGGCGTAGGCGGGGCGCGGGCTCATGCATCACCTTCCGATGGCTGTGGAGACCGCGCAGCGGGCGCCTCGGAGCCCGGCTCGCGGTGCGCCCACTCCGTGGCCTCGAGACGCGAGAGCACGGCCAGCTTCAGCTCGTCGGGCTCGATGACCGTCGCCTCCGGCCCGTAGCCGGCGAGCTCGTCGGCGAGCAGCGTCAGGTCGCTGTAGTGCACGACCAGCAGGCGACCGTCAGCCGTCGTGCCGCCGTAGCGCCTGCCGAGCCGGATCGCCGCATCGCTGCCCGGCTCGACCGCGACGGTCGCCGTGTTGCGCTCCCAGAGCTTCTCGAGCTCGGCGAGCGCCTCTGCGCTGTGGTCCCCAGGGGGCGCGTCGAAGCGCTCGTGCGTCGAGACGACGTCGCCGACGATGCGGGAGAGCAGGAACGTGAGCCGGTGCTCGCGCGCGCCGAGAGGGACGGCGTCGAGGCCCATGAACAGCCAGCGGCCACGGAACTGGAACAGGGCGAGCGGCTTGATCGTGTGCTGCCGCGCCAGCCTGCGACCGGGGCGGAGATAAGGGAACACGACCGTCTCGCGGCGCTCGATCGCCTGCGTGAGCGGCGCGAACGCGGGCTCGAGCTGCTTGAGCCGCGGAGCGTAGCCGAGCATCGACCCGTCCGGCTCGATGCCCGCCGCGCGCAGCTTGATCATCGCCCGCCGCATGTCACCGGAGAGCGAGCCCTCACGCCACACCGTTCCCGCGAGCTGCAGCAGCGACAGCTCGGTCGGCGTGAAGGTGATGTCGTCGGGGAGCTCGTAGTCGCCCTTCGAGACGCGGTAGCTCTGCAGCTGGTTGTTGCCGGACTGCCCGGGGGCGTCGACGGTCTCGAGCGGGACGCCGAGCTCGCGCAGCGCATCCTTGTCGCGCTCGAACTGGCGCTCGAGGTTCGCGTTGTCGCCGTCCGCCGCGTACTTCTGGTGATAGCCGTCGACAGTGGAGAGGATCTGCTCCTTCGTCAGCCCCTGCTCGGTCGCGAGCAGCGCGAGCACAAGCGCGAACTGCCGCTCCTCTGGCGGGACGATACGGGGCATCTGCCCAGCTTATTTGCCGCGGTCACTGCTGCTGGATCGATGCGGCAGGGATGCTTCCCAGGATGTCGACGACGGTCGCCGTCGCATCGCCGGAGCCGGACTTCGCGGCCGGGGTCAGCACGATGATCTGCGAGCCGATCCTCCTGCCGAGAAGCTCCTGCGCGAGCGCGCTGCCATCGCTCAGCGTCTGCACCGTGGCCGAGCCGTTCTCCCAGGTGCCGGTGGCGCTCGTCTGGTCTGACCAGCCGACGATCTGCGTCTGCACGACCAGCGCATCCTTCTTCGTCGCCACCGCGCCGTCGCCCTGACGCAGCACTGCGGACTGCACCTTCGTCGGCGCGGCGTGCGAGCCGATCACGATGCCCGGCTGACCGTTCGGGGCGAGCACGACGGTCGGGAAGCCCGGTGTCGCGGGGCGCGCACGGCCGGTGGCGCGGTTCGGGAAGGCGCTCTTGACATCCACGATCGCGGCGATCGACGAGCCCTCGGGGGCGCTGAACATCGCGGCCTGCTTCGGCGGGATGACGACGGCGAGCCGCGAGCCCACCTGGGCGCAGCCGATCGCGCCGGCGAGGCCGGCGCCGAGCGCCTTGCTCGTCACGGGCACGAAGTTCTCAGAGGTCTCTGCGCCGATCTGCCCCGTCGCCCCGTCGAACAGGGTGAGGTAGACCTCGGCGACGCCATCGTCGCCGACCTTCTTGCCGTGACCCTGGATCAGCGTGGTGGACTGCGCCTTCGTCACGTTGAGGGGCGACGGCACCCTCGCCTCCGGGTCCTTCCCGAACGCGCCGGTCGCGCGGATCGACTCGGAGCCGCTGCCGCTCTTCACATCGCAGGCGGCCGAGGCGGCGATCGAATTGCCGGTGCAGCCCGTGAGGGCGGCGCCGGCGACGACGGCGATGGCGATCAAGGCGGGGAATGAACGGCGCACGGGTGCTCTTTCGATGGACGGGCTCGTGGTGGCGGACGACACTCTAGTAGAGCAAGCTATGGCGTCTCCTCCGGCGTCTCGACGGCGATGTCGTCGCCCAGGCGGGCATCCGCGATGCGCTGCGCCTCCCTGGCCTTCTTGCGCAGGATCTTCGCGCTCTTGCCGCGCTCGCCCAAAGCGCCGGGTGTCCACAGCTCGACGTCCTCGTCGGTGTAGCTCTTCTTGCTGGCGCGGCGCTTGAGCTCGGGCAGCTCGGCGCCCGGCGAGAGGCGGCGGGCTGTGATCAGGAATCCGGTGTGCCCCACCATGCGGTGGTCGGGGCGGACGGCCAGTCCCTCGACATGCCAGCCGCGCACGATCGTCTCGTCGGCATCGGGGTGGGTGAAATGTCCGGTGTCGCGGATCGCCTCGGCGACGCGGCTGAGCTGCGTCACGGTGGCGACGTAGCAGAGCAGCACTCCCCCGGGCTTGAGCGCGGCGGCGACCGCCTCGAGAGGCTCCCACGGGGCCAGCATGTCGAGCACAACACGATCGACCGTTCCGTCGGGGAAGACGCTGGGCAGGGCATCCGTCAGATCGCCGACCGTGATGTCGAAGTTGACCGGTCGGTACCCCAGGAACCCGGCCACGTTGCCCAGCGCGATGTCGGCGAACTCCTGCCGGCGCTCGAAGCTCGCGAGCCGGCCCTCCGCGCCGATCGAGCGCAGCAGCCACAGCGACAGCGCGCCGGAGCCGACGCCCGCCTCGACCACGGTCGCGCCGGGGAAGATATCGGCTTTGGCGAGGATCGCAGCCGCGTCCTTCGGGTAGACGATCGCGGCGCCGCGCGGCATCGACATGACGAAGTCCTTGAGCAGCGGGCGCAGCGCGAGGTGCAGCGCGCCCGTCGAGTTCGCGACGACCGTGCCGTCGGGCTGCCCGATGACGTCGTCGTGCGCGATGAAGCCGCGCTCGGTGTGGAACTTCTCGCCCGGCTTCAGCGTGATCGTGTTCATGCGGCCCTTGGGGCCGGTGAGCTGCACGCGGTCGCCGGTGCGGAACGGTCCGCTGAACGCCAGTGTGCCGGTCGGGGTGTCGCTCATGCCTGCGGTGCCTCTGCTGCTCTCTCGGACGCCAGCGCGCACAGGTCGCCGAGCGTGCGCCCCTCGAGCGTCGGCCAGATGGTGTGGTCGCCGGTCTCGGGCAGCGGCACGAGGTGCGGCACGCCGATCGCGATGGTGCCGGCCGCGACCGCGGATGCAAGGCCGCCGAGCGAGTCCTCGATGGCGATCGAGGCGGATGCCTGCACGCCGAGCCGCTGCGCCGCGGTGAGGTACGCCTCGGGGTGGGGCTTGGGGTGCTCGACCTCGTCGCCGGCGATGATCACGTCGAACGGATCGAAGGGGATGTAGCTGGCGATCTGCTCGGCCATGCGGCGGAACGACATGGTGACGAGCGCCGTCTTGATGCCGGCCTCGCGGACTTCTCTGAGGAGATCCTGCCCGCCAGGACGCCAGGGAACGCCGACCTCGGCGAGCTGCTCGGTGACGCGGTCGGTGAGCTTGTCGATGATGGTCGCGATGTCGAGGTCGACGCCGCGCGACTGCAGCACCGCCGCAGAGACCTCGAGGCCGTTTCCGACGAGGGTCAGGCCGTCGTCGTGCGTCCACGTTCCGCCCCAGCTGCGCACCAGCTCGGACTCGGCCGTCATCCAGTACGGCTCGGTGTCGACGATCGTTCCGTCCATGTCGAAGAGGACGGCGGCGGGCAGCTGTGTCACGGAGCCCGAGTCTATCGGGGGGCCGCGGCACGCCCGGGCCTATCCTGGTGAGACGCAATCGCTAGCTACGGAAGGGCGAGGTGGCGTTTGACTGACGGCGCTGACGGCAAGGGCATTCTGAGCGGTCGAATCCTGGTCGTTGCCTTCGAGGGGTGGAACGACGCGGGCGAAGCCGCAACCGGCGCGGTCAGGGCTTTGAAGGATGTACTCGACGTCGTCGCGCTGCACGAGATCGACCCGGAGGTGTTCTACGACTTCCAGTTCACCCGGCCGATCACGAAGCTCGACGACGACGGCACGCGGATTCTGCAGTGGCCGGGGGCCGTGCTGTACGGTCCTTCTGAGCCGGGCCGGCAGCCGCGTGCGCTCGCCGCGGACGCCGAGCTGGGCGTCACAGGCGACAACGCCGGGAACATCTACCTGCTGCTCGGCACGGAGCCGTCGCGGGCCTGGAAGGCATTCGCCGGTGAGCTGATCGACGCCGCGCTCGCCGCGGACATCGACGCGATCGTCTTCCTCGGCGCGCTGCTCGCCGACGTGCCGCACACGCGACCGATCTCGGTCGGCGCCTCGAGCGACAACGCGGCCGTGCGGCGCGAGCTCGTGCTCGAGCGATCGACGTACGAGGGGCCGACCGGCATCCTCGGGGTGCTCGGGCAGGCGGCAGAGGCCGTCGGCATCCCGACCATCTCGATCTGGGCGTCCGTGCCGCACTACGTGCACAACGCGCCGAGCCCCAAGGCGACGCTCGCGATCATCGACAAGCTCGAGGAGCTCGTCGACGTGACCATCCCGCGCGGTGAGCTCGTCGACGAGTCCGCGGAGTGGGAGCGCGGCATCGACGAGCTCGCCGCCGAGGACGAGGACATGGCCGCGTACATCGAGCAGCTTGAGCAGGCGCGCGACACCGTCGACTCGCCAGAGGCGAGCGGCGAGGCGATAGCGCAGGAGTTCGAGCGCTACCTGCGCCGCAACCCCGACGGCCGCGATGGCCGCGACGGCGGCACCGCGGGCGGCGGCGGTCCCTCAGAGCCCTGGCGGCCGAACAGCTGAGGCGCGCCCGTCAGCCCAGCTCGATGCCGAGCAGCAGGCGGATGCCTGCGCGCAGTTCGGGCGGCAGGCCGCCGGCCTTCACCGCCGTGTCGACGACCGCGAGGGCCGCCGGCGTGTCGAGGTCGCGGTGAAGCGCCTCGCGCAGCGCTGCGAGTGACGCCCCGCCGTCGTCGGTGACGGGCGCGTACCGCCAGCGCGCGAGCCTGTCGAGGGCGGCCGGCAGCGAAGCATCCGTCCACTCCCAGTCGTCGCGGTAGTGGTGCGCGAGCAGGGCGAGACGGATGCCGCGGGGGTCGGCCCCGCTCCTCCGCAGTTCGCTCACCTTGACGAGATTGCCGAGCGATTTCGACATCTTCTCGCCACGGTACGCGACCATGCCGGCGTGGGCATATATCCGCGCGGCCGCCTCGCCGGTGAGTGCCGAGGCATGCGCGGCGCTGAACTCGTGGTGCGGGAAGACCAGATCCGAGCCGCCGCCGAGCACGGTGACGGTCTCGCCCAGCTCGTCGAGCGCGATGACCGCGCACTCGATGTGCCAGCCGGGGCGGCCGGCGCCGACCGGCGACTCCCACGACGGCTCCCCGTTGCGCGCGGCGCGCCACAGCAGCGGGTCGAGCTCGTCGCGCTTGCCGTCTCGGTCCGGGTCGCCGCCGCGCTCGGCGAAGATCGGCAGCATCTCGTCGCGGGTGAGGCGGCTCTCCTGCCCGAGGCGCCACGGTGAGACGTCCGCCGCCGCCGTCGAATCGAAGTAGATGTCGACGCCATCGCTGCCCGCAGAGGCGTCTGAGGCAGGCACACGGTAGGCGACCCCCGCGGCGAGCAGCTCGGCGACGGCGACCGCCGTCGGCTCGATGCGCTCGGTCACGGCGACATATGCGTCCGGCGGAATGACTCCGAGTGCCGTCATGTCGGCGCGGAATCCGTCGATCTCCGTCGCCGCGAGCTCGCGCCAGTCGACGCCGTCACGCGCCGCTCGCTCGAGCAGCGGGTCGTCGACATCGGTGATGTTCTGCGCATATCGCACCGCGAAGCCCGCGTCGCGCCACACCCGCTGCAGCGTGTCGAAGGCGAGGTAGGTGTTCGCGTGGCCGAGATGGGTCGCGTCGTATGGCGTGATGCCGCAGACGTAGAGCGTCGCGGTGCCGTCGGCCGGCTCGGCGACGACCAGCGCATCGCTTGCGCTGTCGTAGACGAGCGGGGGCAGGCTGTGCCCGGGCACCTGGGGAAGCTCAGGCTGCGGCCACGCGACCGCCATCAGTAGCTCGCCAGCAGGTCGGCGAGCACCGCGCGGCCGAAGGTGAGCGCCTCGAGCGGCACCCGCTCGTCGATGCCGTGGAACAGGGCGGGGAAGTCGAGCGTGGCCGGCAGCTTGAGCGGGGCGAATCCGTAGCCTCTGATGCCGAGCGTCGAGAGCGCCTTGTTATCGGTGCCTGCCGGCATCAGGTAGGGCAGCACCGGGACTCCGGGGTCGTGCCGCTCGATGACGGCGCCGATGGTGTCGACGAGCTCGCCTGTGGTCGGGTTCTCGAGACCGGTGTCCTTCACGACGAGCTCGATGCGCACGTTCTCGCCGATGAGCTCGTCGATGAGGGCGAGCACCTCGTCCTCCTGCCCGGGCAGGGGGCGGATGTCGAGGCGCGCCTCGGCCCGCTCGGGGATGACGTTCGACTTGTAGCCGGCCGTCAGCATCGTCGGGTTGGCGGTGTTGCGCAGGGTCGCCGTGATGAAGCCGGCCGCCGATCCGGTGCGCAGCACGAGCTCGTCGGGCCCGACCTGCTGCGGGTCGGTGCCGAGGATGCGGCCGAGCTCGGCGATGAGCTCGCCCGTCGTCTCGGTGAGCTGCACGGGGAACTCGAGTCGGCCGATCTTCGCGACAGCCTCTGCGAGCTCGGTGACGGCATTGCGCTTCACGAGCCGCGAGCCGTGCCCCGGCGGCGCTTCGGCGACGAGCTTCGCCCAGATCATCGCCTTCTCGCCGGTCTGCAGCAGGTACGCGGGCTTTCCCTCGATGTCGATCGAGTAGCCGCCGACCTCGCTGATCGCCTCGGACGCGCCGGCGAACAGCTCGGGGTGCTCGCGGGCGAGGAAATGCGAGCCGAAGCCGCCGCCGTTCTCCTCATCGGCGAAGAACGCGATGACGAGGTCGCGCTCGGGCTGGCCGCCGCCCTGCAGCACGTCGCCGAGGGCCGTCAGCATCATGGCGTCGACGTTCTTCATGTCGACGGCGCCGCGGCCCCACAGCATGCCGTCCTTGATCTCGCCCGCGAAGGGATCGACGCTCCACTGCGTCGCGTCGGCGGGCACGACGTCGAGGTGGCCGTGCATGACGAGCGCGGGCTTCGAGCTGTTGCGGCCGGGGACACGCGCGACGACGCTGGTGCGGCGCGGGGCCGAATCGAACAGCTGCGGTGCGAGGCCGAGGGCTTCGAGCTTCGCGGCCACGTACTCCGCGGCCTCGGTCTCGCCCTTCGACTTCCCCTCGCCGTAATTGGTGGTGTCGAGGCGGATCAGCTCGCTCGCGATGATCGCGGTCTCGTCGAGTTCGGGGCGGGCGAGGTCGGTCATGTCCCTACGCTAGACGAGTCGGCGGCGTGTACGGCGACTCGGCGTGCGCGCCGGGCGGGGACCGGCGTGCCATGGGCACAGCCGAGTCGGCGGCGGGTGGCCGCGTGCACGAGACACCCCGTAACCCGTGCTAAGGTTTTTCCTCGGCGGTCAAAGCAATTCGGGCCGCCGGAAGTGCGCGCGGGTGGCGGAATAGGCAGACGCGCTAGCTTGAGGTGCTAGTGCCCGTATAGGGCGTGGGGGTTCAAGTCCCCCCTCGCGCACAACAGAAAGAACCCCTGGGTGACCAGGGGTTCTTTTGCGTGTGGTGCCGCGGCCGCGGCCCGTAGGAACCGGGCGCAATGCGCGCGATCGGCCCTACGCGATCGCGCGCGTCGTAGGAACAATCGTGCGAATCAGGGCCGGTTCCTACGCACTCGAGCTACGTGGCGCTGATGACCCCGAAGCCGAGCAGCAGAGCGACCACGATGGCGACCGCGATGCGGTACCAGATGAACACGGTGATCGGGTGGCGCTGCACGAGACGCAGCAGCCAGGCGATCGACACGTAGGCGACGATCAGGCTGACGAGCGTGCCGACGGCGGTGGCGCCCCAGCCGACCGTCGCCGAGATGTCGCTCGCCGAGGTGGCGGCCTCGAAGCCGCCCGCCGCGATGAGGGCCGGGATGGAGAGGAAGAACGAGATGCGCGTCGCCGCGACGCGGTCGAGGCCGCGCAGCAGGCCGGCGCTGATCGTGGCGCCCGAACGCGAGACGCCCGGCACGAGCGAGAAGCACTGCACGACGCCGATGAAGATGGCATCCGTCAGGTTCATCTTCGCTTCACTGCGCTGCTTGAGCGCCACGCGCTCGGCGAACCACATGACGGCGCTCCAGACCACCAGCGCGACCACGACCACCCAGAGGTTGCGCAGGGGGCCCGCGATGAAGTGGCGGCCGAGCAGGCCGATGATGCCGATCGGGATCGTGCCGATGATCACGAACCACGCGAGCCGGTAGTCCTGCCCGCGCGCGTTGCGGTTGGCGAGGCCACGGAACCACGCCCCCACGAGTCGCACGATGTCGCGCCAGAAATACACGATGACGGCGATGATCGCGCCCACCTGGATGATCGCGGTGAAGGCCGTGACCCCCTTGTCGTTCACGTGCAGCCCGAGCAGCTTCTCGACGATCGTCAAGTGGCCGGTGCTCGAGACGGGCAGGAACTCGGTGATGCCCTCGACGATGCCGAGGATGATCGCTTGCAGGAGATTCACGCGGTGATCCTTTCGGGTGCGCCGTGAGAAACGGCACAGGCGGTCTCGGACAGGTTAGCGGGGGCCGAGTTCGTCGAGTGCTTCGCGACACGTTCGGAACACGTGACTGCCGCCGAGCAGGCCGTGGTGCTCGAGGTCGACGCGCAGCACCGCGCGCGCCCGGCAGTAGTCGACCGAGACGCCCCGTTCCGCCAGGTTCGCGAAGGCGCGGCGCAGCACGGCGGCGCCGGTCGCGTCGATGGCGGTGATGGCTTCGCCATCGACGACGAGATGGCGGATGCTCGGGTCGGCGCCGCGTGTTGCAAGGTCGATGCCCCGCGCCAGCGCTCCCGCCGTGGTCGCGTTGACGGGCGCGGCGAGGCGCACGATGACGATGCCGGGTGCCGTCGTGCGCGGTGCCGGTGCGCCGGCGCGCAGCGGGGCGATGGGGCGCCCGTCGGCGTCGATCACGTCGAGCGGCGGGGCGGATGCCGCGAGCAGCAGTCTCAGCAACCCGATGGCCGCCGCCGTCGCGAGCCCCCACAGCGGCCCGAACGCGAGCGTGACCGCGAAGGCGACGAGCGCGAGCAGGAATTCGCCCTTCGAGGTGCGCCAGAGCACGCGCGCCTCGCGCAGCCGCAGCAGCGGCCACGTCGCGAGCGCCGCGATGGCGCCGAACGCGGGGGTCGGCAGCTCGCCCAGGAATCCGCCCCCGAAGACGACCCCGGCGAGGATCAGCAGGGCGGCGACGAGCGCCGGCAGCTGCGAGTGCGATCGCAGCTCATCCAGACGTGCGCGCCAGGCGGGCGACGGCCCGATCGCGAAGCCGCCTGAGACACCGCTCGCCGCGCTCGCCAGGCCGTAGACGATGCCGTCGCGGGCGCCGGCCGGCTGGTAGGCGGTGTCCTGGTCCTGGTGAAGGGCGAGCGCCGCGAAGGCGATGACGATCGCGCCGGGGGCGAGGGCGAGCCACTCCCCTGCGTCGAGCAGGGGAATCGCGAACGGCGGGCGTCCGCCGCCGACGCGGCCGACGGTCGCGACGCCGTGGCTCGCGAGCTCGAACACGCGATAGCTGGCGAACGCGGCGAGGTAGACGGCGAGCTCCCACGGCAGACGGCGGGCGATGCGCCGGCCGATGAGCAGTACGATCATGGCGCCTGCCGCGACCGCGATCGCCCAGACGTTCGCGGTGTCGAGCCGGGTGATCAGGGCGCGTGCATGCTGTGGGAAGCCGTCGGCTGCGGCATCCGTCACGGTCTTCGCCAGCTCGATGCCGAACATCCCGGCGATCTCGCGCACCAGCAGGTCGAGCGCGACGGCGGCCGAGAAGCCGAGCAGCACCGGAGTCGGCAGGAGAACCGTCACACGGCTCAGCCGGAAGACGGCGATGACCGCGTACGCGGCGGCCGCGACGAGCGCCTGCGCGGTCGCGAGCTCTGCATAGTTCGCGGTGCCCGGGTGCGCGAGCGGGGTGAGCGTCGCGGCGATGAGCGCGACGCCGACGGCGTCCGGGGCCGCGGTGAGGCGGCCGGTCGCGGCGAAGAAGGCGAACACGATGCCCGGCACGATCAGCGTGTAGAGGCCCATGGTCGGCGGCAGTCCGGCGAACTGGGCGAAGGCCATCGCAACCGGGGCCGACATGGCCGCGAGCGTGATGCCCATCAGGGCTTCGCCGCGCCAGTCGCCTCGGGTGGTGCCTGCGAGCAGTGCCATGGTGCCTATTGTGGTGGGGCTCACGGGCCAGTGTCGGAGGCACGTGGAAGACTTGTGGGCGCTTGCTGGGTGTTCGAGGAGCCTTCGATGTGAGTGGATTCTTCACCTTGACATGTTCGAATGAGAGTTCGAATATGGGTGAGTGGGGAATGCACTCCGATCCGATGCTCTCGAAAAGGGCAGTGTCTTTGAAAAAGGCAGTGTCTTTGAAAAGGCGCAAGCCGATCTCGAGCGCATCCGCGAGCTCAAGTCGCGCATCTCCGGAATGGAGCGCACGCGGCTCGACACCCGTGCGCTGCCCACTCTGCCCGCTTTCATGTCGTTGCTGCCCGGTGGGGCGCTGCAGGCAGGGTCCGTGTACT
Source organism: Gryllotalpicola protaetiae (assembly GCF_003627055.1). Lineage (NCBI taxonomy): Bacteria > Bacillati > Actinomycetota > Actinomycetes > Micrococcales > Microbacteriaceae > Gryllotalpicola > Gryllotalpicola protaetiae. The sequence goes on from NZ_CP032624.1 coordinate 3,230,986, forward strand.
CCGTCGCGGGGTCGATGACGCTGGTGATGGGGCTGCTCGCGGCCGCGAGCGCCGACGGCGCCTGGTGCGGGGTCGTCGGCGTCCCCGAGTTCGGGGCGGAGGCGGCGGCGCGCTTCGGCATCGAGCTCGGGCGGCTCGTGCTCGTGCGCGAGCCGGGCCGTTCCTGGCTGTCCGTCGCCGCCGCGCTCGCCGATGCGCTCGCGATCGTGGTCGTGCGGCCGGGCGATCGGGTGGGCGATGCGGAAGCGGCGAAGCTGGCCGCCCGCCTGCGCCAGCGCGGCGCCGTGCTGATCTCCCTGCTGCCGGAGGGGGCGCCGGCGTGGCCGGGCTCCGAGGCGGCACTCGCCGTGACCGAGAGCCGCTGGGCCGGCATCGGGCGCGGCCACGGCTACCCGCGCGAGCGTCTCGTCACGGTGCGCTCCGAGGTGCGCAGCGGCCGCCCGCGGGTCGCGCAGCTGCGGCTGCCCGGCGATTACGGTCGCGACGCGCGGCCGGCCGTCGCCGTGCCCGCGCTCCGATGGGAGCGGGTGTCGTGAGTGCCGCAGCGGAGCAGGGCGCGCTCACGCGCTCGATCGTGCTGTGGTGCCCCGACTGGCCGATCAGGGCGGCGCTGCTCAAATATCCATCGATCGCGGTCGGCAATGCGATCGCGCTGATCGAGAAGGGGCTCGTGTTCGCCTGCTCGGCCGAGGCTCGCACCGCAGGGGTGCGGCGGGGGCTGCGTGTGCGCGAGGCGCAGGCGAGATGCCCTGAGCTCGTGGTGCTGCCCTACGACCCGCAGGCCGACGCGCGGTTCTTCGAGCCGATCCTCGCCGCCGTCGAGCAGACCGTGCCCGGGGTGCAGCCGATCAGGCCCGGCATGTGCGCGCTGCGCTCGCGCGGGCCGGCGAGGTACTACGGCGGCGAGGCCGAGGCGGCCGAGGTGCTGCTCGGGGTGCTGGCAGAGCACGGCGTGCCCGACGCGCGCGTCGGGGTCGCCGACGGTCCCTTCGCAGCGGAGCAGGCGGCCAGGCATCCGTCTGCCGGCGACGCTTCTGAGCCATCTGTCCTGATCGTCGCCGAGGGCGGCTCCCCCGCGTTCCTCGCCGCGCTGCCCGTCGACGTCATGGGCGACGACGGGTTCACGGCGCTGTGCCGCCGGCTCGGGCTGCCGACGCTCGGGGCGCTCGCGGGCATGGCAGCCGACGAGCTCGTCGAGCGCTTCGGCTTCACCGGCGCGCGCGTGCACACGCTCGTGACCGGGCGCGACGCGCAGGTCGTCGTGCCGCGGTCGCCGCAGCGGGCGCTCGAGCGCCGGCTCGTCTTCGACGAGGGGCTCGACCGCGTCGACCAGCTCGCCTTCGCCGCCCGGCAGACCGCCGACGACGTCATCGCGGGGCTCACCGCGGCGAAGCTCGTGGCGACCGCCGTGACGGTGACGATCCAGACGGAGGACGGGGCGGAGAGCTCGCGCACCTGGCTGCATCCGCGGTGGTTCACTGCGGCTGACCTCGTCGACCGGCTGCGCTGGCAGCTGCAGGGCGTCGGGCCGGGAACGGGTGCGCTCACGGCACCTGTCGTGCAGCTCGTGTTCGCGCCCGAGAGCGTCGATGCGGCACACCACCATGAGCAGGGGCTGTGGGGCGACGCCCCCGACGAACGCGTGCACCATGCGCTCTCCCGGGTGCAGAGCATGCTCGGGCACGACGCCGTCGTGACCGCCGCGCTCGGCGGCGGCCGGCTGCTCGACGACCGGCAGGTGCTCGTGCCGTGGGGCGACCGCTCCCCCGCCGGAACAGCGGAGCGGGCCGGGCAGCCCTGGCCGGGCGCGCTGCCCGACCCCCTGCCGGCGACGGTGTTCCTGCCGCGCGTGCAGGTCGAGCTGCTGACGGATTCCGGTGAGCCGGTCGTCGTCTCAGACCGCGGCCTCGTCGAAGGCGAGCCCGCGCTGTTCGCGGCGGCGCCCGGTGCGCGACCCATCGGCTCGCACGGCGAGGCGCTGCGAGTCGCCCGCCCGATCGGCGGCTGGGCCGGCCCGTGGACCGTCGACGAGCGCTGGTGGGATGCGGCGACCGCGCGCCGTGTGCACCGCTTCAGCGTTGTCGACGCCGACGGCACCGCCTGGCTGCTGCTGTTCGACGGGGAGTCCTGGCTCGCCGAGGCGCGCTATGACTAGGGGGTCCTATGGGCTTCAATAACCCGGCGATGCCGTGGTCCGAGTTCGAGCGGACTCTTTCCGGGCGCGCGAGGCCCGATCAGCCGGACGAGCTGGTCGAACGGCCGGGCTCGCGGAGGCGCGAGCCGATCGAGGCGCAGCCCCTCGAACTCGACGACGGGCCGTTCGTGCCCTACGCCGAGTTGCACGCGCACTCGCACTACAGCTTCCTCGACGGCGCGAGCTCACCGGCGGCACTCCTGCAGGAGGCGGCGAGGCTCCGGCTCTCCGCCCTCGCCATCACCGATCACGACGGGCTCTACGGCGCGGTGCAGCTGGCGGAGGCGGCAGCCGCCTACCGAAGAGACCGCATCGAGGTGAAGACCGTGTTCGGCGCCGAGCTGTCCCTCGGGCTCTCTGCCCCGCAGAACGGCGCGCCCGACCCGGAAGGGACGCATCTGCTCGTCCTCGCGCGCGGCCAGGCCGGCTACCACGCACTCGCCGGGGCCATCACCGAGGCTCAGCTCGCCGATGGCGCGGAGAAGGGTCGCCCCATCTACGAGCTCCCCGCGCTCGCCGGGGCGGCCGACGGCCAGTGGGCGGTCCTGACCGGGTGTCGGAAGGGAGCCGTCCGGCAGGCGCTGGCCTCTGCCGACGGAGGCACGGATGCCGCCGCCTGGGAGCTCGACCGGCTCGTCGACCTGTTCGGCCCCGGCAACGTCGTAGTGGAGCTGTTCGACCACGGCGACCCGCTCGCGAGCTCGTACAACGACGCACTGTACGAGCTCGCCGAGAAGCGCGGGCTGCTGGTCGTCGCGACGGGGAATGTCCACTACGCGACCCCCGACGGTCGGCCGCTCGCCACCGCCGTCGCGGCCGTGCGCGCGCGACGGAGCCTCGACGAGCTCGACGGCTGGCTTCCGGCCGCGGGGAACGCCCATCTGCGCAGCGGGGCCGAGATGCACCGGCTGTTCGGGCGGTACCCCGGTGCGATCGAGGCAACCGTGGAACTGGCATCCGATCTCGCCTTCGAACTGAACAGCGTCAAGCCAGGGCTGCCCGAACAGGAGATCCCGGAGGGCTACACGCAGATGAGCTACCTGCGCGAACTGGTCGCCGCAGGCATCGCAGAGCGCTATCCGGAGGGGCGGCGGCCCGTGCCCCTGGCAGAGATCGAGCAGCGCCTCGAAGACGAGCTCGCGGTCATCCAGAAGAAGGACTTCCCCGGTTACTTCCTGATCGTGCACGACCTTGTGCGAGAAGCGCGCACGCGCGGCATCCTCTGCCAAGGTCGCGGCTCGGCCGCCAACTCGGCTGTCTGCTACGTACTCGGCATCACGGCGATCGATGCGATCCGTTACCGGCTGCCGTTCCAGCGCTTCCTGTCCCATCTGCGCGACGAGGAGCCCGACATCGACGTCGACTTCGACTCCCGGCGGCGGGAGGAGATCATCCAGTACGCCTTCGAGAAGTACGGGCGGCGGAATGCCGCGCAGGTCGCCACTGTGATCAGCTATCGGCCGAAGGCGACCGTGCGCGACATGGCCAAGGCGCTCGGGTTCTCTCCCGGCCAGCAGGATGCCTGGGGCAGACGCATCGAGGACTGGGGAGGCGGCGTCTCGGCCGACGCCGACGGCATCCCCGACACCGTCCTCGGGCTCGCGCGTCAGCTCAGCAAGGCGCCGCGCCACCTCGGCATCCACTCCGGCGGCATGGTGCTGACCAAGCGGCCCGTCGGCGAGATCTGCCCCATCGAGCACGCACGCATGAAGGACCGCACCGTGCTGCAATGGGACAAGGGCGACGTCGAGTGGATGGGGCTCGTCAAGTTCGACATGCTCGGCCTGGGGATGCTCGAGGCGCTGCAGTACATCTTCGAGATCGTCCGCGACGGCGTCGGCGAGGAGTGGGGTCTCGCGAGCCTGCCGAAGGAAGAGCCGGCCGTCTACGACATGCTGTGCCGGGCGGACGCGGTCGGCGTCTTCCAGGTCGAGTCGCGCGCGCAGCTCGCCACGCTCCCCCGTTTGCAGCCCCGCCGGTTCTATGACCTCGTCGTCGAGGTCGCGCTGATCCGACCGGGGCCGATCCAGGGCGGTGCGGTGCACCCCTATCTGCGGCGCCGGGAGCGGCTGCGAGGTGGCGACGGCGACCCGGTGAGCTACCCGCACCCGCTGCTCGAATCCGTGCTGAAGCGCACCCTCGGCGTCCCGCTCTTCCAGGAGCAGATCATGCAGATGGCGATGGCGGTCGGCGGCTGCTCCCCCGAGGACGCCGACCTGCTGCGCCGGGCGATGGGCTCCAAGCGCGGGGTCGAGAAGATCGAGTCGCTCAAGAAGAAGCTCTTCGCCGGCATGGCGGAGAACGGCTTGACGGGGCAGGGCGCCGAGGCCATCTATGAGCAGATCCACGCCTTCGCCGACTTCGGCTTCGCCGAGAGCCACTCGCTCAGCTTCGCGCTGCTCGTCTACGCGAGCTCCTGGCTCAAGCTGCACTACCCCGCCGCCTTCCTGGCCGGGCTGCTGCGGGCGCAGCCGATGGGCTTCTACTCCGCGGAGACCCTCGTGCGGGATGCGCGGCGTCACGGCGTCGAGGTCCGCGGCGTCGACATCCTCCGCTCCGATGCGCACGCGAGCCTCGAGCCGCTCGATGAGAAGGGGCCGTGGGGCGAGGCATCCGCACCCCGTCCTGGAATCACGGGGATGGACGAGTGCCTGGGCTGGCACGAGACCGGGGGAAATCCGGAAGACGTCGAAGAGAGCGAGCCGTTCGACCCGGCTGCTCCCGACGAGAGCGCCGCCCACCGCCGTGACGGCCGCTTCGCCGTGCGGCTCGGGCTCGCCGGGGTGAGGTCCATCGGCGAGAAGGTGGCTGAGCGCATCGTCGCTGCACGGAGGGAGAGCGGGCCCTATCTCGACCTGCACGATCTCGCGCGGCGCGCGGCGCTCAGCGAGCCGCAGCTCACCGCCCTCGCTGCGGCCGGCGCCTTCCAGTCGATGGGGATCGGGCGGCGTGAAGCGCTCTGGCAGGCGGGTCCCGCCGGGCGGGAGCGCGCCGACTATCTGCCCCACACCGCGGTCGTCGTCCAGCCGCCGCTATTGCCGGCGCCGAGCGAGGCGGATCGGCTCGCCTACGACATCTGGGCCATGGGCCTGTCCCCCGACGATCATCCGATGCGGTATCGGCGCGCGGTGCTGCGGGCGGGCGGGGTGCTGAGCGCCGCCGAGCTGGGGAGCGCGGAATCCGGGAGCCGGGTGTTCGTCGGCGGGGTCGTCACACACCGGCAGCGACCGACGACGGCCTCCGGCATCACCTTCCTCAACCTCGAGGACGAGACCGGCATGGTCAACGTCATCGTCTCCACCGGGGTCTGGAAGAGGCACCGGCGCGTCGCGCGGGAAGCGCAGGGAATGGTCGTGCGCGGCATCTTGGAGCGCAGCCCCGAGGGGGTCGTGAACATCGCCGCCGACCGGCTTCAGCTGCTCCAGCTGCCCGTCGAGATGAAGTCCCGGGATTTCCAGTGACGTGAATCGGGCACGCGGCACGCGTTACATGTAACACTGGGTACATGGGGACAAGAGACCGCGTGGCAAGTCATCGCGACAGGATGAGGAAGGCGGGGTATCGCCTGGTGCAGACCTGGGTCCCCGATGTGCGAACACCGGGTTTTGTCGATGAAGCGCGGAGGCAGGCGATCCTTGTCGCCGAGGCCGATCGTCGAGGTGAAGACCAGGACTTCATCGAAGCCATTTCTGCGCCGTGGGACGAATGAGGCGCGGCGAGCTCTGGACCGTTTCCGGTGACGTCTACGCATCGAAACCGCGCCCGGCGCTGATCCTTCAAGACGACCGCTTCGACGCAACCGAGTCGGTCACGGTTGCTCCTCTCACCACAACGGCGGTTGACGCACCCCTTCTCCGTTACCGACTTGACCCGGCGGGCGGGAACGGGCTCGACGCGACCAGCTTCATCATGGTCGACAAGCTCACCACGGTGCGCAGGAACAACATCGGCAAGCAGTTCGGCTCGCTCACCGGCAGCCAATTGATCGAGGTGGAGAGATTGGTGATCGTCTTCCTGGGGTTAGCAGGATGAGGCTTCGCAACGCACTGGCGTCATGAGTGCCCGACACGCAGACTGACCTCATGCGATTCGGTGGGCGGCTGAAGGCCGACGCGCCCGATCCGGCGATCGAGCTGATCGAGAAGGCGAGGCGGATGCCGGTGCCCGTGATCGGCCTGGTGCCGCAGCGCCACCTCGAGGACTGGGATGCGTTCGGCGTCAGCTCCGGCACTCACAACGGGGTGTTCGACTCGTGCGACGTCTCGATCAGCTACACGCTGTGGCGGAACCCGCACAACATCCACGATCCGGTGAATCTCGCCGAGCTCGGCGACGAGCAGCGCGCGAGCCTCGACCGCCAGGTCCCGTCGGAGCGGCCGCCGTGGCTGCTCGAGCGCGTGCGCCGTACGCGTTACCCCCTTCTCTGGGAGTGCGTCATCACGCATTGGCGCTCCGAGCCGCGCGAGTACGACTCCGTCGAGGCGCGGCTCGCCGCGCATGTGAACCACATCCTCGAGAACGGATTCCGCGAGACGCGCGTGCGCGGCGAGCTGCCCGGTGACCTCGACAGCCCGGTCGACGAGCGTCATGTCGAGCATGGGGTGACCGTGCTTGTGAACGGGTTCGAGCGGTCGGGCATCCGCATCGACACGGACCCCGATGTCTACGGCGTCGGTGTCGCGCTCGCCAACAACAGCACGGTCACGGCAGTCCTCCCACGTGACGAGCTGCGCTTTGTCGACGTGGCCTTCGAGACGCGTCGCATCTAGTTCCCATCCGACGAGTCGAGACCCCGTCGATTGCGAGGATTTGGCCTCTGTGCGCGGCGGCCAAGACCGGCAGCGGCATCCGCAGAGCCGGCCATTAGGCGCTGCGACCCCGACGCTCGCGGCGCAGCATGTCGATCGGCAGCAGCACCCAGAGGCCGATGATCACGAGCGCGACCACGACGGCCGCGATGACTCCCGCCGTGAGGGACAGCACGAAGTAGAACAGGAACAGCGCGACGCCGATGATCAGCAGCGCGACCGCGATGAGGTTCACGCGCAGGATCCGGTTGCCGATCAGCACGGCGTCCTTCTTGGCGTGGTGCTGGAACAGCCACCGGTGCAGTGAGACGGGCGCGAGCGCGAGCAGCGTCGCCGTGCAGGCGAGGCCCACGAGCACGAGATAGATCGTGATGCCGACCGGCTCGAGCTCGTGGAAGCGCTGCTGGAAGGCGAGCGCGAGCAGGAAGCCCGTGAGGATCTGGTTGCCGGTCTGCGTGACGCGCAGCTCCTGCAGGATGTCCTCCCAGTTGCGGTCGTAGCGCTGAGCATCCGACTCGCCGGGGCGGTTCAGGCTGCCGGATCGTGCGTCGTCGCTCATGGTGTCAAACTACCGGTCAGGTGTGCCCCAGCCGCTTGCGCAGCAGCTGGATGCGCGCCTCGAGCTGCGTCATCGACGCCTTCGCGACGGCGGGGCCACCGCAGCTGCGGCGCAGCTCTGCGTGCACGAGGCCGTGCGGCTGGTCCTTCGACTTCGCATACAGCCCGACGAGCGAGTTGAGCAGCGAGCGCTGCTCCTTCAGGGTGCGGTAGAGCGGCAGCGGTTTGGCCGGCGATGGCTCGACGTCGGGCACAGGCTCCGGACGCGACGCGGCGCGCCGCGACTGCCTCGCCTGCCGGGTCATCAGCAGCTCGTGCACCTGCTCGGGCTCCAAGAGGCCCGGGATGCCGATGAAGTCCAGCTCCTCCTCGGTCTCCGGCTCGGCGTAGCCGCCGTAGTCCTGCCCGTCGAACAGCACGCGGTCGAACGCGGCGTGCGATCCGAGCGCCTGGTACGAGAACTCGCCCTCCAAGGAATCCGACGCCTTGTCGTCCTTCTCGGCGGCCTGCATCATGGCGTCTTCGGGGTTGTAGAGGTCGCCCTCTTCGGAAGACACATCCCGGTCGAGCGCATGGTCGCGCTCCAGCTCGAGCGCGCCGGCCAGCGCGATCAGCGGCTCGACGTCGGGCAGGAACACCGATGCGGTCTCGCCGCGGCGCCGGGCGCGCACGAAACGGCCGATGGCCTGTGCGAAGAACAGCGGCGTCGACGAGTTGGTCGCGTACACGCCGACCGCGAGGCGTGGCACGTCGACGCCCTCCGACACCATGCGCACGGCGACCATCCATTTCGAATCGGATGCCGCGAAGGCGCTGATCCTGTCGGAGGCCTCTTTCTCGTCCGAGAGCACGACGGTGGTCTTCTCGCCCGTCATGACGTCGAGGATCGCGGCATACGCCCGCGCCTGCTCCTTGTCGGTCGCGATGACGAGCCCCCCGGCATCCGGGATCTGCTGCCGCACCTCGTCGAGGCGCCGGGTCGCGGCCGAGAACACCGCGGGAATCCAGTCCCCCTCCGGGTCGAGCGCGGTACGCCACGCCTGCGAGGTGACGTCCTTCGTGTTGCCCTCGCCGAGCCGCGCCTCCATCTCTTCCCCGGCGCGGGTGCGCCAGCGCATGTGCCCCGCGTAGACCATGAACAGCACGGGGCGCACGACGCCGTCGGCAAGCGCGCGCCCGTAGCCGTAGTTGTAGTCGGTCAGCGAGGTGCGGATGCCCTTGGCGTCGGGCAGATAGGTCACGAACGGGATCGGCGAGGTGTCCGACCGGAACGGCGTTCCGGTCAGCGACAGCCGCCGGGTCGCCCGTTCGAACGCCTCACGCACGGCGTCGCCCCACGACAGGGCGTCGCCGCCGTGGTGCACCTCGTCGAGGATCACGAGCGTGCGCCCGTCTTCGACGATGTCCTTGTGCAGCGACGCCTTCGCGGCGACCTGCGCGTAGGTGACCGCGATGCCGCGGTAATGGCGCGCGAAGCGGCGGTGGGCGTTCTTGAACTCGGCGTCGAGGTGGATGCCGACGCGTGCCGCCGCCTCTGCCCACTGCCGCTTCAGGTGGTCGGTCGGGGCGACCACGACGATGCGATCGATGGTGCGCCGGCCGAGCAGCTCTGAGGCGAGGCGCAGCGCGAAGGTCGTCTTGCCGGCGCCGGGCGTCGCCGAGGCGAGGAAGTCGCGCGGCTCGGTGCGGAAGTACTCATCGAGCGCTTCCTGCTGCCAGGCGCGCAGGCGGCTGACGGTGCCCCAGGGGGCGCGGGCCGGGAACGCGGGCGACAGGTGCTCGGCCGCGAAGGTGCCAGGGGTGTGCGCGGGTTCGCCGGGGCTCGGAATACCGACGAGGGGCGAATCAGTCATGGAGATGCGATGCTAACAAGAGGCAGTGACACCGCCGGGCGTGTCTCCACAGGCGCGCCACCGCGAGTGCACACGGAGTGGCAAAATGGTTAACATGCCCGAACTATCTACTTTCACGCGGTACGTAGCGCTCGGCGACAGCTTCACCGAGGGCCTCGGCGACCCCTACCCCGATGCCGCCGACGGATTCCGCGGCTGGGCCGACCGCGTCGCCGAGGTGCTGGCGGCGAAGACCTCCGATTTCGCCTACGCCAATCTCGCCGTGCGCGGGAAGCTGGTGCGTCAGATCCTCGCTGACCAGGTCGACGCCGCAGTCGCCCTGCGGCCCGACCTGATCACCATCTCGGCGGGCGGCAACGACGTCATCCGCCCCGGCACCGACCCCGACGAGATCGCCGCCATCTTCGAGCAGGCGATCGCGCGGCTCGCGACGACCGGCGCCACGATCGTCGTGTTCACGGGTGTCGACGTCGGGTGGTCCGGAACCTTCAAGGCGATCCGTGGCAAGGTCGCGATCTACAACGAAGACGTGCGCAAGATCGCGGCGAAGTACGGATGCCTGGTTGCGGACCAGTGGTCGCTGACCGAGATCCAGGACATGCGCATGTGGTCGATCGACCGCCTGCACATGTCGCCGCTCGGCCACCAGGCGGTCGCGCGCCTCGTGCTGCGCACTCTGGGCGTTCCCAACGATCTGCCCGTGCTGACGCCCGCGCCGGTCCCCCCGCGCAGCTGGCGCGAGGCGCGCGTGCAGGACCTGCAGTGGGCGCGCGAGTACGCGTGGCCCTGGGTCGTCCGCCGTCTCAAGCACGTCTCGAGCGGCGACGGCCTGCCGCCGAAGCGGCCGGACCTCGCGCCCCTCGCGCCGCTGACCGCACCTGAGTCGGTCGACGACCCGAGCTAGGAGCCGAGCAGGCTGCGCTTGTCGAACAGGTCGCGCCAGAGCTGCGAGTCCTGCCAGCCGAAGAGCACCTGGGGGTGGGTGAGCTTCCACCACGTGGTCGGCGCCTCGATCGCGCGCTCGGTGGTGAGGTCGGCGACGACGGCCTTGCCGCCGTAGCTGAAGGTGACGGTGCCGACCTTGGCCTTCGCGGCGACGGCGGCGAGTCTGTCTGCGGTGACCGTGATCGCGATCGAGCTGGCCGAGTAGATCTCGACGCTCGGGCGGCTGGCCGCGACAACCCGGGTCGAGCCGCCCCACGGGGTGCTGTACGTCGCGTAGACCATGCGCCCGGCATCCGTCAGATCCACCTGGTGGAAGGCCTTCTCGTAGCTCGCGAGCAGCGCGGGCACGCCCGACCACAGCGCGTCGTAGGTCGGCTGGCCGACCATGACGCCGACCATCGTGCGCGGAGTGCCATTGATCGTCACCTTCGACGCGAACAGCAGGCAGTGGCCGGCCTGGTCGGTGAATCCGGTCTTGACGCCCTCGATGCCGTCCTTGCCGATGAGCGGGTCGGTGTTCTGGATCTCGCCGACCGGCGCGGGCATCGTCGCGCTCGTCGTGTTGACGACAGCGGCGAGCGCGGGGTTCGCGATCGCGAGCTCGCCGATGCCGACGAGGTCGGTCATGTTGCTCACGCTGCCGGGGTCGAGGCCCGACGGGTCGGTCATGTGCGTGTGCGTGAAGCCGTGCTGGGCGAGCCACGCGTTGGCGGCGTCGACGAAGGCGTCTTGCGAACCGTATGACCACACCGCGAGAGACCGCGCGTAGTTGTTCGCGCTCTTCAGCATCATCACGGTCATGGCCTGGGTGAGCGTGAGCTGCTCCCCCGCCTGCACGGTCGCCCACGAGCCGTCTTCGGCCCATACCTGGTTCAGGATGTCGACATCGCCCTGGCCGAACGTGATGGTCGGGCCCGGGTCGCCGGCCTTCAGCGGGTACTTGTCGAGGAGCACGAGCGCCGTGATCGTCTTCGTGATGCTCGCGATCGGCACGCTCGCGTCGCTGCCGCTCGAGCCGAGCAGGCCGGCCTGCCCGACGAGTCCGACCGCGGCGCCGCCCTGCGTCGGCCATGCCGGCGCGACGGCGGCGGTTGTGATCGGCGTGATCGCCTCGGCGGGGATCACGGCCGCTGTGGTGGGCAGTGGGTGCAGCAGTGCTGCGCCCAGATAGGCGAGCAGGGCGAGTACGACGACGGATGCCGTGCTGACCGTCGCGATCGCGGCGCGGCGCCCTCGCCGAGGCTTCGGAGTGCTCGCCACGGCTGCCGTCGAGTCGCCCAGCTCGGGCTCTGGCTCAAGGTCGACGGCGGAGCTCACGAGGCGATGTTACGCAGTCAGGCTGTGCCTTTGGCGCGCAGCGCCCAGAGCGCGACCGCGCTCGCCGAAGCCACGTTGAGCGAGTCGACGCCGTGCAGCATCGGGATGGTCACGATGGTGTCGGCAGACGCCAGGGCGCGCCGCCCCAGCCCGTCGCCCTCTGCGCCCATGACCAGTGCGACGCGTTCCGGCGCGCTTGCCGCGAAACGATCGAGCGGCACGGCGTCGTCGGCGAGGGCGAGGGCGGCGATGTGGAATCCGCTCTCACGCAAGAGATCAGCTGCGCCATCCTTCCATTCGGGCAAGCGGGTCCACGGCACCTGCAGCACCGTTCCCATGGAGACGCGCACGCTGCGGCGGTAGAGCGGGTCGGCGCAGCTCGGCGTGACGAGCACCGCATCGGCGCCGAGGCCGGCGGCCGAGCGGAAGATCGCCCCGACGTTGGTGTGATCGACGAGTCCGTCGAGGACGACGACACGTCGGGCGTCCGCCAGGACTTCGGGCACGCTCGGCAGCACGGGCCGGTGCATCGACGCGAGCGCGCCGCGGTGCAGGTGATAGCCGGTCAGCCGCTCGAGCAGAGGCGCCTCCCCGACGAAGACGGGCACGTCGGGGAATCCCTCGAGCAGTGGGGCCACGTCGTCGAGCCACTGCTCCTGCACGAGCACGGAGCGCGGGCGGTGCCCGGCCTCGATCGCGCGCGCGATCACCTTGGTCGACTCGGCGAGGTACAGGCCGCCCGCCGGCTCGGTGACGCGCCGCAGCGCGACATCGGTCAGCCGCGAGTAGTCGGCCAGGGCGGGGTCGTCGAGGTCGTCGATCGCGCGGACATCCATACGAAACATCTTGCCCGTAGCATTTGAGGAAGAACGCCGAGGAGGTGTGCGGATGCTTGAACTGCAGTCGACCGACACCCAGCTCGACGCCGCCGTCGAAGCGCTCGCAGGCCGCACGATCACGGTGTTGACCGGGGCGGGAGTGAGCACCGACTCCGGCATCCCCGACTATCGCGGCGCAGGCGCCCCGCGTCGCAACCCGATGACCATCGAGCAGTTCCTGGCGTCACCGCGGGCGCGGCAGCGGTACTGGGCCGGCTCGCACCTCGGCTACCCCCTGTTCAACTCCGCCCAGCCGAACGCCGGCCACCGCGCGCTCGCCGAGCTCGAGGCGCACGGCAACGTCGCCGGCGTCGTGACGCAGAACGTCGACGGGCTGCACGTGCGTGCGGGCTCCCGCCACGTCGTACCGCTGCACGGGGCGATGGACCGGGTCGTGTGCCTGAACTGCGGCCAGGTGTTCGCCCGCCCGGATATCGAGCTGCGCATCGACGCCGCGAACCCGTGGCTCGCCGCCCCCGAGGCCGTCGTGATCAACCCGGACGGCGATGCGGAGGTCGCCGAGGTCGACGAATTCGTCGTTCCGGAGTGCACGGTCTGCGGCGGCCCCCTCAAGCCCGACGTGGTGTTCTTCGGCGAGTTCGTGCCGGTCGACCGCTTCGCCGAGGCGAAGGCGCTCATCGCGGCATCCGACGCCCTGCTCGTCGCCGGCTCGTCGCTCGTCGTCAACACCGGCATCCGCCTCATCGAGCAGGCCCGCCGCCGCAAGCTGCCGATCGTCGTCATCAACCGCGGCGAGACCAAGGCCGACAGCCGCGCGACCGTGAAGATCGACGGCGGAGCATCCGAATACCTCACGGCACTGGCTGACAGACTGGAGCGGTGACCCGCGTCTCCCTCGTCCGCCATGGCCAGACCGACTGGAACCGGGACGGGCTCCTTCAGGGTCGTACCGACATCCCTCTGAACGACACCGGTCGCGAGCAGGCGCATGAGACGGGGCGAGCGCTGCGGGTGCGCAGCTTCGACGGCATCTACGCCTCGCCGCTCGCGCGCGCGTTCGAGACGGCCGCGATCATCGCGGGCGAGCTGGGGTTGCCCGGACCGGTCGCCGTTCCCGGGCTCGAGGAGCGCGGCTACGGCCGTGCGGAGGGCATGAACGGCCCCCAGATCCGAGCGGCGTTCGGCGACAACCGCGCCGACATCCCCGAGTGGGAGAACGACGAGACGCTGCTCGCGCGCGTGCTGGGCGCGCTGTCGACGCTGGCTGCGCATCATGCGGGCGAGCGGATTCTCGTGGTGGTCCACGGCGGCGTCATCGGCGCCGTCGCGCGGCATCTCACCGGCGGCGAGCGGCCGGCGAAGGGCGAGTTCGTCGGCAACGCGTCGGTGCACGACTTGGAGGTCGTCGACGGCGAGCTGCAGCTCGTGACCTTCAACGTCGCGCTCGACGAGCTGACCGAGCTCGACGTCGACGTCGAGGTGGGCGCCGCGGACTGAGCCGGGGCCGATCGGAAGTCGTCACGAGCTAATCGAGCGACTGCAGCATCTCGAAAAGAGCGCGCGCAGAGGCAGCCCAGTTGAAGGCGGCGGCCTGAACGAGCCCGGCGCGGCTTGCCGCGATCCAGGCATCCGGCGATTCGAGCGAGCGGATGCCGCGCGCGACGTCCGCCGGCGATGCGGGGTCGACGAACGCCGCGGCCTCTCCCCCGACCTCCCGGAAGATCGCGATGTCGCTGGCGACGACCGGCGTGCCGAGCCGCATCGCCTCGATCACCGGGATGCCGAAGCCTTCGTCCCACGAGGTCGTGACGAGCGCGTGCGCGCCGAGCAGCGCGGCCTCGTAGTCGGCGTCACTCGCGCCGTCGTGGAATACGAGCGCGGCGCCAGGGGCGAGGTCGGCGAGGCGGGTCCGCTCGGCAGCCGTCACCGGGCTCATCAGATGCAGCTCGTAGCCGCGCCCCAGCAGCGGCATCGCGCGCACCAGCGCATCGATGTTCTTGTACGGCACGAACTGGCCCATGTGCACGAGCCTCAGCGGGGCATCCACGGGCGGGGTGCGGGCGGATGCCTGCGCGAGCGCCCCCGCCGAGGGCTCAGGCGCAGCGTTCGGGACGATGAAGACCGGCCGCCTCGTGAGGTGGTGCTCGGCGATGAGGTCCGCGGTCGTCTGCGACACCGAGACGACGGCGTCGCCGCCGTTCAGCAGCATCCGCTGCGGCCACCACGCCAGGTGGTACAGCCGCCACGCGATCTTCACGTACCAGGGCATCGTGCGCGGCGGCGTGCGGTGCACGTAGTAGATGAGGTCGTGCACGGTCAGCACGAGCTTGTACTTCCGGCCCCGCGAGCCCATCGTCTGCATCGGCGTGAAGACGACGTCGGGGTGCAGGCGGTTGACCTCGCGGGCGCGCCACGGCTCCCCCGGGCCGGTCTGCGAGCCGATCAGGTGCCATGGCAGGCCGGCGGGCAGGTTCGCGAGCTGCGCCTCGTCGCTGATCAGCAGCTCGACCGGCGTCAGCTTCGCGAGCTCGCGCACCAGCTCGGCGCTGTAGCGGCTGATGCCGTCGTGCCGCCCCGTGCGCACGTAGCGGCAGTCGAACAGCACCCTCACGACGGTCGGCTCGCGTGGCTCGCGAGGAACCCATCGATGAGCGCGGCCGCCTCGGCGGGCTTCTCGTAGTGGATGAGGTGGCCGACTCCGTCGATCACCTCGAGCGTGCCGTCGGGCAGCAGCCCGGCGAGGCGGCGCTCGGCGGTGAGCGGTGTGATCTGGTCCTGCGCGGCGGCGACGAGCAGCACCGGCAATTCGAGCCGTGCCGCGTATTCGCTGACATCGTGCGACACCGACGCGCGGAACGCCTCGAGCAGCGACGAGCGATCGGCGAACAGCGAGAAGTAGGCGTCGTGCTGCGCATGGATCCAGCGGCGCAGCTCAGGCTCGCGCGTCGTCGCCATCATCACGCTCATCGTGCGCACGATCGCGGGGCTGCGCAGCAGCGCGTTCCCCGCCCGCGCGGGCAGGGCGCTCGCGAGCCAGTAGTAGAAGACGGCCGCGCCCGTGCCGACCGCTTTCGGACCCTTGAGCGCTGGCGCGCCGATCGGGTTCACGAGCACGGCGACGGATGCCTCGACCTGCCTCTGCGCCAGCGCTGCGGCCACCACGATCGAGCCGAAGGAGTGGCCGAGCAGCGTCACCGGGCGGTCGGGCACGACGGCCCGGCTGAACTCCCCCAGCCAGCGCGCGTAGCCGTCGATGTCGTGGGGGCGGTCGGTGAAGGCATCCGACGCCCCGAAGCCGGGCAGGTCGGGGGCGATCACATGCCGGCCCGCAAGACGCTCGACGACGGGCTCGAGTCCGTGGTGGTCGCCGCGGAAGCCGTGCACGGCGATCACGGGGCCCGCGCCGGCATCCGCCGCCTCGCCGGCTGTGTCCGTCACCCCGTAGGTGACCCAGCGCGTGACGCCACCGGGCAGCTCGATCTCGTGCATCGCTCCCAGGCTACCGAGCGTCGCAGTCGGCCCGTGTCAGGGGTGCCTCCTAACCTGGAGCCATGAGCGGATGGCATGAGCAATTGGGCGTGTTCGACCTCGAGACGACCGGGGTCAACACCGAGACCGCGCGCATCGTCACGGCGCACGTCGGCGTGATCAACGAGCAGGGCATCACGGTCTCCCGACAGGACTGGGTGATCGACCCGATGGTCGAGATCCCCGAGGCCGCCGCCGCCGTTCACGGCTACACGACCGAGCGCGTGAGGCTCGAGGGTATGGACGCGGAGACGGGCGTCGCCGAGATCGTCGCCGCACTGCGCGTGCTCTTCGAGCGCGGTGTCCCGGTCGTGGCCTACAACGCGCCATATGACTTCACGGTGCTGAACCGCGAGGCCAAGCGCTTCGGCGTCGCGCCGCTCGAGAACCCCCTGCCCATCATCGACCCGCTGGTGATCGACAAGGCCGTCGACCGCTACCGCAAGGGGAAGCGCACCCTCGAGATCACCGCCCAGTTCTACGGCGTCGACCTCGGCGACGACGCGCACGACGCCGGCTTCGACGCCATCGCGGCCGGCCGCGTCGCGCAGGCGATCGCCGTCAAGTACCAGGCGCAGCTCGCGATGACGGCGGCCGAGCTGCACGCGCAGCAGATCGACTGGTTCCGCCAGCAGGAGGAGAGCTATGCGGAGTTCCGGCGCAACAAACTCGGCGACCTGAACTTCGTCGCGACGGGCACCTGGCCCGAGCGCTTCTGAGAATGCGAAAAGGCCCTGGGCGTGAGCCCAGGGCCTTTGTCGTAAGCCGAGTTACTTCTTGGCACCGAAGTTCTTGAAGCGCTGGTTGAACTTCTCGACGCGGCCGGCGGAGTCCATGATGCGCTGCTTGCCCGTGTAGAACGGGTGCGACTCAGACGAGATCTCGACGTCGATCACCGGGTAGGTGGTGCCGTCGAGCTCGATCGTCTTGTCGCTCGTCACGGTCGAACGCGTGAGGAACGTCGCGCCCGAAGCCAGGTCGCGGAAGACCACGGGGGCGTAGTTCGGGTGGGTGTCAGCCTTCATAGTGAGTTGCCTTTTGAACGTCGGTTGCGATTGGTGTGTGAAAAACGTCGGCCCGCTCCGGCGCAGAGCGCTGGGGGCCAAACACCGATTCTATCAGGTCGTCGGAGTGGTCACGACTTGGCGCGCGCCGTGAACCGACCGTCGCTCTCTTTGACCTTGATGGCGATGCCGAAGGCGGACGACAGCACGTCGGAGGTGAGTGTCTCGCGAATCGGGCCTGCGGCAGCGACCCTGCCGCCGGAGAGCACGATTGCGTGGGTGAAGCCGACCGGCACCTCTTCGACGTGGTGGGTCACCATGATGATCGCGGGGGCCGACGGCGACCCGGCGTAGCCGCCGAGCAGCTGCACGAGCTCTTCGCGGGCGCCGAGATCGAGCGATGCGGCCGGCTCGTCGAGCAGCAGCAGCTCGGGATCCGCCATGACCGAGCGGGCGATCTGCACGCGCTTCTGCTCGCCGTCGGAGAGCTCGCCGAACTTGCGGTCGGCGAGGTGGTCGACCTTCCACTCGGCGAGCACGCGGTGGGCTCGGCGTTCGTCGATGTCCTCGTACTCCTCCTTCCACCGCGCGGTGATGCCGTACGCGGCGGTGAGGACGATGTCGAGAACGGTCTCGCCGTAGGGCAGGCGGCGCGACAGGGCGCTCGAGGCGAAGCCGATGTGCGGGCGCAGCTCTGCCGGGTCGATCTCGGCCGTGTTCTCGTCGAGCAGCGTCACGGTGCCCGAGGTGGGGGCGAGCTGTGCGGCGGCGAGCTGCAGCAGGGTCGTCTTCCCCGCGCCGTTGGGGCCGAGAACGATCCAGCGCTGATCGCTCGTCACAGTCCAGTCGACGCCCTCGAGGATCGTGTTGCCTGACCGCTCGACGGCGGCGGACTGCATGCTGACGACGGTGCTCGACATGTCAACAACCCTATCGGGAGATCACACCAGGCTCTCGTAGACGGTGAGCGTCTGTGAGGCGATCGACGACCACGAGAAGGCATCCCGTGCGCGCTCGTAGCCTGCCGCCCCCATGGCCGCAGCCCGTGCCGGGTCGCTCACCACCTCGATGAGCGCGGTGGCGAGATCGGCGACGAACCTCTCGGGGTCGATCGGCGTCCCCGTGCCGTCCTGCGCCTGGTCGATCGGCACGAGCCGGCCGGTCACACCATCGACGACGACCTCGGGGATTCCGCCGGTTGCGGTCCCGACGACGGGCAGCCGGCAGGCCATCGCCTCGAGGTTCACGATGCCGAGCGGCTCGTACACCGACGGGCACACGAACACGGTCGACGCCGACAGCACGGCGGTGAGCT
This sequence comes from Gryllotalpicola protaetiae, assembly GCF_003627055.1. Lineage (NCBI taxonomy): Bacteria > Bacillati > Actinomycetota > Actinomycetes > Micrococcales > Microbacteriaceae > Gryllotalpicola > Gryllotalpicola protaetiae. Next base: position 3,249,347 of record NZ_CP032624.1, read on the forward strand.
TCTCGCGCGGCAGGATCTGCTCGATCCACACGACGCCCGAGCGCGCGGCCTGCAGCTCGGCGACGAGGCCCTGCACCTCGGTCATGATCTCGGGGGTGTCCGGTGCGCCGGCGCACAGCACCAGCTGAACCTCGGCGGGCAGCGCCTTGGCCGCGCGCAGCAGGTAGGGCAGCCCTTTCTGCCGGGTGATGCGGCCGACGAACACGACGGCGGGGCGATCGGGGTCGACGCCGAGCGACCGGGCGACCTCGCGATCGGGGTTCGGTTGCCAGGCCGACAGGTCGATGCCGTTGTAGACCACGTGGGTCTTGGCCGGATCGATCGCCGGGTACGAGCGCAGGATGTCGCGGCGCATGCCCTCCGACACGGCGATGACGGCATCCGCCGCCTCATACGCGGTCTTCTCGATCCAGCTGGAGACCCGGTAGCCGCCGCCCAGCTGCTCGGCCTTCCACGGGCGCAGCGGCTCGAGGCTGTGCGCGGTCACGACGTGCGGGACGCCGTGCAGCAGCTTCGCGAGATGGCCCGCGCTGTTCGCGTACCAGGTGTGCGAGTGCACGAGATCGGCGCCCTGCGCGGTCTGGGCCATCTGCAGGTCGACGCCGAGGGTGGCGAGCGAGGGGTTGGCGGATGCCAGCTCGGAAGGCACCGCGTAGGAGAACACCTCCGCCTCGTCGCGCGGTTTTCCGAATGCGTGCACGCGCACCTCGGTGCGGGCGCGCAGGGCTTTCACGAGCTCGGCGACGTGCACCCCCGCGCCGCCGTACACCTCGGGCGGATACTCCCGTGTCATGAGGTCGACTCGCATGGTCATGACGCTAGTACAGGCCCGTCGGGCCAACTAATGTCGGTTGCATGAGGGCGGGTAGGAAGATCTTCGGTGTGGTTCTGGCCGGCGGCGAGGGCAAGCGCCTCATGCCGCTCACGGCGGACCGTGCGAAGCCCGCCGTTCCGTTCGGCGGCCAGTACCGCCTCATCGACTTCGCCCTGTCGAACCTCGTCAACTCCGACCTGCGGCAGCTCGTCGTGCTCACGCAGTACAAGTCGCACTCGCTCGACCGGCACATCTCGCAGACCTGGCGCCTGCCCCAGCTGCTCAACTCGTACGTGTCGTCGGTGCCGGCCCAGCAGCGCCTCGGCAAGCGCTGGTTCTCCGGCTCGGCCGATGCGATCCTGCAGAACCTCAACCTGCTGCGCGACGCCAAGCCCGACATCGTCGTCGTGGTCGGCGCCGACCACGTCTACCGCATGGACTTCGCCCAGATGATCGAGGCGCACATCGCGTCGGGGGCTCGGGCCACGGTCGCGGCGATCCGCCAGCCGATCGCGCTCGCGAATCAGTTCGGGGTCATCGAGGTCGACGCGAAGCAGCCGGACAAGATCGGCGCGTTCCGTGAGAAGCCGTCCGACCCGATCGGCCTGCCCGACTCGCCTCACGAGGTGTTCGCTTCGATGGGCAACTACGTCTTCGACGTCGACGCGCTCGTCGAGGCGGTCGAGAGCGACGCGGAGCGGCCTGAGTCGAACCACGACATGGGCGGCGACATCGTGCCGTATTTCGTCGAACGCGGCGAGGCCGGCGTCTACGACTTCAAAGACAACGACGTGCCGGGGTCGACCGAGCGCGACCGCGCTTACTGGCGCGATGTGGGAACCATCGAGTCGTTCTTCGAGGCCCACCAGGACCTGATCTCGGCGCTGCCGATCTTCAACCTCTACAACCGCGAGTGGCCGATCTACTCGCAGGAGCTCAACTCGCCCCCCGCCAAGGTCGTGCGCGACGCCCGCGGCTCGATCGGGGCGACGATCGACTCGATCGTGTCCCTCGGCTCGGTCATCTCCGGCGCGCACGTCGAGCGCAGCGTGCTCGGCCCGTGGACCCTGATCGACTCGGGCGCGAACATCACGGACACCGTCGCGTTCGACCGCGTCACGATCGGCCCGGACGCGCACGTGCGCCGCGCCATCCTCGACAAGGACGTCGTCATCGAGCAAGGCGCAGAGGTCGGCATCGACTTGGCGCGCGACCGGGCGCGCGGGTTCACCGTCACCGAGTCCGGCCTGGTCGTGGTCGGAAAGGGAGTTCGCGTCCTTCCATGAGCCTGCCTCTTGAGCAGACGGGCGCGGCCTTCCTCGTCGTCCTCGACGCCGACTCGACGCTGCTGCACGATGAGGTCATCGAGCTCATCGCCGATCACGCAGGCACGACCGCTCTGGTCGCCGACATCACGACGCGCGCGATGCTGGGCGAGCTCGATTTCGCCGAGTCGCTGCGCGAGCGGGTCGCGACCCTTGCGGGGCTTTCGACGGATGCCTTCGCCGAGGTGCGCTCACGGCTGACCGTCACCACCGGGGTGCGCGAGCTGATCGACGGCGTGCACGCCGCAGGCGGCAAGGTCGGCGTCGTCTCCGGCGGGTTCCATGAGGTGCTCGACCCGCTCGGCGCAGAGCTCGGGCTCGACTTCTGGCGGGCGAACCGCTTCGAGGTCGACGGCGGCCGGCTGACGGGCCGCGTCGACGGCGAGATCGTCGACGCGCTCGGCAAGGCAGAGGCTCTCAGGGAGTGGGCGGATGCCTCAGGCATCCGCGAATCGCGCACCGTCGCCGTCGGCGACGGCGCCAACGATCTCGAGATGATGGCGGTCGCCGGGCTCGCGGTCGCGTTCAACGCGAAGCCGCGGGTGCGCGCCACGGCCGACGTGATCGTCGACGTGCAGGACCTGTCGCAGCTGCTCCCGCTGCTGGGCCTGCGGGGCTAATGCCCCATTCCCAACCCGCCGTCGACGGGGATGACAGCGCCTGAGATGTAGCCGGCGTCGTCGCTCGCGACCCACGCGACCGCCTTCGCCACCTCGGCCGCCGTGCCATATCGACCCGCGGGGATCGCCTTCTTGTAGGCGGCCGTCTGCTCTTCGGGCAGCTCGGCGGTCATGTCGGTCTCGATGAAGCCGGGGGCGACGACGTTCGCCGTGATGCCGCGGCTGCCGAGCTCGCGCGTGATCGAGCGTGCCATGCCGACGAGGCCGGCCTTCGACGCCGAGTAGTTCGTCTGACCCGGGTTGCCGTAGAGGCCGGAGACCGACGAGATGAACACGATGCGGCCGAACTTCGCCTTGAGGAATCCCTTGAGCGCGCGCTTCACGACGCGGAACGAGCCGCCGAGGTTGGTGTCGACGACGGCGTCGAAGTCCTCCTCGCTCATGCGCAGCATGAGGGTGTCGCGGGTGATGCCGGCGTTGGCCACCACGACCTCGACGGGGCCGAGTGCCGCCTCGACCTCGCTGAACGCGGCGTCGACGGCCGCGGCATCCGTCACATCTGCGCGCACCGTGAGCGTGCCCTCCGGGCCCTCCCCCGAGCGCGCCGTGACGGCGACGCGATGGCCCTTGGCCACGAACTCCTGGGCGATGGCGAAGCCGATTCCGCGGTTTCCGCCGGTGACCAGCACGGTGCGGGGGGTGGTGATGTGAGGCATACGGGAATCGTATTGGCAGGCGAGACGTAGGCTTGACCGAAGCCCATGAAAGCCACCGCGCATACCATCACCTCCCTGCCGCCGTCGCCCGACGCAGAGCGCCGCAAGCGCATGATCGAGTACTCGATCATGATGGGCGTCCGCGTGCTGTGCGTGCTCGCCTGCATCTGGGTGCGGGGCTGGTGGCTGCTCATTCCGGCGGTCGGTGCGATCTTCTTGCCGTATTTCGCCGTCGTCGTCGCGAACGCCGTGCAGGTGGGCGACGGCGGCCAGGTCGAGCGGCCCGGCGCGCTCGTGCGGCACGACGACCGGCGATGAGCCTGTTCGGCGAGCCCGGCGCGCGCGAGTGCTCGCGGTCCGGGTGCCGTGAGGCCGCGGTCTGGCGCATCGACTGGCGGAATCCCCAGATCCATACGGGCGATCGCGGCAAGACCTGGCTCGCGTGCGACGAGCATCGCGAGTTCTTGAACGGATTCTTGAGCTCGCGCGGCTTCCCGGTGTCGGTCAGTCCGTTGAGTCAGGAGCCTGAGGCGCCTGCTCACTCGGCTGGATGACGATCACGTCGGGGCCGCTGCGCCTGGCAGGGCGCTCATTCGACTCGGGCGCGCTCGCATCGATCGACGCGCGCGGGCGTGGCCCTGGCGGCGCGATGGCGACCTTCCCCTCGATCCCCCAGCGGGAGAGGGGGATGAAGCCGTCGAGCAGCTCGTCTTCCACCTCGGCGTCGGTGAACTTCTTCTTCGCCGCCCGCTGACGCCGCTTGCGGGCGCGCTCGCGCTCTTCGGGGTGGTCGGCGTTGATGCGCCGGAACTCGGTGCGCATGCCATACCAGAGGCCCGCGAAGCCGATCATCGCGATCAGCACCCACTGCACCATGTAGGACCAGTGGATGACGGTGCCGACGGTGGGCGCACCGCTGATCACCGTCGTGAGCGCGGTCGCCGAGGCCGGCGTCTGCGTGTCGAGGAGGCCGTAGGCGCCGGTGTAGACCGCGCCGTCGCCGAGACGCTGTTTGATCTGGGCGAGGTCGATCGACTCGATCTGGTTCTTGATCGCCGGGGTCGAACCCTTGGTGGACTCCCCCGGCTCGATGCGCGCGACAAGCGACACCGTGCCGGCCGGAGGCTTCGGCTCGGCCTTCGGCCGCTGCGGGTCGGAGCCCGCGTCGATGCAGCCGCGGTCGACGATGAAGATCCTGCCGCTGTCGAGTCTGAGCGGGGTCAGCACCTCGAAGCCGGTGTCATCGCCGCACGGCCGGGTGCGCACGAACAGCTGGTCGCTCGCGAGGTACTCCCCCGTCACCGTGACCGGCTTCCAGATGTCGTGGGCGTCATAGGAGTCGAGGGTCGGCAGCACGCTGTCGAGCGTGACGGGAGTCGCATCGAAGTTGGCCGCGACCCGGGTGTTGTAACGGGTGGCCTGCTGGCCGCGGTCGTACTGCCAGTGCGACAGGAAGCCGCAGATCGCCGCGAACACGACGGCGGCCACGATGTACAGAATCCACCGCCGCGTACGGGTGAACTCCCACCCGACCATGCCCTCGGTGGTCGTGTCGTAGACCGCCGCGGTCTTGCGCTCGAGTGCGCCGGGGCGTCGCCTCTCCACGGCGCCGCTCTGGCGGCGCTGCAGGGAGCCCTGAGGGCGACGATCGGACACTGCGTAGATCTTCTCGCGAGTTGCTTGGCGGTTCCTTACGCCAGCTCGACGAGCTCCACGTAGTCGGGGGTCCAGAGGTCCTCGGTGCCCTCCGGCATGATCAGCACGCGCTCGGGATTCAGCGCCTCAATGGCACCCGGGTCGTGCGAGACCAGAACGACGGCGCCCGAGTAGTGCGCGAGCGCGTCGAGGATTTCCTCACGCGATGCGGGGTCGAGGTTGTTCGTCGGCTCGTCGAGCAGCAGCAGGTTCGCCGACGACACGACGAGCATCGCGAGCGCGAGACGCGTCTTCTCGCCGCCCGACAGCACGCCGGCCGGCTTGTGAACGTCGTCGCCGGAGAACAGGAACGAGCCGAGCACCTTGCGGGCCTCGGTCTCGGTGAGGTGCGACGACACCGACACCATGTTCTGCAGCACCGAGCGGGCGACATCGAGCGTCTCGTGCTCCTGTGCGTAGTACCCGATCTTCAGTCCGTGGCCCGGCTCGAGCTCGCCCGTGTCGGGCGCGTCGACGCCCGCCAGGATGCGCAACAGTGTCGTCTTCCCCGCCCCGTTGAGGCCGAGGATCACGACCTTCGACCCGCGGTCGATCGCGAGATCGACGGCGGTGAAGATCTCGAGCGACCCGTAGGACTTGGAGAGATCGGATGCCTTGAGCGGCGTGCGCCCGACCGGTGAAGGCTCCGGGAAGCGGAGCTTCGCGACCCGCTCGACCTGGCGCACCTCGTCGAGGCCGGAGAGCAGCTTCTCGGCACGCGCCATCATCTGGTGCGCGGCGGCGGCCTTGGTCGCCTTCGCGCCGAACTTCGCGGCCTGCAGCTGCAGCGCGGACGCCTTCTTCTCGGCGCCTGCGCGCTCCTTCTTGCGACGCTCCTCGTCGGAGGCGCGCTGGGCGAGGTACTTCTTCCAGCCCATGTTGTAGATGTCGATGACGGCGCGGTTCGCGTCGAGGTAGAAGACCTTGTTGACGGCCTCCTCGACGAGGACGACGTCGTGCGAGATCACGATGAAGCCGCCCTGGTAGTTCTTGAGGAACTCCCGCAGCCACACGACGGAGTCGGCGTCGAGGTGGTTGGTCGGCTCGTCGAGGATCATCGTCTCGGCGTCGGAGAACAGGATGCGCGCGAGCTCGATGCGGCGCCGCTGACCGCCCGAGAGCGTCTTCAGCGGCTGGTCGAGGATGCGGTCGGGCAGGTTGAGATTGCTCGCGATCGAGGCGGCCTCGGCCTCGGCCGCGTAGCCGCCGAGCGCCTCGAAGCGCTCCTGAAGGGTGGCGTAGCGGCGCATCGCCTTGTCGGCGACCGCGGGGTCGGCATCCGACATCTTGAAGGTCTGCTCGTGGATCTGCAGATTCAGCGTGCCGAGACCTCGCGCGTCGAGGATGCGGGTGCGCGCGAGCATCTCGGGGTCGCCGGTGCGCGGGTCCTGCGGCAGGTAGCCGAGTTCGCCCGAGCGCGTCACGGTGCCGTCGGCGGGCGCGAGATCGCCGGCGAGCACCTTGGTGAGGGTGGTCTTGCCGGCGCCGTTGCGGCCGACGAGGCCGATCTTGTCACCCTTCTGAACACGGAAATCGACGCCCGACATGAGAGTGCGGGCGCCGACCTGGATTTCGAGGTTCGAAACCGCCAGCATCAGATCGCCATGGTCCTGCCTAAATAGAAAAGCCGAGCGCGCGCATCATGTCGCGCCCGTCGTCGGTGATCCGCTCGGGGCCCCACGGCGGCATCCACACCCAGTTGATTCGGAACCGCTCGACGACGCCGTCCAACGCCTCACCGGTCTGCTCTTCGAGCACGTCGGTGAGCGGGCAGCCGGCGCTGGTCAGCGTCATGGAGATGATGAGCGCGTCGTGCTCGTCGTCCCACGCGAGATCGTAGATGAGTCCGAGGTCGACGACGTTGACGCCGAGCTCGGGGTCCATCACGTCCTTGAGCGATTCGACGACCTGGTCGAACTTCTCCGGAGCGAGTGCGGTGGCCATGATCAGCTCACGTTGAGGGCGTCGACATAGCGGTCGTAGCCCTCTTCCTCGAGGCGCTCGGCGAGGTCGGGGCCGCCCTCCTCCGCCATCTTGCCGGCGACGAAGACGTGCACGAAGTCCGGCTTGATGTAGCGCAGGATGCGCGTGTAGTGCGTGATCAGCAGGATGCCGAGGTCGGATGCCTGGTGCGCGCGGTTCACGCCCTCCGAGACGATCTTGAGCGCATCGACGTCGAGGCCCGAGTCGGTCTCGTCGAGCACCGCGAAGCGGGGCTTCAGCAGCTCGAGCTGCAGGATCTCGTTGCGCTTCTTCTCGCCGCCCGAGAAGCCCTCGTTGACGTTGCGGGCCGCGAACGACGGGTCCATGCGCAGCTTCTCCATCGCGCCCTTGACGTCCTTTGTCCACTGCCGGATCGACGGCGCCTCGCCGTCGATCGCGGTCTTCGCGGTGCGCAGGAAGTTGGTGTTGGTCACACCGGGGATCTCGACCGGGTACTGCATGGCGAGGAAGAGGCCCGCGCGGGCGCGCTGGTCGACGGTCATCGCGAGCACGTCCTCGCCGTCGAGCGTGATGGTGCCGCCCGTGACGGTGTACTTCGGGTGGCCGGCGATCGTGTAGGCGAGGGTCGACTTGCCCGAGCCGTTGGGGCCCATCACAGCGTGGATCTCGCCCGACTTCACGGTGAGGTCGACGCCGCGGAGGATCTGCTTGGTGCCCTGCTCGGTCTCGACCGTGGTCTGCAGGTCGCGGATCTCGAGAACAGACATTACGAATTCACTTTCTTCAGGCTGGGGTCGATGAGGATGTCGCCGTCGGCGATCTCGACCTCGAAAACTGGGACCGGCTCGTACGCCGGCAGGTTGAGCGGCTTGCCGCTGGTGAGCGAGAACTGTGAGCCGTGCGCCCAGCACTCGATGGTGTCGCCCTCGACGAAGCCCTCGGCCAGCGAGATGTCGCCGTGCGTGCAGGTGTCGCCGATCGCGTAGACCTTGTCCGTCGCGTCGCGCACGACGGCGATCGGGACGCCCTCGACGACGACGCGCTTGGCCTGGTTCACGACCAGGTCATCGAAGGCGCAGACCTTGACGGATGCCACTAGCGAGCACCCCCGGCCAGCTCCTGCTCGATCGCGGCGTTCAGTCGCTCCTCGAGCGAGGCGACGCCGATCTGCTGGATGATCTCGACCAGGAATCCGCGGACGACCAGACGCCTCGCCTCGTCCTCCGTGATGCCGCGCGATTGCAGGTAGAAGAGCTGCTCGTCGTCGAAGCGGCCGGTCGCGCTCGCGTGGCCGGCCCCGGCGATGTCGCCGGTCTCGATCTCGAGGTTCGGCACCGAGTCGGCGCGCGTGCCCTCGGTGAGCACGAGGTTGCGATTCTGCTCGTACGAGTCGGTGCCCACCGCGTCCGGCCCGATCAGCACGTCGCCGATCCACACGGTGTGCGCGGCCTCGCCCTGCAGCGCGCCCTTGTAGGTCACGCGACTCTTCCCGTTGGCGGCCTCATGGAACACATAGACCTGGTGCTCGAGGTGCTGACCCGCGTCGGCGAAGTACACGCCGAGCAGCTCGGTGTCGGCGCCGGGGCCGGCGAGTCGGGCGGACGGGTTGAGGCGCACGATCTTCCCGCCGAGCGAGACGACGACGTGCTTGAGCTTCGCGTCGCGGCCCACCTTCGCGAAGTGCGCGGCGACGTGCTTCGAGGCATCCGACCAGTCCTGCACGCTCACAAGCGTGAGGTTCGCGCCGTCGCCGACCACGATCTCGACGTTCTCGGTGAGCAACGCGTCGCCGCGGTTCTCGAGCACGAGCGTCGCGTGCGTGTTGGGGGCGACCGACACGATCGTGTGCGCGCCGCGCGCGGCGGTGCCGAGGGATGCCCTGGTCAGCGTGGCCTCGAAGCTGGTCTCGCTCGACAGCTCGATCAGCAGCGCGCGCTCGAAGTGCGTCCAGGCGTTGGCGCTGGCACGGTCCTCCGGCAGGCCGGCCGAGCCGACCAGCTTGTGGTCGCGGCCGACCCATGATGTGCGGATGCCGCCCGTGTTGACGACCGTGAAGTCATAGGACGCGCCGTTCAGCGCGCCCTCGGTGAGCTCGGTGAGCTCACCGACCGGGGTGTACTTCCACTGCACCTCGCGGCCGGTGACGGCGTCGAAGTCGTTGACATCGACGGAGGTCGGGCGCTCTGAGCGGGTCTGCACCGGCGCGCTGGGCAGCGCCGGGACCTCGGTCTCGGTGTATGTCGTGCTCACGCTTAGCCGACCGATCCTTCCATGCCCATCTCGATGAGCTTGTTGAGCTCGAGGGCGTACTCCATGGGCAGCTCGCGGGCGATCGGCTCGATGAAGCCGCGCACGATCATCGCCATCGCCTCGTCCTCCGGCAGGCCACGGCTCATCAGGTAGAAGAGCTGCTCCTCCGAGACCTTCGACACGGTGGCCTCGTGGCCGAGCTGCACGTCGTCGACGCGGATGTCGATGGCCGGGTAGGTGTCCGACCGCGAGATGGTGTCGACGAGCAGGGCGTCGCAGCGGACGGTGTTCGCCGCGTGGTGGGCCTTCGGGTCGACACGCACCTCGCCGCGGTAGCCGGCGCGGCCGCCGCCGCGGGCGATCGACTTCGAGACGATCGACGACTGCGTGTACGGCGCCATGTGGATCATCTTCGCGCCGGCGTCCTGGTGCTGGCCGGGGCCGGCGAAGGCGACGGAGAGGGTCTCGCCCTTGGCGTGCTCGCCCACCAGGTAGATGGACGGGTACTTCATCGTCACCTTGGAGCCGATGTTGCCGTCGATCCACTCCATGGTCGCGCCCTCGTGGGCGATGGCGCGCTTGGTGACCAGGTTGTAGACGTTGTTCGACCAGTTCTGGATCGTCGTGTAGCGCACGCGGGCGTTCTTCTTCACGATGATCTCGACGACGGCGGAGTGCAGCGAGTCGCTCTTGTAGATCGGGGCGGTGCAGCCCTCGATGTAGTGCACGTACGAGCCCTCGTCGGCGATGATCAGCGTGCGCTCGAACTGGCCCATGTTCTCGGTGTTGATGCGGAAGTAGGCCTGCAGCGGGATCTCGACGTGGACGCCCTTCGGCACATAGACGAAGGAGCCGCCCGACCACACCGCGGTGTTCAGCGCCGCGAACTTGTTGTCGCCGGCGGGGATGACGGTGCCGAAGTACTCCTCGAAGATCTCGGGGTACTGCTTCAGCGCGGTGTCGGTGTCGAGGAAGATGACGCCCTGCGCCTCGAGGTCCTCGCGGATCTGGTGGTAGACGACCTCGGACTCGTACTGGGCGGCGACACCGGCGACGAGGCGCTGGCGCTCGGCCTCGGGGATCCCGAGCTTCTCGTACGTGTTGCGGATGTCCTCAGGGAGGTCCTCCCATGACTGGGCCTGCTTCTCGGTGGACCGCACGAAGTATTTGATGTTGTCGAAGTCGATGTCGGAGAGGTCGGCGCCCCACGTGGGCATCGGCTTCTTCCCGAAGGTCTCGAGCGCGCGCAGGCGGCGCTGCAGCATCCATTCCGGCTCGCTTTTGAGCGCCGAGATGTCGCTGACGACTTGCTGCGACAGACCGCGGCGGGCGGATGCCCCAGCCGCGTCCGAGTCCGCCCACCCGAACTCGTACTGGCCGAGGCCGGCGAGCTCAGGACGGTCGATGAGAACGTCTGACATGTTTTAACCTCGCTATCTGCCGCCCGTGACCGGTTATCAGACCGGCTCGCCGCCATGAGCGCGACGGTCACGAGTCCGTTGCAGTCGGCGATTGTGCGGATGGCTTGGGGGCACGCGGTGGCGCACCCATGAACCTTGCAAGTCTATCGAACTGCTGCGCGCGCCTGCGCTGAATCAGCCGTGACTGCGCCGGGACCGCCAATGTGCACGGACGGGAACAGGCCGGGCTGCACGTCGAGGATGAGGCGGACGGCGCCGATCCAGACGAGGCCGGCCCCGACGACATGGAGGATCACCAGCACGGCCGGCAGCCCGGTCGTCGCCTGCACGACGCCGATGACCCCCTGCACGACGACGGCCGCGACGAAGAACCAAGCCCGTTCGCGCGCCACCTTCTCGCCCGGTGCGCGCAGGATCAGGACGAGCAGGATGCCTAAGGCCAGCGTCGCTCCTGCGAGCAGGCCGTGCACCCAGGTGACGGCCAGCCAGTCGAAGCCCATGCGCTGCACGGGTGAGCCGTCCGGCGCCTGGCCCGAGTGCGGGCCGGAGCCCGTCGCGAGGGTGCCCGCGCAGATCAGCACGAAGGTCACGGCGAGGGTGAGCCAGCTGAGCGACTTGGCGACGGACCGCACCTCGCGTGGCCGGTCCGGCTGCTCGTGCACGCGGTGCCAGGTCAGCGCGATCGCGGTCAGCAGCGCCATCGCCATGATGAAGTGCAGCGCGACGACGTAGGGATTGAGCTTCGCGAGCACGCTCACTCCCCCGACGACGGCGTTGGCGACGACGAGCCAGAACTGGCTCCACGCGAGCCGCGTGATGCTGCGCACCCGCGGCTTCTGCAGGCGCGCGGCGATGATCACGCACGCGACCGAGATGACCAGCACGTCGGTCAGGGTGCGGTTCGCGAACTCGATGAAGCCGTGGATGCCGAGCTCGGGCGTCGCCGTCAGCGAGCCGGCCTCGCATTCCGGCCAGGTGGGGCAGCCGAGGCCGGAGCCCGTGACGCGGACGATGCCGCCGCCGAGCACGATGAGCACGCCCATGACGAGGGCGAAGGTGGTCGCCCAGCGCAGCACGCGCGGGCTCAGGGTCCAGCGGTCAGCTGCCCAGCCGAGAGGAGTGCGCATCAGAGGTGGATGAGGGGATCTATCGCGACCGCGAGGAACAGGATCGAGAGGTAGGTGATCGAACCGTGGAAGACGCGCATCGGCGAGACGTCTTCGTGCCGGATCGCCAGGTGGTAGAGGCGGTGCGTCTCGTAGATGAACCAGCCGCCGGAGGCCGCGGCGCCGATCGCGTAGACCCAGCCCATGTTCGCCACCGGGATGAGCAGAAGCGAGCACGCGACGGTCGCCCACGCGTACAGGATGACCTGCAGGCCGACCTGCGCGCGGCCGCGCACGACGCCGAGCATCGGCACGCCGACCGCCTTGTAGTCGTCGCGGTACTTCATGGAGAGCGGCCAGTAGTGCGGCGGCGTCCACAGGAACACGACGAGGAACAGGATGACCGGCGCCCAGTCGAGGCTCGCGGTCACGGCCGACCAGCCGATGAGCACCGGGAAGCAGCCGGCGATGCCGCCCCAGATGATGTTCTGCGCGGTGCGGCGCTTGAGCCACAGCGTGTAGACGAAGACGTAGAACAGGATCGCGACGACCGACAGCGCGGCGGCCAGCAGGTTGGTCGTGAGCGCGAGCCACACGGTCGAGGCGATGCCGAGGAGCCAAGAGAAGACGTATGCCTCGCGCGGGCTCAGCTCACCCGTGACGAGCGGCCGGTTCTTGGTGCGCTTCATGACCGCGTCGATGTCGCGGTCGATGTACATGTTGAAGCTCGCGGCGCTGCCGGCGGACAGCGCGCCGCCGATGACGGTCGCGATGATCAGCCAGACGCTCGGCAGCCCGTGCGCCGCCAGGATCATGACGGGAATCGTCGTGACGAGCAGCAGCTCCATCACGCGCGGCTTGGTCAGCGCGACGTAGGCCAGCGCCTTGCGCCTGAAGCCAATGCGGACCGGCGTCTCCGCCTGGTGCTCTACGGCAATGCCCATGGCTCCTCGAAGGGGGTTTTGTTTCGCGTCGAGTCTAGTTCACGCGCGAGGGGTGCCCTTGGGATGCACGGGCGCGACTATGATGTTGGGTGCTCGCCTTCCGCGGCTTTCGACAGACGAATCAACATTCCAACCTTCCGGCTGGGAGAAGTCTGCGAGACGCCGCGGTTGCCAATGAAGTCCGTGGCGGCACAACCGATACAAGCGGCGGGTGTGGAAACAGGACCCGATCGCACTGAATAGTGAAGGGTCAGGTCCAGTGGCAGCTCTGCAATGGGATTCCATTGACAACAAGGCGGTCGACACGGTTCGCGTTCTCGCGGCCGACGCGGTGGAGAAGGTCGGAAACGGCCACCCCGGCACCGCCATGAGCCTGGCCCCCGCGGCCTACCTGCTGTGGCAGAAGATCATGCGCCGCGACCCGAGCGACGACCAGTGGATCGGCCAGGACCGCTTCATCCTCTCGGTCGGCCACTCCTCCCTCACCCAGTACATCCAGCTCTACCTCGGCGGCTGGGGCCTCGAGCTCTCCGACATCGAGGCGCTGCGCACCTGGGGCTCCCTGACTCCCGGCCACCCCGAGTACCGCCACACCAAGGGCGTCGAGATCACGACCGGCCCGTTGGGGCAGGGATTGGCATCAGCCGTCGGCTTCGCCTTCGCGCAGCGCTACGAGCGCGGCCTGTTCGACCCGGAGACCCCGGCCGGCGAATCGCCGTTCGACCACCACGTGTACGTCATCGCCGGCGACGGCGACATCGAAGAGGGCGTCACGAGCGAGGCCGGCCAGCTCGCCGGCACCCAGCAACTCGGCAACCTCGTCGTCATCTACGACAAGAACCACATCTCCATCGAGGACAACACCGACATCGCCCTGTCCGAGGACACCGCGAAGCGCTACGAGGCGTACGGCTGGGACGTCCACACGGTCGACTGGTTCAAGTCCGGCTCGTACCACGAAGACGTGCAGGAGCTGTTCGACACCATCGAGGCGGCCAAGGCCGTCACCGACAAGCCGTCGATCATCATCCTGAAGACCCTCATCGGCTACCCGTCGCCGACCAAGCAGGGCACCGGCAAGGTGCACGGCGCCAAGCTCGGCGCCGAAGAGGTCGCCGGGGTCAAGAAGGCCCTTGGCTTCGACCCCGAGAAGAGCTTCGACGTCGACCCCGAGGTGCTCGCGCACACCCGTGGCGCGATCGAGCGCGGCAAGGCGCAGCGCGCCGAGTGGCAGGTCGGCTTCGACGCATGGGCCGCCGCCAACCCTGAGCGCAAGGCGCTGTTCGACCGCCTAGAGGCGGGCGAGCTGCCCGAGGGCCTCGAGGCCGCGCTTCCCGTGTTCGAGGCCGGCAAGGACGTCTCGACCCGCGCGGCGAGCGGGAAGGCGATCAACGCCCTCGCCGCTCAGCTGCCCGAGCTGTGGGGCGGCTCGGCCGACCTCGCCGAGTCGAACCTCACCACCATCGAGGGCGGTGGCTCGTTCCTGCCGTCGTCGATCACCACTCCCGAGTGGGGCCAGGGCAACCCCTACGGCCGCATCCTCCACTTCGGCATCCGCGAGCACGCGATGGGCTCGATCCTGAACGGCATCACCCTGCATGGCAAGACCCGCTCCTACGGCGGCACCTTCCTGCAGTTCGCCGACTACATGCGCCCCGCCGTGCGCCTCGCGGCGCTCATGGACATCCCGTCGATCTTCGTGTGGACGCACGACTCGGTCGCCCTCGGCGAAGACGGCCCGACGCACCAGCCGGTCGAGCACCTCGCCGCGCTGCGCGCGATCCCGAACCTCGCGATCGTGCGCCCCGGTGACGCGAACGAGACGGCGTATGCCTGGCTCGAGACCCTCTCGCGCCGCGGCGGCCCCGTCGGCCTCGCTCTCAGCCGGCAGAACCTGCCGGTGTTCGAGCGCGGCGCCGGCGAGGCGAGCGGCGACACCTTCGCGTCGGCGAAGTTCGTCGGCAAGGGCGCGTACGTGCTGGCCGAGGCGCCGAACGGCACCCCCGACATCATCCTGATCGCGACCGGCTCCGAGCTCCAGATCGCCGTCGAGGCGCGCCAGGTGCTCGCAGGCGAGGGCATCAACGCGCGCGTCGTGTCGGTGCCGAGCCAGGAGTGGTTCGCCGAGCAGAGCGCCGAGTACAAGGAGTCGGTGCTCCCGGCATCCGTCACCGCCCGTGTCGCGGTCGAGGCGGGCATCGCGCTGCCGTGGCACACCTGGGTCGGCGACAGGGGCCGCATCGTCTCGATCGAGCACTTCGGTGCGTCGGCCGACTACAAGACCCTGTTCGAGAAGTTCGGCATGACGACGGAGTCCGTCGTCGCGGCGGCGAAGGAATCTCTCGCCGCCAACGAGAAGTAGAGGAACGAGAACATGACTACTCCCACCGCACAGCTCTCCGCAGCGGGCGTCAGCATCTGGCTGGACGACCTGTCGCGCACCCGCATCAGCTCGGGCGGCCTTCAGAAGCTCATCGACGAGAAGAACGTCACGGGCGTCACCACGAACCCGACCATCTTCGCCGCCGCGATCGGCAAGGGCGAGGGCTACACCGAGAAGCTCGCCCAGCTCGCCGCCGCCGGCAAGTCGGCCACCGAGGCCATCTTCGAGCTGACCACCGCCGACGTCGCCGACGCCTCCGACATCTTCAAGCCGGTCTACGACGCCACGAACGGCGTCGACGGCCGCGTCTCGATCGAGGTCGAGCCCCTGCTCGCCAACGACGCGGCCGGCACGATCGCACAGGCCGAGGAGCTGTGGGCGAAGGTCGGCAAAGAGAACGCGCTGATCAAGATCCCCGCCACCAAGGAGGGCCTCGAGGCCATCGCCGCGGTCATCGGCAAGGGCATCAGCGTCAACGTCACGCTGATCTTCTCGCTCGAGCGCTACCGCGAGGTCATCAACGCCTACCTGACCGGTCTCGAGACGGCGAAGGCAGCGGGCATCGACATCTCGAAGATCCAGTCGGTCGCGTCGTTCTTCGTCTCGCGCGTGGACACCGAGATCGACAAGCGCCTGACCGCGGTCGGCACCGACGAGGCGCTCGCACTCAAGAGCAAGTCGGGCGTCGCCAACGCGGTGCTCGCGTACCAGCTCTTCGAGCAGGAGTTCGGCACCGAGCGCGCCCAGGGTCTGCTCGCCGCGGGCGGCAACCTGCAGCGCCCGCTGTGGGCCTCCACCGGCGTCAAGGACCCGAGCCTGCCCGACACCCTCTACGTGACCGGCCTGGTCGCCCCCGGCGTCGTGAACACGATGCCCGAGAAGACGCTCGAGGCCACCTTCGACCACGCGGTCGTCACGGGTGACACGATCACCGGCGCCTACACCGAGGCCGCCGCCGTGCTCGACGAGGTCGCCAAGGTCGGCGTCAGCTACGAGGATGTCGTCGCCGTGCTCGAGACCGAGGGTGTCGAGAAGTTCATCGCCTCGTGGAACGAGCTCGTCGCCTCGGTGCAGGGCGCGCTCGAGTCCTCGCTGGAGGCCGCCAAGTGACGGTCCAGATCCACGTCAGCGGCGCGGTGAAGGAGGCCGTCGAGGCCGCCCTTCCCGCGCTCGTGACGGACCTCGTCGCGTCGGGCGTCTTCGCCCAGGACCCCACGCTGTGGGGCCCGGACGCCGAGTCAGAGGCGAGCAAGCGCCTCGGCTGGATCGACGCCGTGAACATCTCGCGGCCGCTCGTCGCCGACATCTACGCGCTGCGCGACAAGCTGCGCGCGGCCGGTGTGAACCACATCGTGCTCGGCGGCATGGGCGGCTCGTCGCTCGCCCCTGAGGTCATCACGAACACCGAGGGCGTCGAGCTCACGATCCTCGACACCACGGACCCCGGCCAGGTGCTCGCCGCGATCGGCGACCGCCTCGCGACGACCGCCGTCGTGGTCTCGTCGAAGTCCGGCGGCACGCTCGAGACCGACAGCCACAAGCGGATCTACGAGAAGTCGTTCCGCGACGCGGGCATCGACCCGCTCGAGCGCATCGCCATCGTGACCGACCCCGGCTCGCCGCTCGACGTGAGCGCCCGCGAGGCCGGCTACACGGTGTTCAACGCCGACCCCAACGTGGGCGGCCGCTACTCGGCTCTCACCGCCTTCGGCCTCGTGCCCTCCGGCCTCGCCGGCGTCGACCTCGACGAGCTGCTGCTCGAGGCGGAGGCCGTGCTGCGCGAGCTCGCCGTCGACGACGAGAAGAACCCGGGCCTCATCCTCGGCGCCGCGATGGCGTCGAAGGGCAAGCTCGGCATCGTCACCGACGGCAGCCCCCTGGTCGGCTTCGGCGACTGGGCCGAGCAGCTCATCGCGGAGTCCACGGGCAAGCTCGGCACCGGTGTCCTGCCGGTCGTCCTTGGCACGGAGGCGCCCGAGCTCGACGAGGGCCTCGCCGATCTGCAGATCGCCCGCCTCGTCGAGGACGCCACCGAGTTCCACCTGCTGCGCCGCGACCGCCACGAGGGCGAGATCCTCGTCTCGGGCTCCCTCGGCTCGCAGTTCGTGCTGTGGGAGTTCGCGACCGCCGTCGCGGGCCGGCTGCTCGGCATCAACCCGTTCGACCAGCCCGACGTCGAGGCCGCCAAGGTCGCCGCACGTGCGCTGCTCGACGCGACCCCCGAGCCCACGGCGCCCGTCTTCACGGACTCCGGCATCGAGGTCCGCGCGACGGAGGGGCTTCTCGCCCAGGCATCCGATCTCGACTCGGCCATCGGTGCGCTGCTCGCGCAGCTGCCCGACGGCGGGTACGTCGCGGTGCAGGCCTACGTCGACCGCCTCGCGCTGCCGCAGCTCGCGGGAATCCGCGACCTGATCGCGGCGCGCGCGAAGCGCCCGGTCACCTTCGGCTGGGGCCCGCGCTTCCTGCACTCCACCGGGCAGTTCCACAAGGGCGGCCCTGCGGTCGGCGTCTTCCTGCAGATCACCTCGACGCACCCGCAGGACCTGCAGATCCCCGACCGCCCGTTCACCTTCGGCCAGCTGATCAACGCGCAGGCGGCCGGTGACGGCGCTGTGCTCGCTGAGCACGGCCGACCGGTGCTGACCCTGAACCTGACCGACCCAGAGGCGAACATCACGACCCTCTTCAGCGCGGTCAACGAGTAGTAAGCGAGCTCAATGTCTCCGGTGGAGATCACCAAGGATCACAATCCTCTGCGCAGCCGCGACGATCAGCGGCTGAACCGTATCGCGGGCCCGTCCGGCCTCATCATCTTCGGTGTGACGGGTGACCTGTCCCGCAAGAAGCTGATGCCCGCGGTCTACGACCTGGCCAACCGCGGCCTGCTGCCCCCTGGCTTCGCCCTCGTCGGCTTCGCCCGGCGCGACTGGGTCGACCAGGACTTCGAGAAGGTCGTCTACGAGGCCGTCAAGCAGTACGCCCGCACCCCGTTCCACGACGAGGTGTGGCAGCAGCTGGCCCAGGGCATCCGCTTCGTCCCCGGCGAGTTCGATGACGACGCGGCGTTCCAGCGCCTCGCCGACACGATCCACACCCTCGACGAGGAGCGCGGCACCAACGGCAACCACGCGTTCTACCTGTCCATCCCGCCGAAGGCCTTCCCGCTCGTCACCGAGCAGCTGAAGAAGTCGAAGCTGGCTGAGCCGCAGGAGGGGCAGTGGCGCCGGGTCGTCATCGAGAAGCCCTTCGGAAGCGACCTCAAGACGGCGCGCGAGCTGAACGCGGTCGTCGAGTCGGTGTTCCCCGCCGACTCGGTGTTCCGCATCGACCACTACCTCGGCAAGGAGACGGTTCAGAACATCCTGGCGCTGCGCTTCGCCAACGAGCTGTACGAACCGATCTGGAACGCCAACTACGTCGACCACGTGCAGATCACGATGGCCGAGGACATCGGCGTGGCCGGCCGCGCCGGCTACTACGACGGCATCGGCGCTGCCCGCGACGTCATCCAGAACCACCTGCTGCAGCTGCTCGCGCTCACCGCCATGGAGGAGCCGATCAGCTTCGACGCGCACGACCTGCGCACCGAGAAGGAGAAGGTGCTGGCGGCCGTGCGACTGCCTGCGGACCTGTCGCAGGCCACCGCGCGCGGCCAGTACGCAGGTGGCTGGCAGGGCGGCGAGAAGGTTCTCGGATTCCTCGACGAAGACGGCATGAACCCGCAGTCGACGACCGAGACCTACGCAGCCGTCAAGCTCGAGATCGGCACCCGCCGCTGGGCGGGCGTCCCGTTCTACCTGCGCACCGGCAAGCGCCTCGGGCGCCGCGTCACCGAGATCGCGGTCGTGTTCAAGCGTGCGCCGCAGCAGCTGTTCGATGGCTCGCAGACCGAGGCGCTCGGCCAGAACGCCCTGGTGATCCGCGTGCAGCCCGACGAGGGCGTCACGATCCGCTTCGGCTCCAAGGTGCCGGGGGCGGGCATGCAGGTGCGCGACGTCACGATGGACTTCGGCTACGGCCACTCGTTCACCGAGGCCAGCCCCGAGGCGTACGAGCGGCTCATCCTCGACGTGCTGCTCGGCGACCCGCCGCTGTTCCCACGCCACGAGGAGGTCGAGCTGTCCTGGAAGATCCTCGACCCGATCGAGGAGTTCTGGGCGAAGCAGGGCCAGCCGGAGCAGTACAAGCCGGGCTCATGGGGCCCGAAGTCCGCAGACGACATGATGGCCCGCGACGGCCGAGTTTGGAGGCGTCCGTGATCGTCGACCTTTCCGACACCACGACGAACGGCGTCGCGAAGACGCTCGTCAAGATCCGCGACGAGGGCGGTGTTGTCACCCTCGGCCGCGTGCTCACCCTGGTCATCTCGACCGCGATGGGCGAAGAGGAAGAGGCCATCGAGGCCGCGAACGACGCCTCCCGCGAGCACCCGATGCGCGTCATCGTGATCGCGAAGGCCGACGACGAGGACCCGGCGATCGCCGCCGTGGGCCACCGCCTCGATGCGCAGATCCGCGTGGGCGCCGACGCCGGCGCCTCCGAGGTCATCATCCTGCGCGCCTACGGCGACGTGGCGGACGACGAGGAGGGCCTGGTCACGGCGCTCCTGCTGCCCGACGCCCCCGTGGTCGCCTGGTGGCCCCGCAAGGCGCCGATCAAGGTGTCCGACTCGCCGCTCGGCCGCATCGCGACCAGGCGCATCACGGATGCCTCGAGCCAGCCCGACCCCGCAGCGGCGATCCGCCACAACTCGGTCACCTACGCGCCGGGCGACACCGACTTCGCCTGGACGCGGCTCACCCTGTGGCGCGCCCAGCTCGCCGCGGCGCTCGACCAGGCGCCGTTCGAGCCGGTCACCCAGGTGCACGTGACCGGGGCGGAGGACTCCCCATCGACGTACCTGCTCGCGGCGTGGCTGCGCATGGCGCTCGACGCTCCGGTGAACAAGGACATCACCACCCGTGCGAACGGTTCGAGCGGCATCCACGGCGTGCGCCTCACGCGCGCCTCAGGGGACATCGACCTCGAGCGGGACGTTCCGGGCATCGCGACGCTGAAGCAGCCGAACCAGCCCACTCACGATCTGGCCCTGCCGCGCCGCAACCTGCGCGACTGCCTCGCCGAGGAGCTGCGCAGGCTCGACCCCGACGAGCTGTACGGCCAGGTCATCACCAAGGGCATCGCGCTTCTCGGCCACTAGGTCGGAGCTAGTCTGAGAGAACTATGACGACGAACGAACGGCGGGTGCTTGTCCACCCCGATAAGCAAGCACTCGCCGCTTCGGTCGCGGCCCGGTTCCTCACCAAGGCGGCCGACATCATCGCCGAGCACGGCAGCGCGCACGTGGTCCTGACGGGCGGCACCATCGGCATCGGCTCGCTCGCCGCCGTGAACGAGTCGCCATCGCGCGACACCGTCGACTGGTCGAAGGTGCACTTCTGGTGGGGTGACGAGCGCTTCGTTCCCAAGGCGGACGGCGACCGCAACGAGCTGCAGGCGCGCCAGGCGCTGCTCGACCACATCGACGTCCCTGCGGAGAACATCCACGCCTTCGCGGCGAGCGACGAGGTTGCCTCGCTCGACGAGGGCGTCGCGGCGTATACCGCAGAGCTCGCCCGCCATTCCCCCGACGGCGGCCAGTGGCCGCGGTTCGACATCACCTTCCTCGGGGTCGGCCCCGACGGGCACATCGCGTCGCTGTTCCCGAATCTGCCCGGCATCCGCGTCACGGATGTGCCCGTGATCTCGGTGCAGAACTCGCCGAAGCCGCCGCCCCTGCGCCTGTCGCTGACCCGGCCGGTGATCAATTCGTCCGAGCGCGTCTGGCTCGTGCTGGCGGGCGCCGACAAGGCATCAGCCCTCGGTCTCGCGCTCGCCGGCGCATCGTATTTCGAGGTGCCGGCCGCCGGCGCCAAGGGCCGCCGTCGTACCGCTTTCTTCGTCGACCAGGATGCTGCCGCCGAGGTCCCCGAGGACCTGATCGCCGAGAGCTACTGAGCCGCGAGCTTCTCGGCTCTCGCACGCGGCCCCGCGTGCAGGAACAGCGCGACGATCTCGACCAGGGCCGCGGGGGCGAAGAAGATGCCGATGCTGAAGGCCCCGATCACCGCGAACGCAGCGAGCAGCACCGTGGCGGTGATCGAGACCGGGTGCCACGCGCGGCCCCTGGCGGCGACGGGGGCGACGGCGACGAGAAGCGGGATGCCCAACGGCACCAGCATGCCCGGCCCGTTGACGACCAGGGCGCTCACGACGAAATAGCTCGCGCCGTGGTCTGACGAGCTCGTCTCGATCGAATAGCTCGGAACGAACAGCACCGCCGCCACGGCGACGACGGCGAGTGCGAGCGCGATCAGCTGGGCCACTCGGCGCGGGCTTGAGAGCATGTCCCAGCATCGCGCTCAGGGCGGATGCCGGCGCAAGAGAAAGCCCCCGCCGAAGCGGGGGCTTTCCTCGTATCTGCTGCTAGCTCGCCAGCGTGCCGCGGCGGGCGCGGAGCTTGTCCAGCGCCTCCTGCAGAAGGGCCTCAGCCTCTTCCTCGGTGCGGCGCTCCTTCACGTAGGCGAGGTGCGTCTTGTACGGCTCGTTCTTTGCGACGGCCGGCGGGTTCTCACGGTCACGGCCGGCCGGGAGCCCGGATGACGGGCAGTCGATCGTGTCGGGGATCTCCTCGTCGGGCAGATTGGCCGCGAAGTAGCGGACGGTCTCGTTGCCGAGCGCGTCCCAGTACGAGACGGCGATGCGGTCGGCGTGGTGACCGTGGTCCTGCTCGCCCATCGGACCCGCCCCGACGCGGGAACCGCGGATGGCGCTGCCTCCGGAAACCATTGCTCCTCCTAGATGTTCTGGTGTGCGTGTGCGTGTCGCGGCTGTGCGGGCTACGACGTGAAGCGCGTGATGAGGCCGAGGACCACGATGCAGACGATCCAGACCAGGCCGAGGATGACCGTGATGCGGTTCAGGTTGCGCTCTGCGACGCCCGAGGCGCCGAGGTTCGAGGTCATGCCGCCGCCGAACATGTCGGAGAGGCCGCCGCCGCGCCCCTTGTGGAGCAGGATCAGGAGGGTCAGCAGCAGGCTGGTGATGCCGAGGAGCACCTGCAGGACGACCTGGAGGATTTGCACGGTGTGGGACCTTTCGTGAGCGTGCGCGCGCGATACGGGTGCGCGGCACCGTCTGCCAGTATAAGCGAGCGCCGGTTCGTCACCCGCCCTGTCTGCTAGTACGTCGCGTGCTTCTTGTAGCGCGCGATCGCCGAGAACTCGTCGACGTCGAGGCTCGCTCCGCCGACCAGGACCCCGTCGACGTCCGGGCACTTCATGAACCCGACGATGTTGTCGGACTTGACCGAGCCGCCGTAGAGGATGCGGGTCTTCGCGGCCGTCTCGTCACCGACCGCCTGACGCACGACCTCACGCAGAACTGATGCCACGTTCTGGGCCTGCTCGGGGGTCGCGGGCGACCCTGCGCCGATCGCCCATACGGGCTCGTACGCGACGACGAACTCGTCGCCGGGCTTGAAGTCGATGAGCGCGCCGCGCAGCTGGTTCGCTGGCACCGCGCTCGGCTCGTGCCGTTCGAGGTCCTTCGCGGTCTCGCCGACGCAGATGAGCGGCACGATGCCGCCGTCGCGCGCGGCCTTCGCCTTCGCCGCGATGGTCTCATCGGACTCGACGTGCCGGTAGCGACGCTCTGAGTGGCCCACGATGACGTACTCGGCGTCGAGCTTCTTCAGGAACGTCGCCGAGATCTCGCCCGTGAACGCGCCGGAGACGTGCGTCGACACGTCCTGGCCGCCGTATTTCAGCTCGAGCTTGTCGGCCTGCACGAGCGTCTGCACGCTGCGCAGGTCGGTGAACGGCGGGAACACCGCGACCTCGACGTCATCGAAGTCGTGCCGGGCGTCCCGCAGGCTCCATGCGAGCTTCTGCACGAACGCGATCGCCTGCAGGTGGTCGAAGTTCATCTTCCAGTTGCCCGCGATGAGCGGGGTGCGCGCGTCGCTCACTGCGAGGCCTCCCAGCCGAGGACTTCGAGGCCGGGAAGCCTCTTGCCTTCGAGGAACTCGAGGCTCGCGCCGCCGCCGGTGGAGATGTGGCCGAACTGGTCGTCGTCGAAGCCGAGCGCGCGCACGGCGGCCGCCGAGTCGCCGCCGCCGACCACCGCGAGGCCGTCGACCTCGGTGAGCGCCTGCGCGACGGCCTTCGTGCCTGCCGCGAACGGCGCGAGCTCGAAGACGCCCATCGGGCCGTTCCAGAACACGGTCTTCGCCGAGGTGATCTTGGCGGCGAACGCTGCGGAGGTCTCGGGCCCGATGTCGAGGCCGAGCCCCGCGGAACCCCACGGCGAGCCCTCGATGTCGTCGGCGGCGCGCACCTCGTGCGCGGCGTCGGCGCCGAACTTCTCGGCGACCACGACGTCGGTGGGCAGCACGATCTCGACGCCGAGCTCCTCGGCCTTGGCGAGATAGCCCTTCACGGTGTCGATCTGGTCCGCCTCGAGCAGGCTCGAGCCGACCTTGTGGCCCTGAGCCGCGAGGAACGTGAACAGCATGCCGCCGCCGATCGCGAGCGCGTCGACGCGCGGCAGCAGGTGCCCGATGACGCCGAGCTTGTCGCTGACCTTCGAGCCGCCGAGCACGACCGTGTACGGCCGCTCGGGGTTCTCGGTGAGGCGGTCGAGCACGTCGAGCTCGGCGGCGATCAGCAGGCCGGCTGCGCTCGGCAGCGCTTGCGCGAGCTCGTAGACGGATGCCTGCTTGCGGTGCACCACGCCGAAGCCGTCCGAGACGAAGACGTCGCCGAACGCGGCGAGCTTCGCGGCGAACGCGGCGCGGGTCGTCTCGTCCTTCGAGGTCTCCTCCGCGTTGAAGCGCAGGTTCTCGAGGACGAGCACGTCGCCGTCGGCGAGTGCGGCCACCTTCGCCTCGGCATCCGCCCCGATTGTGTCGGACGCGAACGCGACGGGCGTGCCCAGCAATTCGGAGAGCCGCACGGCGACGGGCGCGAGCGAGTATTTGGGGTCCGGCGCGCCGTCGGGGCGCCCGAGGTGGCTGATCGCCACGACGCGGGCGCCCTGCGACAGCAGCGCGTTGAGGGTGGGCAGGGACGCTCGCACACGGCCGTCATCGGTGATGACGCCGTCTTTCAACGGCACGTTCAGGTCGAGGCGCACCACGACCGTCTTGCCTGCGAGCGAGCCCAGGGAGTCCAGGGTGCGAAGCGCCACTGCTCTTCCTCGGTCTTTCTGCCGCGCCTAGAGGCGCTCGGCCACGTAGTCGGCGAGGTCGACGAGGCGGCGCGAGTAGCCCCACTCGTTGTCGTACCACGCGGACAGCTTGACCTGGTCGCCGATGACGCGCACGAGGCCCGCGTCGAAGATCGACGAGTGCGGGTTGCCGACGATGTCGCGCGAGACGATCTCGTCCTCGGTGTACTCGAGGATGCCCTTGAGCGGGCCCTCCGCGGCCTCCTTGTAAGCGGCCTTGATCTCGTCGACCGTGACCGGCGACTTCGTCGTGACCGTGAGGTCGGTGATCGAGCCGGTGGGGGTCGGAACGCGCAGCGCGAAGCCGTCGAGCTTGCCCTTCAGCTCGGGCAGCACGAGGCCGATGGCCTTCGCCGCGCCGGTCGAGGTCGGGATAATCGAGAGGCCGGCCGCGCGGGCACGGCGCAGGTCCTTGTGGGGGCCGTCCTGCAGGTTCTGGTCCGCGGTGTACGCGTGAACGGTGGTCATGAGGCCGCGCTCGATGCCGAACTTGTCGTTGAACACCTTCGCGAGCGGCGCGAGGCAGTTCGTCGTGCAGGACGCGTTCGAGATGATGTGATGGTTCTCGGGCTCGTAGAGGTGCTCGTTGACGCCGATGACGAAGGTGCCGTCCTCGTTGGTCGCGGGGGCCGAGATGATGACCTTCTTGGCGCCGGCGGCGATGTGCGCCTTCGCCTTCTCGCCGTTGGTGAAGAAGCCCGTCGACTCGACGACGATCTCGACGCCGAGCTCGCCCCACGGCAGGTTCGCGGGGTCGCGGTCGGCGAGGACCTTGATGCGGTGGCCGTCGACCACGATGCTGTCGCCGTCGACGCTCACGTCGTGCTTCAGCGTGCCGAGGATCGAGTCGTACTTGAGGAGGTGCGCGAGGGTCTTGGCATCGGTGAGGTCGTTGACGGCGACGACCTCGAGCTCGGTGCCCTTCTCGAGCGCGGCGCGGAAGAAGTTGCGACCGATGCGGCCGAAGCCGTTGATTCCGATCTTTACGGACACGGGGATCTCCAGGTGTGTTGAATGCCGAGCGGATGCCGGCAGGTGAGGGTGGGGAGTTGCGGAACCGGCGCCCGGCATCGTGTGCCGGGCGCCGGAAGATTCCTACGGAAGCAGCAGACCTGAGGTGGTGGTGCGCGCCTTCTCGAAGCGGGCATTCACGTCGGCCCAGTTCGCGATGTTCCAGAACGCCTTGACGTAGTCGGCCTTCACGTTGACGTAGTCGAGGTAGAACGCGTGCTCCCACATGTCGAGGAGCAGCAGCGGAACGGTCGCGGTGGCCAGGTTGCCCTGGTGGTCGTACAGCTGCTCGATGATGAGCTTCTGCCCGAGGGAATCCCACGCGAGAATCGACCAGCCGGAGCCCTGGATGCCGAGCGCCGAGGCGGTGAAGTGCGCCTGGAACTTGTCGAACGACCCGAAGAACTCGTCGACAGCAGCGGCAAGCTCACCCTCGGGCTTGTCACCGCCGTCCGGCGAGAGGTTGTTCCAGAACACGGTGTGGTTCACATGGCCGGCCAGGTTGAAGGCCAGGTCCTTCTGAAGCTTGTTGACGTTGGTGAGGTCGCCGGCGTCACGGGCCTCGGCCAGCTTCGCGATGGCGGTGTTCGCGCCCGTCACGTAGGCGGCGTGGTGCTTGTCGTGATGCAGCTCCATGATGCGGCCCGAAATGTTCGGCTCGAGTGCCGAGTAGTCGTAGGGCAGCTCTGCGAGCGTGTAGTCAGCCATTCACTCTTCTCCTCGTATCTTCTACAGACGATCTCAACTCTAGTGACGCGAGAGCGCCCCGATAAGGCTCGAGGTCACTCTTCGAGATCAGGCGGAAGGTTCGCCTCTGTCCCCGGAATGCCCAGGTCGGTCGCCTTCTTGTCGGCCATCGCGAGCAGGCGGCGGATGCGCCCGGCGACCGCGTCCTTGGTCATGGGCGGGTCGGCGTGGTGCCCCAGCTCGTCGAGGCTGGCATCACGGTGCGCGAGGCGCAGCTGCCCGGCGTACTTGAGGTGGTCGGGAAGGTCGGGGCCGAGGATCTCGAGCGCCCGCTCGACGCGTGCGCACGCGGCGACGGCGGCCTGCGCGCTGCGGCGCAGGTTGGCGTCGTCGAAGTTGACGAGCCGGTTCGCGGTCGCGCGCACCTCGCGGCGCTGGCGCAGCTCTTCCCAGCTGCGCACGGTGCCCACGGCGCCCATCGCCGCAAGCATCCCGCTGATCGCCTCGCCGTCGCGGATGACCACCCGGTGCACGCCGCGGACCTCGCGGGCCTTCGCCGCGATGCCGAGGCGGCCGGCAGCGCCGACGAGCGCCATGGCGGTCTCGTTCCCGGGCGTCGTGATCTCGAGCGACGCGGAGCGGCCGGGGTCGGTGAGGGTGCCTGCGGCCAGGAAGGCGCCGCGCCACACGGCCGCGAGCTCGTCGCGGGCGCCGGTGGTGAGCTTGTTGGGCAGGCCGCGGATGGGCCGGCGGCGCGCGTCGAGCAGGCCGGTCTGGCGGGCGAGCGTCTCGCCGCCGTCGACGACGCGCACGACGAACTGGTCGGCGCGGCGTGTGCCGGACGCGGCGATCACGGTGCCCTCCGAGCGCACTCCGTAGAGCTCGGCGAGGGCGCGGGCGACGTGGCGGGCGAGCTGCGGGCTGTCGAGCTCGCTCTCGATCGCGATGCGGCCCGAGATGACGTGCAGGCCGCCGGCGAGCCGGAGGATGGTGGCGAGCTCAGCCGCACGTACCGTGGTCTTGCCCGCCGGGGCCGAGAGAAGCTCGTCCTTGACGTCCGCGGTCAGTGCCACTGAGTTACGTCCAATCTGCCGCGTCACTCGCGGCCAAGGTCACGGTGCTTGACGTTGACGGCGACCCCGGGCAGGTCAGAAGCCCGCCGCGCCAGCTCCTCGACGATCGCGACGGAGCGGTGTTTGCCGCCGGTACAGCCTATCGCGATCAGGGCGTGCCGCTTGTTCTCGCGCTGGTAGCCGGCAAGCGCGACCGCAAGCATCCGCGACCACAGCTCGACGAACTCCTCGGCACCGTCCTGCGCGAAGACGTAGTCGCGCACCGCCTCGTCTGTTCCATCGAGCGCGCGCAGCTCCGGCACCCAGAACGGGTTCGGCAGGAAGCGCACATCGGCGATCATGTCGGCGTCGCTCGGCAGCCCGTACTTGAAGCCGAAGCTCGTCATCGTGACCTGCACACCCGGCGTCGTCTCGGTCTTGTACGCGTCGTGGATGCGGTTGGTGAGCTGGTGGACGTTCAGCTCGGAGGTGTCGATCAGCTGGTCGGCGAACTCGCGCAGCTGCTTGACCCGCGTGCGCTCCTCCATGATGCCGTCGAGGATCGTGCCGTTGCCCTGCAGCGGGTGGGGCCGGCGGACCGCCTCGTAGCGGCGCACGAGCGCGGAATCCGACGCGTCGAGGAAAAGCACGGAGAGCCGTACGTTGTCGCGCAGCGACGGCAGCAGATCCTGCAGCTCCGTGAAGAAGTCGCGTCCGCGCACGTCGAGCACGGCGGCGATGCGCGGGGTGTCCTGCTCGGCTCGGCCGGCGAGGTCGAGCAGAGGCCGCAGCATCTGCGGCGGCAGGTTGTCGACGACGAACCAGTCGAGGTCTTCGAGGGCTTTCGCCACCGTCGAGCGGCCGGCGCCGGACATGCCGGTGACGATCAGGACTTCCTGCTGCGGTGGTGGTGGCGCTGCCGTCACATCCGTAAGCCTATTCGCCGTCGGCGGCATGCAGGGTCTCGTGCACCGCCTGTGCGAGGGCGGGGCCGATTCCGCGGCTCTCGGCGATGGCTTCGACGGATGCCTCGCGCAGGCGCTTCACCGATCCGAAGTGGCCGAGCAGCTCTTTCACGCGGGCCGGCCCGAGCCCGGGCACGGTGCCGAGCACGCTCGAGATGTCGCGCTTACGAGTGGCGCGCTGGTAGGTGATCGCGAAGCGGTGCGCCTCGTCGCGGATGCGCTGGATGAGGAACAGTGCGTCCGAGTTGCGCGGCAGGATCACCGGGAAGTCGGAGTTCGGCAGCCAGACCTCTTCGAGGCGCTTGGCGATGCCGGCGAGCTGGATGCCCTGCACCCCCGACTCGTCGAGTGCGCGCTTCGCCGCGCTCACCTGCGGCTGGCCGCCGTCGACGAGCAGCAGCTGCGGGGCGTACGCGAACTTCTTGCGGCGGGTCTCGCCGGTCTCGTCGTCGCGTTCGGCGACCGGGGTCGCGGCTTCTTCTTTGAGGTAGGCGAGGCGGCGGGTGAGCACCTGGTAGATCGAGTCGGTGTCGTCCGTCGTCTCGGGGATCGAGAACCGGCGGTACTGGTCTTTGCGCGGCAGCCCGTCCTCCATGACGACCATGGACGCCACGACGTTCGTGCCGGAGAGATGCGAGACGTCGTAGCACTCGATGCGCAGCGGCGCGTCGGCCATGCCGAGCGCGTCTTGGATGACGTTCAGCGCCTGCGAGCGTGCCGTGAAGTCGGCGCTGCGGCGCGTCTTGTAGAGCGCGAGCGCGCCCTTGGCATTGAGCTCGGCGGTCTGCGCGAGCTGGGCCTTGTCGCCGCGCTGGGCTGTGCGCAGCGCCACCGCTCCCCCGCGGCTCGCGTCGTCGGTCTTCGTTCGACGATCTGTGAGCCACTGCTCGAGCACCTCGCTGTCTTCGGGCACCTCGGGCACGATGACCTCGCGCGGCGGCGCGAAGTCGCCGTCGTACGCGTTCTGCAGCACGGTGTCGACCAGGTCGGCGAGCTCGAGGTCGAGCTCCTTGTCGACGACCCAGCTGCGCGTTCCGCGGATGCGCCCGCCGCGCACGATGAACTGCTGCACCGCCGCTGCGAGCTCGTCGTGGGCGATTCCGAAGACGTCGGCGTCGACGTTGTCGGAGAGCACCACGGCCGTCTTCTCCATCACGGCGGTGAGCGCCTGGATGCGGTCGCGGTAGCGGGCCGCCAGCTCGAAGTTCAGCTCGGCCGAGGCATCCGTCATCTCTTTCGTCAGCGTGCGCAGGTAGCGCTGGTCGCTGCCCGACATGAAGTCGACGAACTCGTTCGCGAGCTCGCGGTGCTCCTCGCGCGTGATGCGGCCGACGCACGGCGCAGCGCACTTGCCGATGTCCGCGAGCAGGCACGGACGGCCGGTCTGCTCGGCGCGACGGAACACCCCGTCTGAGCAGGAGCGCATCGGAAAGGCCTTCAGCATCAGGTCGAGCGTCTCGCGGATCGCCCAGACCTTCGTGTACGGGCCGAAGTAGCGGCTCGTCTTGTCCTTCCGGTTGCGCGTGACGAGCGCACGCGGCACGTTCTCGCCGAGGGTCACCGCCAGATACGGGTAGGACTTGTCGTCTTTGAAGACGACGTTGAACGGCGGGTTGAACTCTTTGATCCAGGTGTACTCGAGCTGCAGCGCCTCGAACTCGTTGCCGACGACCGTCCACTCGACGCTCGCCGCCGTCGTCACCATGCGCCGCGTGCGCTCGTGCAGGTTGCGTAACGGCTGGAAGTAGTTCGACAGCCGCGCGCGCAGGTTCTTCGCCTTGCCGACGTAGAGCACCCGTTGGGTCGCGTCGCGGAAGCGGTACACGCCAGGGGATGTCGGGATCTCGCCCGTCTTCGGCTTGTACGCCACGGTCTGCGACGGCACGTGACCGTTGGTGATTCCGCGTGCGGTCTCTGCGCTGGGTGCCACGGTCAGGCGGATGCCTTCGCACGCGCCGGCTCGTCGAGCCCGAGCACCTCGCGCAGGAACTGGCCGGTGAAGCTGGCCTCGACCTGGGCGACCTGCTCGGGTGTACCCGTCGCGATCACCTGGCCGCCGCCCGCGCCGCCCTCGGGGCCGAGGTCGATGATGTGGTCGGCGCTCTTGATGACGTCGAGGTTGTGCTCGATGACGATGACGGTGTTCCCCTTGTCGACGAGGCTCGACAGCACCAGCAGCAGCTTGCGGACGTCTTCGAAGTGCAGACCGGTCGTCGGCTCGTCGAGGACGTAGATGCTGCGGCCGTTGGTGCGGCGCTGCAGCTCGGTGGCGAGCTTCACGCGCTGTGCCTCGCCGCCGGAGAGCGTCGTCGCGGACTGGCCGAGGCGCACGTAGCCGAGGCCGACATCGACGAGCGTCTTGAGGAAGCGATGGATCGCGCTGATCGGCTCGAAGAACTCCGCAGCCTCGGCGATGGGCATGTCGAGCACCTCGGCGATGTTCTTGCCCTTGTAGTGCACCTGCAGGGTGTCGCGGTTGTAGCGGGCACCATGGCACACCTCGCAGTCGACGTAGACGTCGGGCAGGAAGTTCATCTCGATCTTGATCGTGCCGTCGCCCTGGCAGTTCTCGCAGCGGCCGCCCTTGACGTTGAAGCTGAACCGGCCCGGCTGGTAGCCGCGCGACTTCGCCTCGACCGTCTCGCTGAACAGCGTGCGGATCTTGTCGAACACGCCCGTGTAGGTCGCCGGGTTCGACCGCGGGGTGCGGCCGATCGGCGCCTGGTCGACGTGCACGACCTTGTCGAGGTTGTCGACGCCCGTCACACGCGTGTGCTTGGCGGCGACCTTGCGGGCGCCGTTGAGCCGCTGCGCGAGCACCCGGTAGAGGATGTCGTTCACGAGCGTCGACTTGCCGGAGCCGCTCACACCCGTGACTGCGGTGAAGACGCCGAGCGGGAACTCGACCGTCAGGTCCTTGAGGTTGTTGGCGTTGGCGCCGACCACCTGCAGCATCCGCTTCTTGTCGATCTTGCGTCGCTTCGACGGCGTGACGATCGCCTTGCGACCGGCGAGGTAGTCGCCGGTGAGCGAGTCGCGGTTGTCGACGAGCTCGTCGTAGGAGCCGGAGTGCACGACACGGCCGCCGTTGACGCCGGCGCCCGGGCCGATGTCGACGACCCAGTCGGCGGTTCGGATCGTGTCTTCGTCGTGCTCGACCACGATGAGCGTGTTGCCGAGATCGCGCAACGCGACGAGCGTGTCGATGAGCCGGCGGTTGTCGCGCTGGTGCAGACCGATCGACGGCTCGTCGAGCACGTACAGCACGCCGGTGAGGCCCGAGCCGATCTGCGTCGCGAGGCGGATGCGCTGCGCCTCGCCGCCCGACAGCGTGCCTGCGGCGCGTGCCATGTTGAGGTAGCCGAGCCCGACCTGGATGAGGAAGTCGAGCCGAAGCTTGATCTCGCGCAGCACCTGGGCGGCGATGACGGCCTCGCGCTCGGTGAGCTTGAGCTTGTTCATGAACTCGCGCGAGTCGGTGAGGCTCAGCTCGGCGACGTCGGCGATGGAGTGCTCGTGCACCAGCACCGCGAGCACCTCGGGCTTGAGGCGCTTCCCGCCGCACACGGGGCACGGCACCTCGCGCAGGAACTCTGCCCAGCGCTGGCGCTGGGTGTCGGTCTCGGCCTGCGCGTACTGCCGTTCGATGTAGGGCACGACGCCCTCGAAACCGCTGGTGTAGCTCATCTCACGCCCGAAGCGGTTCTTCCAGCGGACCTTCACCTCGAAGTCCTCGCCGTGCAGCACAGCGCTGCGCACCCGCTCGGGCAGCTTGTTCCACGGGGTGTCGAGGTCGAAGTCGAGGTCACGTGCGAGGCCGGCGAGCAGCTTCTCGTAGTACTGGTAGAGGCTCTTCCCCTGGCTGGTCCACGGGATGATGACGCCCTCGGCGAGGCTCGACTCGGGATCGCCGAGCAGCAGTTCGTCGTCGACGGCCATGCGCACGCCGAGGCCGGAGCACTCGGGGCAGGCGCCGAACGGGGCGTTGAACGAGAAGGTGCGCGGCTCGATCTCGGTCAGCTGGATCGGGTGCCCGTTGGGGCACGCCAGCTTCTCGCTGAAGGTCACCCAGGCATCAGGCGAGTCCGCGGGCTCGTCGACGAAGTTCACGTCGATGAGGCCATCGGTGAGACCCAGTGCGGTCTCGATGGAGTCCGTGAGGCGGCCGAGGATCTCGGGCCCGGCGACGAGACGGTCGACGATCACGGAGATGTCGTGCTTGTACGACTTCTTGAGGGTCGGCGGCTCGGTCAGCGCGTGCTGCTCGCCGTCGACGAGCACACGTGCGAAGCCCTTCGCCGCGAGCTCTTTGAAGAGGTCGACGAACTCGCCCTTCTTCTGCTTCACGACCGGTGCGAGCACCTGATAGCGGGTGCGCTCTTCCAGCTCCATCAGCTGGTCGGCGATCTGCTGCACGGTCTGCCGCTGGATCTTCTCGCCGCAGACCGGGCAGTGGGCGACGCCGATGCGCGCCCAGAGCAGGCGCATGTAGTCGTAGATCTCGGTGATCGTGCCGACGGTCGAGCGCGGGTTGCGGTTCGTCGACTTCTGGTCGATCGACACGGCGGGGCTGAGGCCCTCGATGAAGTCGACGTCGGGCCGGTCGACTTGGCCGAGGAACTGGCGCGCGTAGGCAGAGAGCGACTCGACGTAGCGTCGCTGCCCCTCGGCGAAGATCGTGTCGAAGGCGAGCGACGACTTGCCGGAGCCGGACAGCCCGGTGAAGACGACGAGTGCGTCGCGCGGGATCTCGAGGTCGACGTTGTGCAGGTTGTGCACGCGGGCCCCGCGCACGCTGAGTTTGGCGCGCGAGTCGACCGGATGCACGTGCCCGAACGCTGCGGAGGAGGTGGGGGACGTCACTCGTCGAGTCTAGATTCGACTACCGACATTGCGCTGGGCGCGGCTGTCGGCCGGCCCGGCCCGGCATGTCACGATGGTCAGGTGCTGGCCTACCCGGACTACCTTCGGCTGCTCCCCAAGACCGAGCTGCACTGCCACTTCGTCTCCACCCTGAGTGCGGCCCGGCTCATCTCGCTCGCGGATCGGTACGGAGTAGAGCTTCCGACGACCGACCCCGACGAGCTCTTCGACTACTCCGACCTCGCAGACTTCCTCGTCGCCTTCCGGGCGGCGACCGACGTGCTGCGCTCCCCAGATGATCTTGCGACGACCGCCTACGACGGCGTTCGCGCCGCGGTGATCGCCGGCAACCTGCGCTATCGCGAGTACGGCGTCAACCCGCAGTACTTCGCCACGCGCGGCATCGGCTACACCGAGCTCCTCGACCCCGTGATCGACGGGTTGCGGGCCGCGGAACGCGACCTCGGCGTCGGCTTCCGGATCGTCGTGGCGATCAACCGCCGCGAGTCGGCGCGCAGCGCCGTCGAGCTCGTCGAGCAGATGGTCAGGCATCCGTATGCCGAGGTCGTCGCGCTCGGCCAGGACGATCTCACACCCGAGAACACGGAGGACCCTGGGCGCTTCGCCGAGGCGTACGCGCTCGCGAAACGGCACGGCTTCAAGACGACGGCGCACGCCGGCGAGACGGCGACCGCCTCCGCCGAAGATGTCCGGATCGCGGTCGATGTGCTGGGTGTCGATCGCATCGACCATGGCTACCGGGTCCTCGACGACGCAGAGCTGACCGCGCGCCTGCGCGATCGGCACCTGCCCTTCGCGACGACCCCGCTCTCGACGCGGGTGCTGTCGAAATGGGAGCTCGATGCCGACCATCGCATCGCGCACATGATCCGCGCGGGGCTCAACGTCTCGGTCTCGACGGACGACGGCGTCTTCTTCCGCACGGACATCGGCCGCGAGTACAGCGAGGGCCTGCTCGACTTCGGCATCGACGCGGCGGGCGCGCAGGCGATCGCGCTCGCCGGAATCGACGGCGCGTTCTGCGACGATGACGAGAAGGCGCGGCTGCGTGCGCGGTTCGCGGCGGAGTTCCTCGCGCTCGACGCGCTGCTCGAGCACTGACCGGACAGCGGCGGCAGTCATCGCGTCCCTCCCTGTGCTCTCAGCTGTGCGCGGATGCCCGACTTCGCGTGCAGCAGGACGGGATCCCGCCCGGGCCACAGCAGCCAGTACTGCGATCCGCGTCTCTCGATGCGCGCACCGTGGTTGTGGAGCATCAGGTGATGTCGTCTGCAGAACAGCGTGCCGTCTCGGGTCTCGGTCTTGTGGTTCGCAGAGCTCTCGGCCCAGGGATTGTCGTGGTGGCCCTCGCACGCATCGGGAGGCATCGGGCAATCGGGCCAGAGGCAGCCGCCGTCACGTTTCGCCATCGCGCGCCGCTGTCTCAGCGTGAACAGCCGCTGGTCTTTCCCGACATCGATGGCCTGACCCGTCTCGTCGAACAGCACGGGGGTGAAACCGCCGCCGCACAGCATCCGCACGGCATCCGTTGCAGTGATCGGGGTGTCTGACCCGTCGATCCAGGCGATTCCCTGGTCGGGCCCTGCACAGTTCAGCCCCAATGCGGCGCCCGGGCAGTGCGAATGGTCGCCCGCGTGATGCGCCCGAAACACGGCCTGTGCCGCGCGCGCCTTCTTGAGGTCCGCAGCGGTCAGCGCGACCATCACCTGGGGCCGATGCCTCGCCAGCAGCACGTTGCTCTCCGACTGGCCGCCGCACTCCACCAGGTCGACGACCGTGTCGGCCATGAGCTGCTCGTTGCTGCGCGGGTCTTCATCGAGTTCACGGGCGCGTGCGATCTCGGCGGCGTCGCGGAAGCGCGGGCCGCCGAGTCGCGGCGACAGCATCGTGCGGATCGGGCCGTAGAAGCGCGCGTCGGATTCCGGATCGAGCTCGATGTCGTAGTGGACCATGCCGCTCGCACGCACGAACCGCTTGAAGGATCGGAGTTCCTTGCAGTGCTCGGCCTCGCGCACGGCGGCAAGCGTGTCGAGCGAGGCGCGAACGCGCTTCGCGGCACGCGCGAGATCTTCGGGAGTCCATTGCCCTGACCAGCAGTCGCCGATCAGCTCCAGCGCCGCCGCGCGCCACGCGGGCGCGAGCTCGGTCAGCTGGGGCGGGCCCAGCGACTGCCTGAGGGCATCGCCCTGAGCGGCGCTGAGCCAACGATTCCGCACGGCGACCGCCACCGGCACGTCCCACGCGCCAGGAAGCGCGGCCAGGGCCGCGATCGACCGCTCGCCCGCGTCGAACGGCGGATCGTCACCCTTGTGCACCGGCGCGACGGCCTGCGCCGTCTCGAGCAGCCCGCCGACGCGGACGAGCCGCACGGCCTCGTCGCGCCCGACCCCCGTGAGGTTCTGGACCAGCCCGACCCCGTCTTTGAACCCGCGCTTCTGTGCAAGACCCTCGGTGCCCAGCTCGCGCGCGGACTTCCGCTCGATGTCGGCGGCCAGCAGTGAAATCGTCGCGACGACGCTCGAGCGGATGCCGCCCAGCACCTGCGTCGCGCGCGCTTCATCTTCGGGTGTCAGGGTCGCGAGGTCGTCGGCGCACGGCAGCGCCCCGGCCACCGTGGCGGCGAGGCTCTCAAGCGAGGCGAGTACCGAAGACATGCCAGCAGGCTACGACCCGCCATCGACATTGAGGGCGGTATAGACGAATATGTGTACTATTCGGTGATGCGGGTACCTGTGGGCGGAAAGACCCGCGCAACGATCGCCCTGGCGGCCGCATCCGGCGACAACCGGGTGGTGTCGACGACGACCTCGTCCTTGAAGCCCGCGCGGTCCAGGATTCCGGCGAGCTCGGGGTGACGCCGCAGATGCCACTCCAGCCCGGCATCCTCGCCATGCCTGGCCTGAAGCCGCGCCGCGGCGACCACAGGGTCGAGAGTCAGCAGCACGTGAAGCATCCGCCGTGCCGCAAGTGCGTCAGAGACGAGACCAAGCTCGGCAGCCGCTTCGATCACGCCAGCCGACACGATCACCCGCGCTCC
Organism: Gryllotalpicola protaetiae; assembly: GCF_003627055.1. NCBI lineage: Bacteria > Bacillati > Actinomycetota > Actinomycetes > Micrococcales > Microbacteriaceae > Gryllotalpicola > Gryllotalpicola protaetiae. Next base: position 3,285,471 of record NZ_CP032624.1, read on the forward strand.
GTGCTCGCGGAAATTCGCCGCGATCGCGCGGATGTTCGCTCGCGCCAGAGCTTCGTTGAACCGGTCGCCGGCCGGTGCGGGCCACGCACGGCGCAGCCAGTCGACGTCGATCACGGCACCGGGCACGCCGAGCCGCTCGAGCTCGGCCCCCACTGCCTCGGCCGTGGTGGTCTTGCCGGTGCCGACGCTGCCGTTGATCCAGACGGCATCGAATTCGAGTGGGCGCACGATAAGATGATGGCCTGTTCCCGCGGATCACCCGCAATGCCAGGGAACACGCAGAAGGACAGGGAATGACGGACAGCACCGGTTTCGCGACCACTCGCTGACACCGCCTGCCCAACACGCTTCGCAAAGCACCCGGGGCTCCGCCGTGTCGGCGTATCACTTTCGACACGAACCGGAGCCTTTTCCATGCCTTCTGCACCCTCCGTCGTCCTGAACGACCTCACCTTCACCTGGCCTGACGGCGAGCGGGCGATGACGTCGTTGAGCGGCGCCTTCGGCCGCGGCCGCACCGGCCTCATCGGCGCCAACGGCGCGGGCAAGTCCACCCTGCTGCGCCTGATCGCCGGCAGACTGAGACCGACCCGCGGCTCGGTCGCGATCACCGGCACGGTCGACTACCTGCCGCAGCAGCTGACGGTCGAGACGGATGCCTCGCTCGCCGACCTCCTCGGTGTGCGGTCCGTCGTCGACGCCGTGCGCGCGGTCACCGCGGGCGACGCCTCCCCCGAGCTCTTCGACGTCATCGGCGCCGACGGCTGGGACCTCGAAGAGCGCGCAAGCGCCGAGCTCGCCGCCACGGGACTCCCCAGCGACCTCGACCGCCGCGTCGGCGAGCTCTCCGGCGGCGAGGCGATGCTCGCGGGCGTCGTCGGGATCCGGCTGCGCGGGGCATCCGTCGCCCTGCTCGACGAGCCCACCAACAACCTGGACGGCGACGCGCGCGAGCGGCTCTACGACCTGGTGCGCGGCTGGCGGGGCGCGCTCATCGTCGTGAGCCACGACACCGCGCTGCTCGAGCTGATGGACGACACCGCAGAGCTGCGCGGCGGCGCCCTGACCGTCTTCGGCGGCCCGTTCAGCGCCTACCGCTCGTGGCTCGACGAGCAGCAGGCCGCCGCGCGCCAGGTGCTCGCGACCGCGAAGCAGAAGCTGCGCGTCGAGCAGCGCGACCGCATCAGAGCCGAGGCGAAGGTCGCCCGCAGCGCAGCCGACGGCCGCAAGAAGCGCGCCAACGGCGACTTCGGCAAGGCGATGTTCGACGGGCTCAAGAACTCGGGCGAGAAGTCGGCGGCGAAGATCCGCGGGATGCACGCCGGGCGCGAGGCCGAGGCGCGGGCCGCCGTCCTCGAAGCCGACCTGCTCGTGCGCGACGACGACCGCATCTCCGTCGACCTGCCGGACCCCGGCGTCGCTCGCGGCAGGCGCATCGCCGTGCTGCGCGGCGCCGACGGGCGCGAGTTCGTCATGCAGGGACCCGAGCGGGTGGCGCTCACCGGGCCGAACGGCGCGGGCAAGACCACCATGCTCGAACGGCTGGTGAGCGGCGACGGGATGCTCGCCGACCGCGTCGCCTACCTGCCGCAGCGCATCGACACGCTCGACGAGACGGCGACCGTGCTCGACACCGTCGCCGCCGCGGCCCCGAACACGACCACGGCCGAGCTGCGCAACCGGCTCGCGCGCTTCCTGATCCGCGGTGACGCGATCGCCCGCCCGATCTCATCGCTGTCAGGCGGCGAGCGGTTCCGGGTCGCGCTCGCACGGCTGCTGCTCGCCGACCCGCCCGCGCAGCTCCTGATCCTCGACGAGCCGACGAACAATCTCGACCTCGACTCGATCGACCGGCTGGTCGAGGCGCTCTCGGCCTATCGCGGGGCGCTGCTGGTGGTGAGCCACGACCGTGGGTTCCTCGAGCGGCTCGGTCTGGACGCAGAGCTGCGGCTGGAGGCATCCGGCATCATCACCCGCGTGTGATGCGCCGCCAATGCTACGACCGCCGAGGCAGCAGCCTCACGAACAGCAGAGCGCCGAGTGCGAGCAGGGCGAGGGCGGCGACCAGCACGGCGGGCTGCCAGGTGGCGTGGGGCGTCGCGCGCAGCCAGAGCGCAAGCGCGAGCAGGCCCTCGCATGGCACGACAGCGGCAGCGATGACGCGCAACGGCCTGACGAAGACGCCGACCGCGACCCGGGCGCGTGGAGGGATCAGTGCGACGCGTGCTGCGAGCAGCTGTGCGAGCGCGACACCGGCGAGGATCACGTAGGGGCGCCAGTTCGCCGGGTCGGCCGGGGCGACGATCTCGCTCAGGGCGAGGCTCAGCATCGCCACCCACGCGAGCTGCACCCAGGGGGTCGCCACCGCCACGAGGGCGGCGACGGCCGCGATCCAGCCCCAGGCATCCCCCGCATGCACACCGGCGAGCACGAGCAGCAGCACACCGAGCCCTGCGCGCGCGGCCCATGCAGGGATCTCCGTGCTCACCGCACGGCTCCGGCTCGCTGCTGCCGCGGCCTCGACAGAGAGAGCAGCATCGCCTCGCGCTCGGCGTCGATGACGTCGAGCCCCCACGGCAGCAGCTCGACGCCGCCACGGGCGAGCGCCGTAAGCCGGTTCGCACGGTCCATCATGATGAGCCGGTGCGCGATGCGGCGCTCAGTCGTGAGCGTGTCGGTTCGGGCGGGCGGCAATACGTCGACGGCGATGACGCGGTGGCCGGATGCCGCGAACTGCAGCGCAGCGACAGCGGGGTGGTCGTCGAGGAACGTCGAGAGCAGGAACACCGCGGCCCCTGGCGTCACGAGCGGCGCACGCCGCGTCGTGCGCTGCGCCCCGGACGGCGCCGTCGCCGCGATCGAGCGCAGCAGGCGGTCGAGGTGCCGCGTGCCGGCACCCGGTCGGACGACGCGGCCGGGCACGGCCAGGTCGGTGAGCGCGACGCGGTCGCCCTGGCGCAGGTAGCCCGCCGCGATCGAGGAGGCGGCCGAGCGCGTGACGTCGAGCGACGTCGTTCCGCTCTCCACGGGGTTGAAGACCGCCCAGGTGTCGACGTTCTCACCGACGTCGTCTGCGCTGTCGATGATGACGAACACGGTCGCGTCGGCCTGCGCGCGCGTGCGGCGTACATACAGCTCACCAGGGTCGCGGGCGAGCCTGGCGGTCGTCTTCCAGTCGATGCGGCGCAGCCGGTCGCCGGGGCGGAAGCGGTCGATGTCGTGGAAGTCGCCGCCGTCGCCGGGGCGGGAAGAGTCGTGGCTGCCGGTCATGCCGGTGAGACGCCGCGGCAGCGGCAGCGCGCCGATCGGCGCGAACGCGGGGGTGATCGTGCGATCGAACGAGACCGGTCCGTCGATGTCGCTGAGGAACGCCCCACCGCTCGCGACGAGCCGCCACTCGATCGCGACGACGCGCTGCGGGCCGGAGTGCGGTGTGCGCACCCGCCCGCGGAACTCGACGGGACGGCCGGGCGAAGAGGCCACCACGTGCACACGCGGGCGCACGCCCAGTTCGAGCACGCGCAGCTGCACGGCTTCGACGCCGGGCGCGGCGTCGAGCCGCAGGCGATAACCGAGCGCCCCGTCGCGCGGGGTGCGGTCGCCGATGAGCTCGACCGTTGTGGGAGCGCTCGGTGCGGCATCCATCGCCTGCTCGCCTGACGCCGCGCGCGGCCGCCTGTCCCATGCCCAGGCCGCGAGAATGAGCAGCGGCAGCCCCATGACGACCGCGTCGGCGTGCCCGCTGACGATGCCGGCGGCGACCGTGACGATGCCGACGATGACCGCGCCGGTCTGCCCGACGGTCAACCGCCAGCGCGGGTGCGGTGCTGCCGGCCCCGAGCCTGCGCTCATACGCTCGGCGCGCCGACCGCGGGCGGCCCTGCGACGACGCCGACCAGCTCGGTGACGACGTCGAGCGGGTTCACTCCGGTGGCCCAGGCCTGCGCGGTGAGCGACAGGCGGTGCGCGAGCACCGGGATCGCGATCGCCTTGATGTCGTCGGGCGTCACGAAGTCGCGGCCGGCGATCACGGCACGGGCACGGGCGACGAGCATGAGGCCCTGCGAACCGCGCGGCGAGGCGCCGACCTGAACGGCTGCGTGGCGGCGGGTCGCCGTCGCGAGGTCGACACAGTACGCCGCGATGTCGGGGTCGACGTGCACCGTCTCGACGCCCGCCTGCATCGCGGCGAGCGTGCCGACAGAGACGACGGGCTCGACCGTCGCGACCTCGTGTCGGCGCGCGACTCGGGCGAGCAGGACCTGCTGCTCCCCCGCGCGGTCGGGGTAGCCGACCGACAGGCGCACCATGAAGCGGTCGAGCTGCGCCTCGGGCAACTGGTAGGTGCCCTCGAACTCGATCGGATTGCTCGTCGCGATGACGTGGAACGGCTTCGGCAGCGGGAAGCTGCTGCCCTCGACGGTCACCTGTCCTTCCGCCATCGCCTCGAGCAGCGCCGATTGGGTCTTCGGCGCGGTGCGGTTGATCTCGTCGGCGAGGAAGAGGCCGGTGAACACCGGCCCCGGCCGGAACACGAACTCGGCGGTGCCCGGCTGGTAGATGTACGAGCCCGTGATGTCGGAGGGCAGCAGGTCGGGCGTGCACTGCAGCCGGCGGAAGTCGAGGCCGAGAGCCGATGCGATGCTGCGGGCCGCGAGCGTCTTGCCGAGCCCCGGGACGTCTTCGAACAGCACATGACCGCCCGCGAGGATCGCCGCGAGCGCCGTCGTCAACGGTGCGCGCATGCCGACCACGACGGTGCCGACGCGGTCGAGCACCTCGTTCGCGAGGCGAGAGATCTCGGCGACGGGCAGGGCTTGGTCGGTCATCGGTGCTCCTTTACGCGGTGATGCCGTCAAGCGCATCGAGGCAGGCCAGCACCGCGGACTGGCTGGGCATGCTCGACACGTTAGCGTGCAACGTCGCGTATGCGCGCTTCCCGATCAGGGCCTCGATCTCACTGCGATCGGATGCCGCGTCGAGGTCGAGCCCGCGCTGCGCCAGCCGGTTGCGGGCCACCTCGCGCACGCGGTGGAAGGCGCGCTGCTGCACGTGCCCGTGCAGATCGGCGACCGCCCAGCCGAGCACGTGCACGTCGTCGCGCGAACCGTCGGCGGGTTCCGGCCGGTGCTTCGGCCAGATCGGCTCTTCGAGCGAGGGTGCTGCACGCCACACCGCTACCAAGGCGGCGGCCACCATGCCGATCGTGAAGCCCCACCACGGACCGGCGCCGAAGAACCAGATCGCCGCGCCCGCGATGACACCCACGAGAACGGCGGGGCCGAGCACACGCCCGCGCACGAGGGCGCTCATCGCCGCGCCCGCAGGACCGGCTCGTGCCACGAGTCGAGCAGCTTCTCGATCGCAGCGCGCGCCCTGCGCACCTCTGCCGAGGTGATCTCGTGCGCGCCGAAGCGCACACTCTGGTAGACCTCGACGAGCTGTGCGGCGGCCGCTCCATCGGCCTGCACGCGGGTGATCACCCGCGTCGTGAACTCCGTCGGCGTCTCGGCCGCGCGCCGCTCGACGCCCGAGTCCTCGGCGGCGGCCTGCAGCCCGAGCCAGGCACGCACTACCGCGTCGGCGGGCTCGCGGTCACCCGCGAGCTCGTCGAGCGCGAGCCGCAGGCCCCGGTGCACGATCGGCGCGTCCGGTTCGGCCTCTGGCTCGGCGCTCTCGTCGGGGGCGAGCGGCGGCTCGTCGTCTGCGACGGCGCCGATCACGGGTTGCGCAGTGCGCGTCGCCCACAGGCGCAGCAGCACGCGCACCACCAGCCAGCCGACCAGGACCGCCGCTGCCGCGACGACGACCCCCAGAACGATGGGCGCCAGCGGCGACGTCTGCGCATGATCGGGGTGCTGCTCCGGCGGCAGCGTCGGCGCGCTCGTGACCGCGGGCGGCGGCTCGGTGCCGAAGAGCCCGGGGTTCCAGATCGGCCCGCCGAAATGTAGGCCGCGCGCGAACGCCACCGCCGCGAACAGCACGGCGCCGAGCATGGCGCAGCCGATCAGCGTGCGGAAGCCGGCTGCGCGGTTCAGGCGTGCCCCGCCTTCTCCATCTGGCGAAGCTCCTTCTTGAGATCGGACAGCTCGTCACGCAAGCGGGCGGCCAGCTCGAACTTCAGCTCGGCCGCCGCCTCGAGCATCTGCCCGTTCAGGTCCGCGATGAGCTGCTCGAGCTCCATCGCGCCCTGCGCGGCGATGCCCACGCGCTGGGCCTTCGCGCCTTTCCCCTTGCCGAGCTTCCCGCCGTCGCGGTCAGCCATCAACTTGGCGGTGTCGGCCTCTTCGCGGGCGAGCACCTCGGTGATGTCGGCGATGCGCTTGCGCAGCGGCTGCGGGTCGATGCCGTGCTCGGCGTTGTAGGCGATCTGGATGTCGCGGCGCCGGTCGGTCTCTTCGATGGCGGCCTTCATCGAGTCCGTCATCGTGTCGGCGTACATGTGCACCTCGCCCGAGACGTTGCGCGCCGCGCGGCCGATCGTCTGGATGAGCGAGGTGCCCGAACGCAGGAACCCCTCTTTGTCGGCATCGAGGATCGCGACGAGCGACACCTCGGGCAGGTCGAGGCCCTCGCGCAGCAGGTTGATGCCGACCAGCACGTCGAACACACCCTGACGCAGCTCGGTGAGCAGCTCGACGCGTCGCAGCGTATCGACGTCGGAGTGCAGATAGCGCACCCGCACCCCGGCTTCCGTGAGGAAGTCGGTGAGCTCTTCCGCCATCTTCTTGGTGAGCGTCGTGACGAGCACGCGTTCGTCGCGGTCGACGCGCGTGTGGATCTCCTCCAGCAGATCGTCGATCTGCCCCTTCGTCGGCTTCACGACGACCTTCGGATCGACGAGGCCCGTCGGGCGGATGATCTGCTGGACGATTCCGTCTGCGATGCCCATCTCATAGCGGCCGGGCGTCGCCGACAGATAGACCGTCTGCCCGACGCGGCCCTTGAACTCGTCCCACGTGAGCGGCCTGTTGTCGAGGGCGCTCGGCAGCCGGAATCCGTGCTCGACCAGCGTGCGCTTGCGGCTCGCGTCGCCCTCATACATCGCGCCGATCTGCGGCACGGTCTGGTGCGACTCGTCGATGACGACGAGGAAGTCGTCGGGGAAGTAGTCGAGCAGGCACGTCGGCGGCTCGCCCGGGTTGCGCCCGTCGAGGTGCCGCGAGTAGTTCTCGATACCCGAGCAGAAGCCGATCTGCTCGAGCATCTCGAGGTCGAAGGTGGTGCGCATGCGCAGCCGCTGCGCCTCGAGCAGCTTGCCCTGCCGCTCGAGCTCCTCCAGCCGCACGGCCAGTTCCTCGCGGATCGTGCCGATCGCCCGGTGCACCGCCGCCTGGCTCGCCGCGTATTGCGTGGCGGGCGCGATCGACACGGAGTCGAGCTGCTGCAGCACCTGGCCGGTCAGCGGGTGCAGCAGCGAGATCGCCTCGACCTCGTCGCCGAACAGCTCGATGCGCACCGCGTTCTCGTCGTAGATCGGGATGATCTCGATCGTGTCGCCCCGCACCCGGAACTTGCCGCGCGAGAAGTCGATGTCGTTGCGCTCGTACTGCGCGTCGACGAAGGTGCGGATCAGACGGTCGCGCCCGACGGTGTCGCCGACCTGCAGCACGGTCATCGCGCCGAGGTACTCGTCGACCGCGCCCAGGCCGTAGATGCACGACACGGTCGAGACGACGACCACGTCGCGCCGCGACAGCAGTGCGTTCGTCGTCGAGTGACGCAGCCGCTCGACCTCGGCGTTCACCGACGAGTCCTTCTCGATGAAGGTGTCGGTCTGGGGAACGTAGGCCTCTGGCTGGTAATAGTCGTAGTACGAGACGAAGTATTCGACGGCGTTGTTCGGCATCAGCTCGCGGAACTCGTTGGCGAGCTGCGCCGCGAGGGTCTTGTTGTGCGCGAGCACGAGCGTCGGCCGCTGCACCTGCTCGATGAGCCACGCGGTCGTCGCCGACTTGCCCGTTCCGGTCGCGCCGAGCAGTACGACGTCGGTCTCGCCCGCGTTGATGCGGCCCGCGAGTTCCTTGATCGCCTGCGGCTGGTCGCCGCTGGGCTCGTATTCGCTGATCACCTCGAAGGGGCGCACAGCGCGAGTCGGTTGAGCCATGCAATCAGTCTAGGAAGAGGGTGTGACATTGAGGCGGGCGGATGCCTGCCCGCCCAGCTCCAGCACGGTGCCCGCGCCCCGGAAGCGCGCGTCGTGCGTCACGAGCACCTGCGTCTTCTGGCGCAGGGCGACGCCGAGATCGACGATGAGCGCCTCGGCGGCCTCACTGTCGAGGTGAGCGGTGGGCTCGTCGAGCAGCACCACGTCGGCATCGGCGAGCAGCGTGCGCGCGACCGCGACGCGCTGCCGCTGCCCGCCGGAGAGGAAGGCGCCGCCCGAGCCGATCGGGGTGTCCAGCCCCAGCGGCAGCGTTGCGAGCAGCGGCCCGAGGCCGACCTGCTCGATGACGTCGATCAGCTCGGCATCCGTCGCCTGATCGTCGCGCCCGCGCGCGATCTGCAGATTGCCGCGCAGCGTCGAGTCGAACAGGTGCCCTTCCTGAGGGCACCAGGCGACGCGGCGGCGCAGGCCATCGGGGTCGAGAAGCGCGGCATCCGCCTCGCCGAGCAGGTAGCGGCCGGCCGTCGGTGCGAGATAGCGCAGCAGCACGCCGAGCAGCGTCGTCTTGCCGCTGCCGGACGGCCCGGTGACGACGAGCGTCTCACCCGCCGCCGCGCGCGCCGAGACGTGCGCGAACACGTCGCGCTCAGCCTGTGGGTAGCGGTAGGCGAGATCGGCGAGCCGGATGCCGCGCACCGGCGCCACCGGAAGGCCCGGCTCCTCGTGCTCGGCCGTGTCGGCGGCTGCCGTGACGGGAGCGACGCGACGCAGCACCTGCGCGAGCTCAGGCCAGTGCTGGGCGGCGCCGATCGCCTCGAGCACCGGCTCGATGAGCGCAAGCGGCGTCAGCACGAACACGGCGATGAGCGGCACGGGCAGCGTGCCGGCCGCATGCGCGGGCACGGCGATCAGCAGCATGCCCATCGCGGTGGCCGCGCAGGCGAGCGTGGCGAGGGCGGCGCCCGCGCCCAGCGCGGTCGCCGAATGCCGGGCGGATGCCGCGGCGCGCGCACCCGCCCGCGACACCGCCTCGAGCTCGCCCGCCGCCGCGCCGTTCGCGGCGAGGTCGTCGCGCGCGGCGAGCAGCGCCGCGACGCGGCGCACGATGGCCGAGCGGTCGAGGTCGCGGCCGCGCGACGCGCGCGCGTCGGCGGCGACGGCGACGGCTGCTCCCCCGCCGAGGGCGACGACGCAGCACGCGAGCAGCAGTACGCCGGCCGGCGCCCACAGCACCCAGAGGGCGACGACCGCGGCGAGGAGCGCGATGACGCCCGACGCGAGCGGGACGACGACGCGCGGCGCGAGGTCGCGCACTCGGTCGCCGTCGCCGATCAGCCGGTCGAGGGTGTTCGCGGCGGTGAGCTCCACGCGGCCGGCAGGGCCCTGGGCTGCGAGGCCGCTCCACAGCCGCATCCGCAACTCGGTGAGCGACGCGAATACGGCGTCATGTGTGACGAGCCGCTCGGCGTAGCGCAGTGCCGCGCGCCCCAAGCCGAAGAAGCGCACGCCGACGATGGCGACCTCGAGGAACAGGATCGGCGGATGCTCGGCCGCGCGCACGATCAGCCAGCCCGACAGTGCGGTGAGCGCGGTGGCGAAGAGCGCCGCGAGCGTGCCGAGCCCGATCGCTCCGGCGAGCTTCCAGCCGGCCGGCGCCAGTACGCGCGCGAGCTCGCGCAGCGCGCCGCCCCCATCGCCCGTTCCCCCGGTCGTCACGAAGTCGCGCTGCGCCGGGTCGTTGCGCGCACTTTCTGACGATCGAGCGGCCGCCCCCTCGGCTCGGTCGTCAGAAAGTCGGCCATGAGGGGCGGAACTCGGTGAGAAAGTGACGACCGCGGCGGTCGTGGGCTCGCCGAGGGTGACGCGCTCGTCGGCCAGCGCGCGCAGCTCGGGGTCGTGCGAGGCGACCACGACGGCGACGCCTCGCGCGCGCAGCCCACCGATCTCGGCGCGCACCAGCGCGGCCGAGGCCGGGTCGAGGTGAGCCGTCGGCTCGTCGAGCAGCGCGACGCGCACGCCGTCGTCGACGCGCGCGAGCACGCGAGCGAAGGCGAGGCGGCGCTGCTCCCCCGGCGACAGCCGCGCGGGGTCAGCGTCGGGGAGGCCGAGCCGTTCGAGCAGGGTGCGGGCTACGGCATCCGTCGCCCCGTACGCGATCAACTCGGCGACGGCGCCCTCGCGGGCGAACTGCGGGTGCTGCGGCAGCCACGCGAGCTCGGTCGGCGCCGCGATCGCCCCCGACACGAGAGCGTCGTCGTCGAGCTCTGCCCCGCGTCCTGCGAGAACGCGCAGCGCGGTCGATTTTCCGGCGCCGCTCGGCCCGTCGATGGCGACCACGGTGCCGGGCCGCGCGGTGAACGACAGCCGCGAGACGGCGTCGGAGGCCCGCCCAGCATGCCGCACCGTGAGCCCGGTCACGGCGATGCCGTCCTCGGCGGCGGTGCGAGCCAGATCAGCCCCGCCGGATGCCTGATCGAGCACCTCCTGCACCCGCCGCCGCGCGTCGAGCCCGGTCTGCGAGGCGTGGAACGCCGAGCCGATGTCGCGGAACGGCGCGTAGCACTCCGGCGCCAGCACAAGCGCGAGCAAGCCCGCCTCGAGCGTCATGGTGCCTGAGACGAGCCGCACGCCGACGAACACCGCGACGAGGGCCACCGACAGGGTCGCGATCAGCTCGAGCGCGAGCGCCGACTGGAAGGCCGTGCGCAGCGTGCCGAGCGAGGTGACCCGCCAGTCGTCGGAGAGCTTCCGCAGCGCGGCGCTCTGCTCGCGCTCACGACCGAGCCCGATCAGCACGGGCAGCCCGCGCGCGAGTTCGACCAGGTGGTCGGAGAGCCGCGCGAGCGCGCTCGTCGCCTGCGCCACCGAGTCGCGCGTGTGCAGCCCGATGAGCGCCATGAACACCGGGATCAGCGGGATCGTCAGCACCACGATCAGCGCCGAGACCCAGTCGGCCGCGAGGATGCGCAGGCCCACGAGCAACGGCACCGCCACGGCACCGACCAGCGTCGGCAGGAACACCGTGTAGTAGCGGTCGAGCTCGTCGAGGCCGGCCGTGGCGACGGTCGTCGTCGCGCCGACGGAGCCTCTGGCATCCGTCACCGCACGATCCAGCACGCGCGCGCGCAACTTCTCCTTCACGCCGAGAGAGATCCGAGCGGATGCCGCCTGCAGTGCCCACGTCGAGAGGCCGCGCAGCGCTGCTCCGAGCAGTCCGATCCAGAGGGCGGATCGCCAGGCGTCCGTGTGGCTGAACAACGACGCCAGCCCGCTGGCGACCCCCTGCGCCACGAGCACCAGCCCGGCGGCCTTGACGGCCCCGAGCAGCCCCAGAAGATAGAGGGCGGGCCGCCCGAGGTCGCCCCGAACGGGCTTCACTTGGCGAACGGCTGGCTCGCGGCGTCCGACCGCCCGGCCGCTGCCGCGACCGCGGCCTGGAACGGCGTCGCGTCGGGGATCGAGTCGCTGGTGAGCCGCTTGCGGAACACCCAGTACGTCCACGCCTGGTACGCGAGCACGAGTGGCACGCCGATCAGCGCGACCCACGACATCACCTCGAGCGTGTACGGCGCGGCCGAGGCGTTCGACACCGTGAGGTCCCAGGCGTGATTCGTCGACGACGGCAGCACGACGGGATACATGGCCTCGAAGATCGTCGCGGTGCCCGCCACGATGAAGATGCCGAGGCCGAGGAATGCGAGCCCTTCCTTCCGTGCCCGCGCTTCGATCGCCCACCACACGACGGCCGCGACACCGATGAGGAGGGTGACCCAGGCGACCGGGTGCCCGCTGCGCACCGTCACCCAGATCGCCCAGAGCGCGATCGGCACGAGGCAGATGATGCCCCACGGCCAGGCGAACGCCGCCGCGCGTTCGCGCACCGGCCCGTCCGTCTTGAGTGCGAGGAAGTCCGCGGAGTGCACGAGCGCGAAGCCGACGACGGCGAGTCCGCCGAGGACGGCGTAGCCGTTGAACCACGCGAACGGGCCGCCGGTCAGGTCGCCGTTGTGGTTGAGCGGCAGGCCGGTCGAGGTGAGGGCGAGGCCCGCGCCGATGCCGAACGCGGCGACGAACGAGCCGAGGCCGAGGCACCAGGTCCACACGTCGACCCAGCGCTGCGAGTTGCCTTTGCCCCGGTACTCGATGGCGACGGCGCGCAGGATCAGGCCGAGCAGCACGAGGATCAGCGGAATGTACAGGGCCGAGAACAGTGACGCGTACCAGAACGGGAATGCCGCGAAGGTCGCGCCGCCCGCCGTCAGCAGCCACACCTCGTTGCCGTCCCAGACCGGGCCGATGGTGTTCAGCATCACGCGGCGCTCGCGCTCGTTGCGGGCGAGCAGCAGCATGTGCATCGCGACGCCGAGGTCGAAGCCCTCGAGGAACAGGTAGCCGGTCCACAGCACGGCGATGAGGATGAACCAGAGGGTGGGCAGGAAATCAACCATGATCGGATTCCTCTCGCCTAGTACGCGAACGCCAGTACGTCATCGGGCGATTTGGTGCCGCCCGAGGCATCCGTATCGTCGGGTTTCTTGCCGAGCTCGGGGATCGCGCTGGCCGCGCCGCCGCGCACGTACTTCGTGATCAGCCAGACCTCGACGATCATCAGGATCAGGTACAGGCCGCCGAGGGATGCCAGCGAGAACACCAGCTCGCCCGCGGTGACGCTCGGCGAGTTCGCGACCTGCGTGAGCAGGAAGATCTTGTCGTTCCCCGTCGGGTTCGGCGCGACCACGAACGGCTGCCGCCCCATCTCGGTGAAGACCCAGCCTGCAGAGTTGGCGGCGAAAGGCGCAAGGATGCCGAGCAGGGCGAGCCGCATGATCCACGGGTTCCTCGGCACGGTGCCCTTGCGCGTCAGCCACAGCGCGACGAGGGCGGCGAACGCCGAGAGCGCGCCGAGGGTGATCATCACGCGGAATCCCCAGTACGTGACCGGCATCAGCGGCACGTAGTTGATCTCGTTGCCGTTGGAGGCGTGCGTGCCGTAGCGCTCCTGGTAGATGGGGATGAGCTGGTTGACGCCCTTGACCGGGGTGTCGAAGTTGCCGTTCGCGAGGAACGAGAGCACGCCGGGCACGGTGATCACGTCGCGCACGCTGTGGCAGCTCTCGGCGTTCCAGGCGCCGAACGACAGCAGCGAGAAGTCGGTGGTGGTGTCGCACGCGGCCTCGGCGGCAGCCATCTTCATCGGCTGCTGCACGAACATGAGCTTGCCCTGCTGGTCGCCCGTCAGGAACACGAACACGAAGGCGACGATCGCGACCCAGGCGCCGGCGCGCAGCGAGCCGAGCCAGAGGCGGTGGTCCTCCTTGTCGCGGCCGGCGATAGCGGCGTTCTCGCCTGCGATGACCCGGCCGTCGGCCGCCATGATGTCGATGCCGTCCTTGCGGCGCTGCCAGAGCTGGTACCAGCTGATGCCGAGCAGGAACATGCCGCCGACCATCAGCGACCCGAGGATCGTGTGCAGGAACGACCAGATCGCGGTGTTGTTGCCGAGGACCGCCCAGATGTCGTTCATGACCGGCTGCCCGTGCTCGAGCACGACGCCGACCGGATGCTGCATCCACGAGTTCGCGACGATGATGAAGTACGCCGAGACGATCGACCCGGCTACCGCGATGCACAGGGTCGCGGTGTGCAGCGCCTTGGGCAGGCGGCCCCAGCCGAAGATCCACAGGCCGAGGAAGGTCGACTCGAGGAAGAAGGCGAGCAGCGCCTCCATCGCGAGCGGCGCGCCGAAGATGTTGCCGACGAAGCGCGAGTACTGCGCCCAGGCGAGGCCGAACTGGAACTCCTGCACGATGCCGGTGGCGACACCCATGATGAAGTTGATCAGGTAGAGCTTCCCCCAGAACTTCGTCGCCCGGTAGAAGCGGTCGTCCCCCGAGCGGTGCCAGCGGATCTGGAAGTAGGCCACCAGCGGCCCGAGGCCGATCGTGAGCGGCACCATCCAGAAGTGGTAGACGGTCGTGATGCCGAACTGCCAGCGGGCGACCAGTACGGGGTCCAGCGCGGTCAGATGCACTGCGTGTCCTCTCGGACGTTTCGCCTCAAGGGGCGATGGATGAGAAAGGTGTCGACTCGCGCCGACTTCTACATGACGTAGAACTTGTTACTTTCTACCACGCGTAGAATAGCGCCGTGGCGTCGCTAGGGGAACTGGAACGCGCGGTGATGGATCTGCTCTGGCAGTCCCCGACCGCGCTCGCGGCGGCGGAGGTGCGCGAGACCCTGCCGGGCTCCCCCGCGATCACCACCGTGCTCACGGTTCTCACCCGCCTCGAGGCCAAGGGTTTCGTCTCGCGCGACCGCAGCCGCCGCCCACACCTGTTCGGCGCGACCCTCACGCGCGACGACTACATGGCCGAGCTGATGCACGAGGTGCTGGGCTCGTCGCCCGATCGAGAGGCGGTGCTGGCGCGGTTCGTCGGCCGTGCGAGCAAGAGCGAGACGGATCATCTCCGTAAGCTTCTCGGGTCATAGGGCGCTCACGCCGTGACCAAAGTCCTGATCCTCGGCCTGGTTGCCGTTCTGCTGGCCTGGCCGGTGCCCGTGCTGCTCGCGCGGGCACGATGGACGATGCGGATGCCTGCCGTGGCCATGCTCTGCTGGCAGGCCGTCGCCGTGGCCGGCGGCCTGTCGATGATCGGCGCGCTGTGGTTCGTGTCGATCGGCGCAGCGGCCCTGCTCGCCCTGCACCTGCTGCTGAACCTCGGGCTCACAGCGGTCGGCACCTCGCGTCAGCGTCGCCGTCACCGGCAGCTCGTCGATCTGCTGTCGACGCCCATGCCCGACCGGCCGGGCACGCGCCTCATCGAGAACGAAGCACCGGTCGCCTACTGCCTGCCTGGCGCGCCGCGTTCGGTCACCGTGCTGTCCGACGGCCTGCTGCGCCTCCTCTCGGACGATGAGCTCGCCGCGGTCGTCGCCCACGAGCGCGCGCACATGACCCAGCACCACCACATCGTGCTGATGGCGTTCAAGGCCTGGCGGACCGCGCTGCCGTGGTTCCCGATCGCGAGCCGCGCGGAAGACGCCGTGGCTCTGCTCGTCGAGCTGCTCGCCGACGATGACGCGCGTCAGGTCGTGCCCGACAGCGTGCTCGCGTCAGCGGTCACCGCGGTGGCAGGAACGGATGCGGCGGCGGTCGCCCCGCGCGTAGCCCGCCTCCGCGGCGCGTAGCGGGCCGTCGTCGGCCGGGTGGGCCGATCGGGCGCAATCGGGTCGATCGGGCAGCCCCTCTGCGTTGAACGGTGTGCCCGATCGGCCCGTTTCCGTGTCAGCGGTTCAGAAGTCGGCGCGCCAGCTGGCGTAAACGACCCGGAATCGCTCGCACACGACCGGCATATCAGGAGCGAACCCTCGTTCGTTCTCCGAATGCAGCCGCCAGAAGGACTCGTGAAATCTGCGCCAGGAGTCCAGCGTGCGATCGCCCTCTCCTTCGGCCGCCGCATGGGCCGCGTCGACGCAATCAAACGACACGACCGAGACCTGCGTGGTTTCAAGAACGGCGCGAGGCGCGCCGGCGCCGTCGAGCACGATACTGCGCGTGCCGACGACGGGCAGCGGCTCGCGCGCCGCCTCGTAGTCCCACAGCGACGACGCTGTCGCGGTCTTCCCGCCGCGGAGGACCAGCGTCAGCAGCTCGTCGGCTTGACTTCGGTCGCCTTCAGCTCCGAAGGCCCAGGAATCGGGCGGCTCGGCGGGCAGGGCAGGAACCGCGGCGCGCGCCTCGTCCCAGAAGCGCCGGATCGCGGCATCCGTCATGCCGACAGCGTCGCCCAGAGCTCGTCGACCGCGGCGAGGAGCTCTTCGCGAGTTCCGTCGTTGTCGAGGACCACGTCGGCGACCGCGAGGCGCTCGGCATCCGTCGCCTGCGACCCCACGCGCGCCTCCGCCTCGGCCTGACTCATCCCCCGGTCCGCGACGAGCCGCCTGATGCGCTCGTCACGGCTCGCGCTGACGACGATCACCTTCTCGAAGTGCATGGGGCGATCGGCGGATGCTTCGACCAGCAGCGGCACGTCGTAGACCACGATCGCGTCAGGGTTCTCGGCCTCGGTCGCCGCGAACAGCTCGTTGCCGCGCTTCCACACCGCCGGGTGCGTGATGGCGTTGAGCTTGAGGCGCGCCGCCTCGTCGTTGAAGACGATCGCGCCGAGCGCCGGCCGATTGAGCGAGCCATCGGGCAGCAGCACACCGTCGCCGAACTCCGCGGCGATCTGCGCGAGCGCCGGCCGCCCCGGCTCGACGACCTCGCGGGCGAGCTTGTCGGCGTCGACGACGACGGCGCCGTGCTCGGCGAGGCGGGCCGACACGGTGGATTTGCCAGAGGCGATGCCGCCGGTGAGCGCGATGATCTGCACGGAACCCACGCTACTCGGCGCGTCGGGAGGGCGCCGGGTCGTCACAAGGTCGCTCGAACAGCCTCAGTTCGCCGACTTAGTGACGACCGGGGCGGACTTCGCAGATCGGGTCGTCACAAAGTCGCCTGACGACGCGGCATTGGACGACTTAGTGACGACCCGGTCGGCCGCCGCCCGAGGCCCAACGCAAAAGGGGCCGGACCCCGAAGGATCCGGCCCCTGTCAGCTATTCAGCTCAGTTGCTCGAGAGCTTCTCGCGCAGAGCCGCGAGCGACTCGTCATCGGCGAGGGTTCCGGTCGCAGCCGACTCGGTCGAGAACGACGACGAGCTGGACTGGCCAGTCGTGTTCGCCTCTTCCTCGAGCTGGCGCGCGACCTGCTTCTTGTGGGCCTCCCAGCGGGCCTGAGCGGCCGCGTAGTCGGCCTCCCACTTGGCGCGCTGCTCGTCGAAGCCTTCCTTCCACTCGCCGGTCTCCGAGTCGAAGCCCTCGGGGTACTTGTAGTTTCCCTGCTCGTCGTACTCGGTCGGCATGCCGTAGAGCGCCGGGTCGAACTCGGTGCCCTCGGGGTCGACGCCGTCGTTGGCCTGCTTCAGCGAGAGGCTGATGCGGCGACGCTCGAGGTCGATGTCGATGACCTTGACGAAGACCTCTTCGCCGACCGACACGACCTGCTCGGCGAGCTCGACGTGCTTGCCCGACAGCTCGGAGATGTGGACGAGACCCTCGATGCCGTCGGCGACGCGGACGAACGCACCGAACGGAACGAGCTTCGTGACCTTACCCGGGGCGACCTGGCCGATCGCGTGAGTGCGGGCGAAGACCTGCCACGGGTCCTCCTGGGTGGCCTTGAGCGACAGCGAGACGCGCTCGCGGTCGAGGTCCACCTCGAGGATCTCGACCGTGACCTCCTGGCCGACCTCGACGACCTCGCTGGCATGCTCGATGTGCTTCCAGCTGAGCTCGGAGACGTGGACGAGGCCGTCGACGCCGCCGAGGTCGACGAACGCACCGAAGTTGACGATCGACGAGACGACGCCCTTGCGGACCTGGCCCTTGTGGAGGTTGTTGAGGAAGGTGGTGCGCGACTCGGACTGCGTCTGCTCGAGCAGGGCGCGGCGCGAGAGGACCACGTTGTTGCGGTTCTTGTCGAGCTCGAGGATCTTCGCCTCGATCTCCTGGCCGAGGTACGGCGTGAGGTCGCGCACGCGGCGCAGCTCGATCAGCGACGCGGGCAGGAAGCCGCGAAGGCCGATGTCGACGATCAGGCCGCCCTTGACGACCTCGATGACCTGGCCGGTCACGACGCCGTCGGCTTCCTTGATCTTCTCCACGTCGCCCCAGGCGCGCTCGTACTGAGCCCGCTTCTTCGACAGGATCAGGCGGCCTTCCTTGTCCTCCTTCTGGAGAACGAGGGCCTCGACGGTGTCGCCGACGCCGACGACCTCGCTGGGGTCGACGTCGTGCTTGATGGAAAGCTCACGGGAGGGGATGACACCCTCGGTCTTGTAGCCGACGTCGAGGAGCACCTCGTCGCGGTCGATCTTCACAACGGTGCCTTCGATGAGGTCACCGTCGTTGAAGAACTTCAGAGTCTTCTCGACCGCGGCAAGAAAGTCTTCAGCAGAGCCGATGTCGTTGATGGCGACCTGCTTGGCTGCCTTTTCGGTCGTAGTGGTAGTCATTGAGTGGTTACTCCGGGATGGACATGAATCAGGCCCGATACGAACTCTTTGGTTTGTTCCGCATCAGGCGAGCGGATAGAGAAGTCACGAATGTGACGTTCAAGTTTACCTGATTTGAAACGGATGCCTCAACGTCGGCATTCCCGCGTCAATCGGCGTTTTCTCGGTGCTTCCCCACGGCATCGGCCAGCGCGCCAGGCAGCTCGGGGAACCGGAACTCATAGCCGGCCGCGAGCAGCTTCTCGGGCAGCACCCATCGGCTCTTGAGCATCAGCTCGGCCTCGGTTCTGAGCGCGAAGGACGCGGACTCCAGCATCCAGCGCGCCGATGGCAGCCCGATCGGAACGCCGAGCGTGCGCCGCAGCTCGCGCATGAACCCGGCGTTGTCGGTGGGGTTCGGCGAGCCGGCGATGACGGGGCCGTCGAGCTCGGGGTGATCCTGGGCGAAGCGGATGATGCCGACGATGTCGTCGACGTGGATCCAGCTGAACTTCTGGCGGCCGGCGCGCGTGCGCGGCGGCAGGTAGGTGCGCGCGGCGATGCGGCTGTGGGTCGCCGGCCACCAGCCGTCGTGGTTCGCGCCGCCGAGGCCGACGCGCGCGAGCAGGCTGAGCGGGCCGAGCGCGCTGCCGTCGCCGAGCGCGATCGTGATGCGCAGCGGGATGCGCCTCGTCGCGGGCAGCTCGGCCTCGAAGAGCGCCGCCTCCCATGCTTTGGCGATGTCCTCGCTGAACAGCTCGGTGCCGTACTCGCCGGTCGACTCGGTCTGCGGGCGATCGTCGGCGTGCCGGTAGATCGTCGCGGTCGACGCGTTCACCCACAGCGGGGTCGAGCGGGCGGATGCCGCGATCGCGGCCCCCAACGCCCGGGTCGTGTCGACCCGCGAGCGCACCAGCTCGGCGCGGTTCGCCGCCGTGTAGCGGCTGTTGACGCTCTTGCCGGAGAGGCCGACGACGAGGGCTGCCCCGTCCACGGCATCCGTG
The DNA here is from genome assembly GCF_003627055.1 of Gryllotalpicola protaetiae. NCBI lineage: Bacteria > Bacillati > Actinomycetota > Actinomycetes > Micrococcales > Microbacteriaceae > Gryllotalpicola > Gryllotalpicola protaetiae. The sequence goes on from NZ_CP032624.1 coordinate 3,304,617, forward strand.
ATCGCCGCCGCGTCGTCCCATGGGATCTCACCCGGGGCGCGCCCGACCGTCACCACGTCCGCGCCGTCGGCGCGGTAGGCGGCGGCGAGGCGCTGCCCGATGAAGCCGGAGGCGCCTCCGATGACGACGCGCTGAGACATCCGCTCGATCTCGCCGCTCAGCCGAGCAGGGCGGTGCGCAGGGTGTCGAGGCCGATGCCGCCCAGGTCGAGCGCCTTCTTGTGGAACGCCTTCACGTCGAAGGCGTCGCCCTCGCGCGCCTTGAGCTCGTCGCGCAGCTGCTGCCACACGCGCTGGCCGACCTTGTAGGCGGGCGCCTGGCCCGGCCAGCCGAGGTAGCGGTTCACCTCGAAGTCGACGAAGCCCTGGTCCATGTTGACGTTGCGGCCCATGAAACTGAAGGCGTAGTCGCCGGTCCAGATGCCGCTTCCGTCGGGCAGCGGCTTCTCGAGGTGCACGCCGAGGTCGAGCACAACGCGCGCGGCGCGCATGCGCTGGCCGTCGAGCATGCCGAGGCGGTCGGCGGGGTCGCTGAGGTAGCCGAGCTCGTCCATCAGGCGCTCGGCGTAGAGCGCCCAGCCCTCGCCATGGCCCGAGACGAACTGGTTGCGGCGCCACGCGTTCAGCTTCGCGGTGTTGTAGACCCCGATGCCGAGCTGCAGGTGGTGGCCCGGGACGCCCTCGTGGTAGACGGTTGTCATCTCGCGCCAGGTGTCGAACTCGGTGACGCCCGGCGGAACGCTCCACCACATGCGGCCGGGGCGTGAGAAGTCCTCTGAGGGGCTCGTGTAGTAGATGCCGCCGTTCTGCGTCGGCGCGATCATGCACTCGATGCGGCGCAGCGGCTCGGGAATGTCGAACTGGGTCGCGGCGAGGTCGGCGATGGCCTGGTCGGCCGTCTCCTGCATCCACGCCTTGAGGGCGTCGGTGCCCTTCAGCTTGCGCGACGGGTCCTTGTCGAGGAATTCGATCGCCTCGCGAACGGAGGCGCCCGGCTTGATCTCGTGCGCGATCGCCTCTTGCTCGGCGACCATGCGCGCGAGCTCTTCGATGCCCCACTCGTAGGTCTCGTCGAGGTCGATCTTCGCGCCGATGAAGCCGCGGCTCGCGAGCGCGTAGATGTCACGGCCGACCGCGTCGCGCTCGGGCGCCTCGTGCTGCAGCTCGTCGTCGAGGAAGTAGCTGAGCTCGCCGTAGGCCGCCGCGGCCGCCTGCGCGCCGCGCGCCAGGTCGGCCTTGACGGACTCGGGCAGCTCGCTGCCGTCGGCCGTCTTGGCGTCGCCCGCGAGTTTGAAGAAGAAGCCGTCGCGGGCGTTCAGCTCGTCGGCCTGCTGGATGCCGATGCGCACCTGGCGGACTGCGGGGGCGTTGCCGCTCGACATGCCGACGCGCAGCGACTCGATGTACCCGCGGATCGCGGCCGGGACGTTCCCCATCCGCTTCGCGATGACGGACCAGTCGTCGGCCGTCGCCGTGGCCGACAGGTCGAAGATGTCGCGCAGATTCTGCAGGGGGGACGCGATGTTGTTGAGGTCGCGCTGCCAGAAGCCGGCGTCGTGCTTCTCGAGCTGGAGCTCGAGGTCGCGGGTGAGGTCGAGCTTCGTGATCGCGTCGGTCTCGTCGAAAGGCTCCGCCGCCCGGATCTCGGAGAGAGCCGCGCGTGCGGCGTCGGCGGCGGCCTGGTGGCCTGCCGGCGAGGTGTCGCCGTACTCGCCCTCGCGACCGGGACGGCCGATGTACACCCTGCCCTCCGGGTACAGGTCGAGCTCGGTGTCGAGCCAGCGCTCGGCGATGCGATCGATCTCGGTCGGAGTGCGTTCGGCGTCCGTCATGGTTCGAGCCTAATCGTGCGCGGCGGACTGCCAGTCGGCGCCTCGGCCGACCTGCACTGTGAGCGGCACGCTCAGATCCGCGGCACCCGCCATACGACGGCGAACGATCTCTTCGAGCGTGTCCCACTCCCCCGGAGCGACCTCGAAGATGAGCTCGTCGTGCACCTGCAGCAGCATGCGGGAGCCCAGCGAAGCACTCGCCATGTCGCTCGCCACCCCCAGCATCGCGATCTTCATGACGTCGGCCGCCGAGCCCTGGATCGGCGAGTTGAGCGCCGCCCGCTCGGCGTTGTCGCGCAGCACCCGGTTCAGGCTGTTGAGGTCGGGGAACGGGCGGCGGCGGCCGAAGATCGTCTCGGTGTAGCCGTCGACCTTGGCCTGCGCGACGACGTTGCGCAGGTAGTCGCGCACCCCGCCGAAGCGCTCGAAGTAGTCGGCCATGAGCTGCTTCGCCTCACCCTGCGAGATGCGCAGCTGCTTCGCGAGGCCGAACGGGCCGAGGCCGTACGCCAGACCGTACGACATGGCCTTCACCTTCGAGCGCATCAGCGGCGTGACATCCTCCGGTGCGACGCCGAAGACGTGCGATCCGACGAAGCGGTGCAGGTCCTCGCCCTCGTTGAAGGCGGCGATGAGGCCGGCGTCGCCCGAGAGGTGCGCCATGATGCGCATCTCGATCTGCGAGTAGTCGGCCGTGAGCAGGCACTCGAAGCCCTCGCCCGCCACGAACGCCGACCGCACGCGGCGGCCGGTGTCGGAGCGAACCGGGATGTTCTGCAGATTCGGGTCGTTCGACGAGATGCGGCCCGTCGCGGCGCCCACCTGGTCGTAGGTGGTGTGGATGCGCCCGTTCGCGTCGATCGCCTTCTCGAGCGTCTCGATCATCTGCTTGAGCTTCGTCGCATCGCGGTGCCGCAGCAGCGCGTCGAGGAACACGTAGCCCTCGGTGTCCGAGCTGACCTGGTCCTTCAGGTCGGCGAGCGACTCGGCATCCGTCGAATAGCCCGTCTTGGTCTTGCGTGTGAACGGCAGGTGCAGGTCTTCGAACAGCACCGTCTGCAGCTGCTTGGGGCTGCCCATGTTCACCTCGCGGCCGATCGCGAGATACGCGGCCTGCTGGTACTCGTCGGCCTGCGCCGTGAGCGCCTCGCGCTGGCCCTTCAGCACCTCGCCGTCGACGGTGATGCCCGTCAGCTCCATCTGGGCGAGCACCTCGACGAGCGGCACCTCGATCGTCTCGTAGACCCGCTTGGTGCCCTCGGCGAAGGCGAGGGCGAGGTCGTCGGCGATGCGCAGCACGTACCACGCCTGGCTCGCGACGCTGATCGGCTCGGAGTCTGGGACGAGCTGGTTCGGGTCGGGCGTCGGCAGGTTCTCGCCGAGCACCTCGTAGACCTGGTCGGCGAGGCTCGCCGGCGCCTTCGCCGGGTTGAGGATCGCCCCGGCGACGCGCGTGTCGCCCGCGACGCCGCGCACCGGCAGGCCGACGCGGGCGGACGCCTCGATCTGCGCCTTCGCGTTGAAGAACAGCTTCGGCTGGGTCGCGGCGGCGAGCCACCCGGCGAACGCCTCGTAATCCCCCGTTCCCTGCTTGAACGGGACGTAGACGCTGTCGTCGCTGACCGAGAGGCCATAGCCGGCGATGCCGGCCGGGCCGTAGTCGAGCTGCACCGCGACCGGCTTCCCCGACGTCTTCGCGAGCCAGTGCGCGAGCTCTTCGTCGACCAGCGTCTTCACCGGCGGCGCGGTCTCGATCTGTGGCTCGGCGACCGGCTCCGTCGACACGCCCCCGGCTGCGGCATCCGCCGGCGCACTCTTCAGCACCCGGTCGAGGAGGGTGCGGAACTGCAGGCGGCCGAACACGTCGCGCACCGCCTGCTCGTTGACGGCGCGACGCTCGAGATCGGCGGGGCCGACGGGCAGCTCGACGTCGGTCAGCAGGCGGTTGAGGCGCCGGTTGCGCAGCGCGTTCTCCTTCTGCTCGCGCAACTTCTCGCCGACGACGCCCTTGATCTCGTCGGCGTGGGCGACGATCTCGTCGACGGTGCCCCACTGGGCGATCCACTTGGCAGCCGTCTTCGGGCCGACCTTGTCGACGCCGGGCAGGTTGTCGGCCTTCTCGCCCGTGAGCGCCGCGAGCTCGGGGTACTGGTGGGGCCACACCTCGTACTTGTCGAACACGGCCTGAGCGTCGTAGCGCTTCAGCTCGCTGACGCCGAGCACGCTCGGGTAGAGCACGGTAGTGCTGTCGTTCACGAGCTGGAAGCTGTCGCGGTCGCCCGAGACGACGAGCACCTCGAAGCCCTGCTGCGACCCTTGCGCGGCGAGCGTCGCGAGGATGTCGTCGGCCTCGAAGTCCTCCTTCTGGAGCCACTGCACGTTCATCGCCGTCAGCGCCTCTTGCAGCAGCGGCACCTGCCCGATGAACTCGGGCGGCGTCTCGCCGCGGCCGCCCTTGTACTCGGGGTACTCGCGCGTGCGGAACGAGTACCGGCTGATGTCGAAGGCGACGCCGAGGTGGGTCGGCTCGTAGTCCTTGAGAAGCTTCAGCAGCATCGAGATGAAGCCGTGGATCGCCTCGGTGTGCTGCCCGTCGTCGGTGATGAACCGGCCGGCCGGCAGCAGGGCGAAGAACGCCCGGAACGCCAGCGAATGGCCGTCGATGATCATCAGGGTTGGCTTGCGGGCGTCGGTCACGGATGCCAGCCTAGCCAGCGCCCCCGACATCGGTTCCGGCGATAGTGTCGCTGGGTGAGCAACGACGACACCGCCTGGTACACCTCCCGCGGGCAGGGCGCCCTGGCCGATCGCATGGGCATCGAGATCCTCGAATTCGACAGTGAGCACGCGGTCGCGCGGATGCCCGTCGAGGGCAACACGCAGCCCCTCGGACTCCTGCACGGCGGCGCCTACTGCGTGCTCGGCGAGTCACTCGGCTCGATGCACGCGAACTACCTCGCGCAGCAGGGCGGCGAGGGCCGCTTCGCCGTCGGCGTCGACATCAACGCGACCCACACGGGCTCGGCGACCTCTGGGTGGGTGACCGGCACGGCGCGAGTGATCCATGCCGGGCGCACGCTGACGGTGCACGAGATCGTCGTCACCGACGAGACGGGGCGGCGCTGCTCGACGCTGCGCATCACGAACGTCATCCGCGAGCCGAAGTAGGGCGCATGGCCCGCAGGTCGTCGTCTCGTGCGGCGTCGCCCGTGTGGTCGCGAGAACTGGCGATGACGTCGCTGGTGCTCGTCGGGGCGGTGCTGGGAACGGCTGAATTCCTGCACTGGCGCGCGAGCTGGAGCGAGCTCGGCGCCGAGGGCTCCCGGGGCGGCAGGGAAGCCGTCGTCGTGCTCGGCTACCGCAATGCGGGCGGCCGGGCCAACTGGATGAATCGGTGGCGGGTGCGCGCAGGCATCCGCTCTTTCGATCCCAGGGCGGAGGAGAGCCTGCTCGTGCTGTGCGGCGGCGCCGTCGGCGGCCCGGTCCCCGAGGCCGAGCTGATGGCCGCGTATGCGCGCGAGCGGGGCTACGCGGGTGCGATCGGACGGGATGGCGCGAGCCGCACGACGTGGGAGAACGTCACGAACGCGATCCCGCTGATCGAGGATGCGGCGACCATCAAGGTCGTCTCCAACTCGCTGCACGCCGCGAAGGCGCGCGGATTCCTGCGGCAGCAGCGCCCCGACCTCGCCGCCCGCCTCGTACGGGGCGCCGACTACCGCTTCGGCGAACAGCTGTGGCTCAGGCCGATCGCAGTGGTCATCGACCTGCGTCATTCGCTGCGCTCGCGCCGAGGCGCCCGCCCGGTTCCGTAATCTTGAGGTGATGAATGACAGTCTGTGGGCGGCGCGCGCCGAGGATCTGCTGAACAGGACCGCCTCGGCGGACCCGACCCCCGGGGGCGGTTCGATCGCCGCGATCTGCGGGGCGTTCGGCGTCGGGCTCGTGCAGATGGCGCTCGCCGTCACCGGCGACGCGGCGCTCGATGCGCAGGCCGCACGACTGGCAGCGCTGCAGGAGGGCATCCGCCCCGCTGCCGACGGCGACGTCGCCGACTTCAGCGCCGTGATGTCCGCCTACAAGCTGCCGCGGGCCGACGACGCCGCTCGCGCCGTTCGGGCCGCCGCGATCGAGGCGGCGAGCATCGGGGCGACCGAGCGGCCGCTCGCACTCGCCGCGGCGTTCGTCGACGCGATCGCGCTCTCGCGCGAGGTCGAGCCGCTCGTGAAGGCGTCGATCGTGAGCGACGTGCTCGCCGGCCGCGACCTCGTCATCGGCGCGGCGCGGGCCGCGATCCGCACCGCCGACATCAACATCGCGCAGCTCGAGCGTCTCTCCTCCCCCGCGGCGGCCGGCCTGCGCGGCCGTCGCATCGCCATCGAGACCCAGCTGGAGGAGCTCGCATGACCGCCGTCGTCCTCGACCCGTCGCCCGTCGCCGCCGAGTATCAGGCGCAGGTGCGCGTCGATGTCGCACGGCTCACCGAGGAGGGCGGGCGTCGCCCCCGCATCCTCGGCCTGCTCGGCGAGGAGCATGGACCGGCCGCGACCTACGCCCGCTACGCACGCCGCGGCTGCGAGGCCGTCGGCATCGAGCTCGAGGTGCGCCACGTCGAACCCGATTCGGTCGAAGCCGCCATCGCCGCCGCGAACGTCGACGCCGAGGTCGACGGCATCTTCCTCTACTACCCCTTGATGGACCGGGCAGGCGACCGCTGGCTGCGCGAGCTCGTCGACCCCCGTAAGGACGTCGAGGGCCTGCACTCCTTCTGGAGCCGCCAGCTCTACGAGAACCACCGCTACCTCGACGAGGCGCACACGATCCGCGCGATCCTGCCGTGCACGCCGCTCGCGATCCTGAAACTGCTGCAGCATGCGGGCATGCGCGGTGATGGCGGCGACGCGCCTCTCGAGGGTGTCACCGCCTGCATCATCAACCGCAGCGAGCTCGTCGGCCGCCCCCTGGCCGCGATGCTCGCCAACGACGGCGCGCGCGTGCACTCGCTGGACATCTCGGGCGCCGTGACCTTCGAGCCCGCGATCGGCCGGCACGCGCACGACGTGCGCGACTCGGGAATCGACCGGGCGAGCGCGCTCGCGGCCGCCGACGTCGTCATCTCGGCGGTGCCGTCGAAGTCGTTCGAGCTGGTGCGGGGCGATGAGATCCGCGAGGGCGCGATCTGCGTCGACGTGGCCGAGTTCACGAACTTCGACGAATCCGTCATGGAGCGCGCGAGTGTCTTCGTGCCGCGTGTCGGTCCGCTCACGATCGCGATGGCGGCGCGCAACCTGACGAGACTCGCGGCGGTCAGCGGCCGCTGAAATGCGAAGAGCGGATGCCTCAGGCATCCGCTCTCTCGCTCGGTATGCCCTACTTCTTGGCCGTGCCGGGCGCGAGCTGGTCGATGATCGCCTTCGCGACGTCGTGCATGGTGAGGCGGCGGTCCATCGAGGCCTTCTGGATCCAGCGGAACGCCTCGGGCTCGGTGAGGCCCATCTTCTCGTTGAGCAGGCCCTTGGCGCGGTCGACGAGCTTGCGGGTCTCGAAGCGCTCGGCGAGGTCGCTGACCTCAGCCTCGAGCTGGATGATCTGCGCGTAGCGCGCCAGCGCGATCTCGATCGCGGGCAGCAGGTCGTTGGGTGTGAACGGCTTCACGACGTAGGCGAGGGCGCCGGCCTCTGAAGCCCGCTCGACCAGTTCCTTCTGGCTGAACGCGGTCAGCAGCACGACGGGCGCGATGTGGTTCTTGTTGAGACGGTCGGCGGCCTCGATGCCGTCCATCTTGGGCATCCGCACGTCCATCACGACCAGGTCGGGGCGCAGCTCGGTCGCGAGCGCCACGGCGGTCTCGCCGTCGCCCGCCTCACCGACGACCTCGTAGCCGTTGTCGCGCAGGATCTCGACGATGTCGAGGCGGATGAGGGATTCGTCTTCGGCGACGACGACGCGGCGAGGCGCGTTGTTCTCCGGCTGGTCAGTCACGGTTCAAGCGTATACGGCGCGCCGGTGCGGATGCTTCGCTGCGATATCGTTGACGGGCAGTGTCGGCCGGCATGGCGGAATGGCAGACGCGGAGCACTCAAAATGCTTTGTCCGAGAGGGCGTGAGGGTTCGAGTCCCTCTGCCGGCACTGTTTGGGTTCGAGCCGTCTTTGTCGGCCTTCCAGCTGAGATCAAGAAGCGCCTGGCGACCAACTGATCGTTTCCAGGTCAGGATCAGCGCGAAGAGCTCCCGCGGAAGGCCGCCGCTGTGTTGACTGGGCGGAGATTCCTGAGGAGAAAAATGATCACCCTGAACCTGAACAACGGCGTCGAACTGCCGGCCCTCGGCTTCGGCGTCTTCCAGACACCGCCTGAGGAGACGGTTCGCGCCGTCGAGGTCGCGTTGCAGACCGGCTATCGGCACATCGACACGGCGGCCGCCTACGGCAACGAGCGCGAGGTCGGCGAAGGCATCCGTCGCTCCGGAACCCCCCGCGACGAGGTGTTCATCGAGACCAAGGTGTGGGTCTCCGACTACGGCTATGACGAGACGCTGCACGCGTTCGACAAGGCGATCGGGAAGCTGGGCGTCGAGCAGCTCGACCTGCTGATCCTGCACCAGCCCGCCACCGACCGGTTCGAGAAGACCATCGCGGCGTACCGAGCGCTCGAGACGCTTCTCGCCGACGGACGGGTGCGCGCGATCGGCGTCAGCAACTTCATGCCGCACCACCTCGAGCGGCTGCTGGCCGAGACCTCCGTCGTGCCCGCCGTGAACCAGATCGAATTGCATCCGTACTTCACCCAGCCCGCCGTGCAGCAGGCGGATGCCGAGCACGGCATCCTCACACAGGCGTGGTCGCCGATCGGCGGGATCACCTTCTACCCCGGTTTCGGCGACGAGCGCCGCAGCGTCATGGACGAGCCGGTGCTCACAGAGATCGCCGCCGCCCACGGCAAGAGCGCGGCTCAGGCGATGCTGCGCTGGCATCTGCAAGAGGGGCGCTCGGCGATCCCGAAGTCCACCAACCCCGCGCGCATCGCTGAGAACCTCGACGTCTTCGACTTCGAGCTGTCGGCGGACGAGCTCGCACGCATCGACGGGCTCGACACCGGGGTGCGCAGCGGCCCCGACCCGGACACGCCGCGGCCCGAGCGCTTCGCGATGGTGATCTCCGAGCCCTGAGCTGCTGCGGGGCCCGGGTGGCGTTCCGAGCATGAGCCCCGAGCCCACGACCACCGAGATCGAGCACGTCGCCGACGGAGTCCTGTTCGATATGGACGGGACGCGCTGTCGTCACCTCGGCCCCGCGCGAGCTCGCCGTGCGGCGCATGGAGGCCGCAGGGCTGGAGGTGCCCGCCGTGATCGTGGCCGCCGAGGATGTCGCCGCCGGCATTGCGCTACGACACGGCGTAGCCGGCGCTCTCCAGCGCGCGGATTATGCGCCCTCGTCGAAACGAGGAGACGAAGGCGATCGCCTCGCCCGCGCCGTACTCCCAGTGGATGCGCACCCCGAGCGGCACGCGCGTGATGAGCATGAGCTCGCCGCGCTCGATGAACTCCTCCACGGTGAGCGCCCGGACGAGCAGGCCGTTCTCGTACACCTCGAGGCGTCGCGGCGCCGGGAAGCCCGCGGTGACGGGCAGGCCCGCGAGGTTGACGCCGACGCTCCACGGGCGGATGCGCGCGAGCAGCGCGCCCCGTTCGACCTCATCTTCGATCACCGGGCGACCGGCTCCTTCTCCGGTTCCTTCTTCTCCACGGGCGGCCAAGTGACGAGCAGGAGGGCCGCGAACGGGCCGAAGACCAGGGTCCACACGAACCAGGCCCAGGCGCCCCGGCCGCGGGTGCGTGCGTAGCCGCCCGAGAGCAGCGCGAGCCAGATCCAGACCAGGCCTATTCCGGCGGTGGCGTTGTCCATGGGGCTGACCCTAACGGCGCCGCGCGTACGAGCGGCGATTTTCGGCGACACGCCGTCTGAGAGACAACGAGAGGCGCAATCGACCGAAGGATTGCCGCTCGAATGCGCGCGGGGTTCTTCAGGGGCGCCTGAGACAATGGAGCCATGACTGAGCACACGACGGCCGCGCACCGCACGCGCCCGCAGATCCGCCCCAAGGCCGAGGGCTGGACGCAGGCGACGGATGCCGGCGGCCGGCCGCTGCTGCAGTTCCAGAGCCCCCGCCGCACACAGCCAGAGACCCACCTCGCCGATCTGAGCCTCGATGAGCGCAAGGCGAAGCTCGTCGAGCTGGGCCACCCGGCCTTCCGCGCGACCCAGCTCAGCACGCACTACTTCGAGCACTACACGGTGGACCCCGACGAGATGACGGATCTGCCGGCATCCGCCCGCCATGAAATCGTCGAGAAACTGCTGCCGCCCCTGCTCACCGAGGTGCGCCGGCTGCGCACCGACAAGGGCGAGACGATCAAATTCCTGTGGCGCCTGTTCGACGGCGCGCTCGTCGAGTCGGTGCTCATGCGCTACCCCGGCCGCGTGACCCTGTGCGTGTCGAGCCAGGCCGGCTGCGGCATGAACTGCCCGTTCTGCGCGACCGGGCAGGCCGGGCTTACCCGCAACCTGTCGGCGGCAGAGATCGTCGACCAGGTCGTCGCCGCCAACCGCGCCATCGCCAACGGCGAGCTGGGCGGCCTGCGGAAGGACGGCGGCTTCGACTCGCCGCGTGTCACCAACATCGTGTTCATGGGAATGGGCGAGCCGCTCGCCAACTACAAGCGCCTCATGACCGCCCTGAACCGCATGGTCGCGCCAGCGCCGGAGGGACTCGGCATGAGCGCCCGGCACATCACCGTGTCGTCGGTGGGGCTCGTGCCCGCCATCCGCAAGCTCGCCGACGAGGGTCTGCCGCTCACGTTCGCGCTCTCGCTGCACGCACCGGACGACACGCTGCGCGACGAGCTCATCCCCGTCAACGACCGGTGGAAGGTCGATGAGGCGCTGGATGCCGCGCGGTACTACTTCGAGAAGACCGGCCGCCGCGTCTCGATCGAGTACGCGCTCATCAAGGACATGAACGACCACGCCTGGCGCGCCGACCTGCTGGCGGAGAAGCTCAACGCGCGCGGGCGAGGCTGGGTGCACGTGAATCCGATTCCGCTGAACCCGACGCCCGGGTCGATCTGGACCTCTTCCGAGCCGGCGGTGACGAACGAGTTCATCCGGCGCCTGGAGGCCGCGGGCATTCCGACGACGCTGCGCGACACCCGCGGCAAGGAGATCGACGGGGCGTGCGGGCAGCTGGCTGCTGCCGAATAGCTACGCTCGCTCTGCCGCCATCAGGATGATGTAGGCCGCGTCGCGCAGATCATGGGCGATGCCGTTGGATGCCGGCGAGTGCACGAGCACCGTGCCGAAGCCGAGCCGGGTCGCGGCCTCGATGTCGGCCTCGAAGTTGTCGCCCACCATCCAGACGGGGCCGGGCGGGTCGGGCTCGCCGAGCGCGCGCAGCGCGATGCGGAAGATCTCGGGGTGGCCCTTCTCGTAGCCGACGTCGGCGCTCGCGATGATCGCGTCGAAGTAGCCGGCGATGCCGAGGCCCTTCACCGTGCGCCGCAGCTCGGGGACGGCGTTGCTCACGATGGCGAGCCGCCAGCCCTCTTCCTGCAGGGCCTCGAGAGCATCGAGGGTCTCGGGGTACAGCTCCCACTCGGCCGGGTCGGAGAAGCGCGGCCGCACCTCGGCGACCGCCGCCCGCGCCAGCTCGGCATCGACGCCCGCGTACACGCACGCCATCAGCAGCACCTGCTCGAGACGCTGCCACCAGGCATCCGCGTCGCCGTTGAGCTCAGGGTGCGCCTGGTCGGGGTGATGCCAGGGGAAGCCGTCCTCGAGTCCGGCCCACAGGTCGCTCGCGGTCACGACGGTCTCTGGCTGCGCCTTCCTGATCGCGTCGAGCAGGATGCGGCCGAAGCTGATCCAGGGCCGCCGCGCAAGGGTGCCGTCGAAGTCGAACAGGACGATCCCGGCCATGCGCTGACTGTAACGCTGCGAGCGAGCCTGCGGTCGTCACCCGTTCTCGTGTCGCGCCCGGCGTCGCTCGAAAGAATCGCGGCGACGGCGCGCGATGACAGCCGCCTCGGGGTCGCGCTCGGCTCCTGCCTCGTCGTTCGCCTCGTGCGCGGCGGCGGTGCGGGCCGCGTTCGCCGCGGCGAGACGGGCGAGCAGTTCGCCTCTGCCCCGCGACTCTGCCGTCGTGGGAGCCGACTTGCGCGCGGACCGCGCGGCGTTGAGGAAGGCCGTGCGCGCGGCATCCGTATCGATGACCGGATGCCTGGCCGCGATCTCGCGCCACGCATCGAGCACCTCCTCCGGCACCCAGCTGGCGCCCGCCGGCCATAGCTCGCGGCCGACGCGTCGGCCCTCGACGTCGGGGTCAGCCTGGTCGAAATCGCTCACGGAAGGGATTCTGCTCGACATGCCGACCGGGCGACGCGACACGCCGGTGGGGCGCCAAGATCCCTTCCGCTGGAGAGGCCGCGCAGCCTACTCGACCCGCTCGCCGGTCGGGTCGACGGCGAACTGGTCGGCGAGCTGTTCACCGCCAACGGGCGTGCCGGCCCAGCTGACCAGCTCCCATCCGTGCGTGAGCGAGCCCTCGAGCACGGCGACGCCCGTGTTGTCGATCGGATTCTTGAGGGTGAACTCGCCGCTGACGTTCAGCGCCCGCGCGCCGACCCAGGCGCGGATCGCAGCGCCGTGGCTGAACACGGCCGCCGTATCGTCATGAGTCTCGGCGACCTGGGTGATGGCCGCGTCGAAGCGGCCGAAGAACTCGTGGCCGTCGAAGGCGCCCGGCATGCGCGCGTCGAGCTCGCCGGTGCCCCACTTGATGATCGTTCCGAGATACGCCTTCACCGAGTCGTCGTCGGTCCTGGCCTCAAGCGCGCCCGCCTCGATCTCGTGCAGGCCATCGTGCACGACGACGTCGAGCGCGAGCGATCGCGACAGAGGCGCGGCGGTCAGCTGAGTGCGCACGAGACGCGACGCGTAGATGCCCTGCACGTTCTCGTCGCGCAGCGCGTGCGGGACGGCCAGAGACTGCTGCTCCCCCAGCTCTGTCAGTCCCGGGCCGGGCGCCGCCGTGTCGAGCGCGCCGGCGACGTTGGCGGGGGTCTGACCATGACGGATGAGGAGGAGACGCACCCTCTCGACGCTAGCCGACGAAGATGCATGTCGTTGACCGCAAATAGGCTGTGACGGTGAGTGCACCCCGCCGCCTGTGGAGCGGCTCCGTGGTGCAGCTCGGCAGCCTCATCAGCGTCAACTTCGGGTCGGCCGTCGCGGGTCTGCTGATCCCCGCCGTCGGCGTCGTCCCCGTCGTGGCCGCGCGCCAGCTCGTCACGGTCGCGACCCTGGTGCCCTTCTGGCGTCCCACACGAGCAGGCCTCAGCTGGAGGCGCCTGTGGCCGGCCGTTGTGCTCGGCCTCGCCCTGGTCGGCATGAACCTGACCTTCTACCTCGCGGTGCACCTGCTCGGACTCGGCATCGCCGCCGTCCTCGAGTACCTCGGCCCGTTCGCGCTCGCGGTGCTCGGCTCGCGCCGGCTGGTCGACGGGCTGTGCGCCGTCGCGGCGGCTGCGGGCGTGGTGCTGCTGTCCGAGGCATCCGGCCACCTGAATCCCCTCGGTGTCGTGTGCGCGCTGCTCGCCGCCGCGTTCTGGGCCGCGTACATCCTCTTCAGCCGCCGTGTCGCACTCGCGCTGCCGGGGCTCGAGGGCATCACGGTCGCGAGCATCGTGACCACCGTGCTCTCCGTTCCGGTGGCGCTCGCCACGATCGCCTGGCAGCAGGTCAGTGTGCGCGAGTGGCTGCTGTTGCTCGCCCTCGGTGTGCTGTCGAGTGCCGTGCCGTACAGCCTCGACGCGTTCGTGCTGCGGCGGCTGACACCGCGCATCTACGCGGTCGTCACCGCGTTCGGGCCGGCGGTCGCCGCCGTGTTCGGCTGGCTGGTGCTGCACGAGCGCTTCACACTCTCGATGATCGCGGGCATCGCGCTCGTCGTCGCGAGCGCGTCCGTCGCGATCTTGAGCCATCGCGAACCCGATTCACAGCCGCGCACCATGCCGCAGCAGGCGGGCCCGGCGTAGCCTGCGAGCGTGCTGTTCCGCGATCGCGATGAGGCGGGAGAGATGCTCGCCGACGTGCTCCTCAACCTGAGGGGCGCGCGGCCGGTCGTTCTCGGCATCCCCGCCGGTGGGGTGCTGATCGCCCGCGTCGTCGCCGGCCGGCTCGGTGCGCCGCTGGGCGCCGTGGCCGAGGGATTTGTCACGGCCGACGCCCTCGCCGGCCGCACCGTCGTCGTGGTCGACGAGGGCATCTGCACGGGCGCGACGATGCACGCTGCGCTCGAGGCGATCGCCGCCGCGCACCCGGCGCGGGTCGTGGCCGCCGTGCCCGTGGCGCCGCAGCGGCACAGCCTCGGTCGACTTGCGGCTGACCTCTATGCGGTCGCGCGGCCCGACCCCGTGTCAAGCATCCGCCGCTGGTATTCGCAGCTGCCGGACGTCACAGAGGCCGAGGTGCGGGCCGTGCTCGCGGGTCAGGACTGGGCGTACGCCGGCGCGACCTCGTTGTGAGCGTGACCCACCGTGTAGACACGCATGTCGTTGGTGGTGCCGGGCAGGCCGGGGGGCGAACCGGAGATCACAACGACCTTCTCGCCGTAGCTCGCGATGCCCTCGCCGAGCAGCACGTCGTCGACCTGGCGGAAGTACTCGTCGGTGTAGGTCACGTGCTGGACGAGCGACGACTGGACGCCCCACACGAGCGCCATGCGGCGCTGGATGGCGGGATCGGTCGAGAAGGCGTGCATCGGGATGCGGTGGCGCAATCGCGACATGCGGCGCGCGGTGTCGCCGGACTCGGTGAAGATGCACACGAACTTGGCATCGACGAACTCGGCCACTTCGGCGGCAGCGAGCGTGATCGCACCGCCCTGGGTGCGCGGCTTCGTGCCGAGCGGGGGCACGCGCTCAAGGCCGTGCTCCTCCGTCGACTCGATGATGCGGGCCATGGTCTGCACGGTGATGGTCGGGAACTCGCCGACGCTCGTCTCGCCGGAGAGCATGACGGCGTCTGCGCCGTCGAGGATCGCATTGGCGCAGTCGGATGCCTCGGCGCGCGTCGGCCGCGGGCTCGAGATCATCGACTCAAGCACCTGGGTGGCGACGATGACGGGCTTCGCCATGCGGCGCGCCAGCTCGATGGCGCGCTTCTGCACGATCGGGACCTGCTCGAGCGGCAGCTCGACGCCGAGGTCGCCGCGGGCGACCATGATCGCGTCGAAGGCGTCGATGATCTCCTCGAGGGCATCCACCGCCTGCGGCTTCTCGATTTTGGCGATCACGGGGACCTTGCGGCCCTCTTCGGCCATGATCTCGTGAACGCGGTCGATGTCCTTCGCGTTGCGCACGAAGGACAGCGCGATGTAGTCGGCGCCGAGGCGCAGGCCCCAGCGCAGATCGGCCTCGTCCTTCTCGCTGAGCGCGGGCACGTTGACCGCGACGCCGGGCAGGTTGATGCCCTTGTTGTTCGACACGGCGCCGGGGACGGTGACCTCGGTGACGACGCGCGGGCCGTCGACAGAGACGACCCGCAGGCCGACCTTGCCATCGTCGATGAGCAGCGGGTCGCCCGGCTTCACGTCCTGCGGGAGACCCTTGAACGTCGTTCCGGAGATCTCCTGGTTGCCGACGATGTCCTCGGTGGTGATCGTGAAGGTGTCGCCCTCGCGCAGGTCGTACGGGCCCGCCTCGAACTTGCCGAGGCGGATCTTCGGACCCTGCAGGTCGACCATCACCGCGACCGGCTTGCCCAGGTCGTCCGCCGCCTTGCGCACGTTGGCGTAGACGCCCTCATGCACGTCGTAGCTGCCGTGGCTCAGGTTCATGCGGGCCACGTCGACGCCGGCCTCGATGATGGCGCGGATCGCCTCGTAGCTCGAAGTTGCGGGGCCGAGTGTTGCGACGATCTTGGCGCGTCTCATGATCTACCGTGTTCAGCTTTCTGGACTCGTGTCGGATTGCGTGCGGAGGGCGGGGCGATCGCCTTCAGCGCATTTACAGGCTAATGCCTCGCTCCGTCGCCTTGATAGGCGAAGGGAGCTCGGTGTCGCCCTCGAGGTACCGGTCGACGGCCGCCGCCGCCGCGCGGCCCTCGGCGATCGCCCAGACGATGAGCGACTGGCCGCGGCCGGCGTCGCCTGCGACGAACACGCCAGGCTCCGCGGTCGCGTAGTCGGCGTCGCGCACGGTGTTGCCACGACCGTCGAAGCGCAGGCCGAGCTGGTCGGCGAGGAACTGCTGCTCGGGGCCGGTGAAGCCGAGGGCGAGCAGCACGAGGTCCGCGGGGATCTCGCGCTCGGTGCCCGACTTCGGCACGCGGCGGCCGTCGACGAACTCGGTCTCGGCGACGCGGATCGCGCGCACCTCGCCGGCGTCGTTGCGCAGGAACTCGACGGTCGAGGCGAGGAACTCCCGCTTGCCGCCCTCTTCGTGCGCGCTCGAGACCTCGAACAGGCGCGGGTCCATCGGCCACGGCTCGTGCTCTGCGCGCTCGAGCGGCGGGCGGGTGCCGATGGCGAGATTGGTGACGGATGCCGCACCCTGCCGGTGCGCCGTGCCGATGCAGTCCGCGCCGGTGTCGCCGCCGCCGATCACGATGACGTGCTTGCCCTCGGCGGTGATCTGGTTCGCGACGGTGTCGCCCGCGCCCGCGCGGTTCTGCTGGGTGAGGTACTCCATGGCGAAGTGCACGCCGGGCAGGTCGCGGCCGGGGATCGGCAGGTCGCGCGGCACCATCGCGCCGGTGGCGACGACGATCGCGTCGTAGCGGGTGCGCAGCTCGTCCCACGTGATGTCGGTGCCGATGTCGATGCCGGCGCGGAAGCGTGTGCCCTCCGCCGTCATCTGGGCGAGGCGCTGGTCGAGGCGCTTCTTCTCGAACTTGAAGTCGGGGATGCCGTAGCGCAGCAGGCCGCCGATGCGGTCGTCGCGCTCGTACACGGCCACGGTGTGGCCGGCACGGGTGAGCTGCTGCGCGGCGGCGAGGCCCGCGGGGCCGGAGCCGACGACCGCGACGGTCTTGCCGGTCAGGCGCTGCGGCGGGTTCGGCTCGACCCACCCTTTGCTCCACGCCTCGTCGATGATCGAGATCTCGACCTGCTTGATGGTCACGGCGGGCTGGTTGATGCCGAGCACGCATGACGACTCGCAGGGCGCAGGGCACAGGGTCCCCGTGAACTCGGGGAAGTTGTTGGTCGCGTGCAGCCGCTCGATGGCCTGGTGGCCCTCGCCGCGCCAGGTGAGGTCGTTCCACTCGGGGATCAGGTTCCCGAGCGGGCAGCCGCGATGGCAGAAGGGCACACCGCAGTCCATGCAGCGGCCGGCCTGGCGGCGCAGCTGGGTCGGGTCGCCCTGTTCGTAGACCTCTTTCCAGTCCATGAGGCGCACCGACACGGGCCGCCGCTTGGGCAGCTCGCGCTCGGTGGTCTTCAGGAATCCCTTGGGGTCAGCCATTGGTCGTCGCCTCCAGAATGCGGGTCCAGACGACGTCGCCGTCGGGGTCGAGACCCTCGCTGACCGCCTGCTGCCGTGTCTCGAGGACGGCGGCGTAGTCGCGGGGCAGCACCTTCACGAATTTGGCGGCGGATGCTTCGAAATCCGCCAGGTGCGCGGCGGCGAGCGGTGAGCCCGTCTCGCTCGCGTGCTTCTCGAGCAGGTCGCGCAGGATCTCGGCGTCGACGCTCTCGAGCGGGAGCAGCCGCAGCTCGCCCGAGGCGAGCGACTGCGCGTTCACCCGGCCCTCGTGCAGCCCATACACGTAGGCGGTGCCGCCCGACATGCCCGCGCCGAGGTTGCGGCCCGTCTCGCCGAGGATCACGGCGAGGCCGCCGGTCATGTACTCGAGCGCATGGTCGCCCACGCCCTCGACGACGGCGGTCGCGCCCGAGTTGCGCACCAGGAACCGCTCGCCCACGATGCCGCGGATGAACATGGTGCCCTGGGTGGCGCCGTAGCCGATGACGTTGCCGGCGATGACGTTCTCTTCGGCGGCGAAACCGGCGGTGGTGCCGGGGCGCACCACGATCTGGCCGCCGGAGAGGCCCTTGCCGACGTAGTCGTTCGAGTCGCCGATGAGGCGCAGCGTGATGCCGGCCGGCAGGAACGCGCCGAACGACTGGCCGGCGGAGCCGGTCAGCGTGACGTCGATCGTTCCTGAGGGCAGGCCGTTCTCGCCGTGGCGCAGCGTGACCTCGTGGCCGAGCATCGTGCCGACAGCCCGCTCCGTGTTCCGGATCGGCAGGTCGAGCTTCACCGGGGTGGCGTTCGCCAAGGCATCCGCCGCGGCCTCGATCAGGTGCACGTCGAAGTGCTTCTCGAGCTCGTGGTTCTGCTGGCGCGCGTTCTTGCGCGGCTCGTCGTCCGAGAACTTCGGGCCGTGCAGGATCGGCGTGAGGTCGAGACCCTCCGCCTTCCAGTGCTCGACGGCACGGTCGACGTCGAGCACCTCGGCGTGGCCGATGGCCTCGTCGATCGAGCGGAAGCCGAGCTCGGCGAGGTACTCACGCACCTCCTGTGCGATGAACTCGAAGAAGTTCACGACGAACTCGGGCTTGCCCGAGAAGCGCTGACGCAGAACGGGGTTCTGCGTCGCGACGCCGACCGGGCAGGTGTCGAGGTGGCACACGCGCATCATGACGCAGCCCTCGACGACGAGCGGGGCCGTCGCGAAGCCGAACTCCTCGGCACCGAGCAGAGCGCCGATGATGACGTCGCGGCCGGTCTTGAGCTGCCCGTCGACCTGCACGACGACGCGGTCGCGCATGCCGTTCAGCATGAGCGTCTGCTGGGTCTCGGCGAGGCCGAGCTCCCACGGGGTGCCGGCGTGCTTCAGCGAGTTGAGGGGCGATGCACCCGTGCCGCCGTCGTGGCCGGAGACGAGGATCACGTCGGACAGCGCCTTCGCGACCCCGGCCGCGACCGCGCCGATGCCGTTCTCGGACACCAGCTTGGTGTGGATGCGGGCGTTCGGGTTCGAGCGCTTCAGGTCGAAGATCAGCTGCTTCAGGTCTTCGATCGAGTAGATGTCGTGGTGCGGCGGCGGCGAGATGAGCCCGACGCCCGCGGTCGCGTGCCGGGTGCGCGCGACCCACGGGTACACCTTCTGCGCCATCAGCTGACCGCCCTCGCCCGGCTTCGCGCCCTGGGCGAGCTTGATCTGCAGGTCCGTGGCGTGCGTCAGGTACATGCTCGTGACGCCGAAACGGCCGGAGGCCACCTGCTTGATCGCGCTGCGGCGCTCGGGGTCGAGCAGGCGGTCGTTGTCTTCGCCGCCCTCGCCCGTGTTCGACTTCGCGCCGAGGCGGTTCATCGCGATCGCGAGCGTCTCGTGCGCCTCCCGCGAGATCGAGCCGTAGCTCATCGCGCCGGTGGAGAACCGCTTCACGATCGACTCGACCGACTCGACCTCGTCGAGCGGCACGGCGGGGCGAAGCCCCTGCTTGAACTTGAACATGCCGCGCAGCGTCATGAGCTGCTCCGCCTGGTCGTCGACGAGCTTCGTGTAGTCGCGGAACACGTCGTAGCGGCGCGTGCGCGTCGAGTGCTGCAGACGGAACACCGTCTCGGGGTTGAACAGGTGCGGGCTGCCGTCGCGGCGCCACTGGTACTCGCCGCCCGTGTTGAGCCGCTCGTGCACGCGCACGGCGCCCTCTTCCGGGTACGCCTGCTGGTGGCGCGACAGGTTCTCGGCGGCGATGACGTCGATGCCGACGCCGCCGAGCTTGCTGACGGTGCCCGTGAAGTAGGTGTCGACGAGCTCCTGCGAGAGACCGACGGCCTCGAACGCCTGTGCGCCGGCATACGAGCCGACCGTCGAGATGCCCATCTTCGACATGATCTTGAGCACGCCCTTGCCGAGCGCCTTGATCAGGTTCTTGACGGCCTTTTCGGTGGTGAGGCCCGTGATCATGCCCGCGTTGACGAGCTCTTCGACGGTCTCCATGGCGAGATACGGATTCACCGCGGAGGCGCCGTACCCGACGAGCAGCGCCACGTGGTGCACCTCGCGCACGTCGCCGGCCTCGACGACCATGCCGACGCGCATGCGGTTCTCGGTGCGGATCAGGTGGTGGTGGACGGCGGAGACCATGAGCAGCGACGGGATCGGAGCCAGGTCCTTGTTCGAGTCGCGGTCGGAGAGCACGATGAACGCCGCGCCGTCTTCGATCGCCTGGTCGACCTCGTCGCACATCTCGGCGAGTCGGTCTTCGAGCGCCTTCTCGCCGGCATCCGGTCGATACAGGCCCTTGATCACCCGCGTGAGCCGCGCGCCGGGCCGCGGGTCGATGTGCTGGATCTTCGCGAGCTCATCGTTGTCGATCACCGGGAAGTCGAGCACGACCTGGCGGGCGTGCTGCGGCGTCGCGCTGAGAAGGTTGAGCTCCGGGCCGAGGCCGAGGCGCATCGAGGTGACGACCTCTTCGCGGATCGAGTCGAGCGGCGGGTTCGTCACCTGCGCGAACTGCTGCGTGAAGTAGTCGAACAGCAGCCGCGGCCGCTTCGACAGCACTGCGATCGGGGTGTCGGAGCCCATGGCGCCGAGCGGCTCCGCCCCGTTCTTCGCCATCGGGGTCAGCAGGATGCGGACCTCTTCCTCGGTGTAGCCGAAGGTGCGCTGGCGGCGGCGGACGGAGGCCGGAGTGTGCACGATGTGCTCGCGCTCGGGCAGGTCGGCGAGGTTGATCGAGTTCTGGAGCCACTCGGCATACGGCTGCTCGGCGGCGAGCTGCGCCTTGATCTCGTCGTCCTCGATGATGCGGCCGGCCTCGGTGTCGACGAGGAACATGCGACCGGGGCGCAGGCGGCCCTTGCGCACCACCTTGGCCGGGTCGATGTCGAGCACACCCGTCTCGCTGCCGAGCACGATCAGCCCGTCGTCGGTCACCAGATAGCGGGCAGGGCGCAGGCCGTTGCGGTCGAGCGTGCCGCCGACGAGAGAGCCGTCGGTGAAGACGAGAGCCGCCGGACCGTCCCACGGCTCCATGAGGGCGCCGTGGTACTCATAGAACGCCTTCCGCGCAGGGTCGATCTCGGTCGCGTTCTCCCACGCCTCGGGCACCATCATCATGACGGAGTGCGGCAGTGAGCGGCCCGCAAGGTTGAGCAGCTCGAGCACCTCGTCGAAGCTCGCCGAGTCGCTCGCCCCCTCGGTGACGATCGGGAATAGCGGGCGCAGGTCGCCGAGCAGCTCCGACTCGAGCTGCGACTGGCGCGCGCGCATCCAGTTGCGGTTGCCCTGCACCGTGTTGATCTCGCCGTTGTGCGCGAGCATGCGGAACGGCTGCGCGAGCGGCCACGACGGGAAGGTGTTCGTCGAGTACCGCGAGTGCACGAGCGCCAGCTTGGACGCGAAGCGTTCGTCGGACAGGTCGGGGTAGAACGGCTCGAGCTGCAGCGTCGTGACCATGCCCTTGTAGACGAGCGTGCGCGCCGACAGCGAGGCGAAGTAGGTGTTGAGCTCGCGCTCTGCGCGCTTGCGCAGGCGGAACGAGAGACGGTCGACCTGGATGCCGGTGCGCGGCGTTCCGTCGGCGGCGGCGTGCGTCGCCGCGACGTACAGCTGCTCGATCGCGGGCATGGCGCCGCGCGCGAGGGTGCCGATCTCATCAGGGCGGGTGGGCACCTCGCGCCACCCGAGCGCTGTGAGCTGCTCTTCGGCGGCGATCTTCTCGATCGCCGTCTTCACGGCCTCGCGCTCGGCCTCGTCGAGCGGAAGGAAGGCGTTGCCGACGGCGTACTGCCCGCCCTCGGGCAGAGGGAATCCGGCGACCGCGCGCAGGAACTCGTCGGGGATCTGCGTGATGATGCCGGCGCCGTCGCCGGTGCCCGCGTCAGAGCCGACCGCGCCGCGGTGCTCCAGGTGACGCAGGGCGTTCAGCGCGTTGTCGATGATGTCGTGGCCGGCTGTGCCGCGCAGCGTCGCCACCATGGCGAGACCGCACGCGTCCTTCTCGAAGCGCGGGTCGTACATGCCCTGCGCGGCAGGCACAGAACTGAAAGGCATAGGCGCCATTTTCAACCGTCCTCACATGAGTTGGGGAGAGTGACTATTGGGACGCCATCGGCCCTCAAGTAGTCGGGCTGAGTGGTGCGGGTGCCGTGCCGACTGTGCGTTACGAGCCGGAGCGGCTTGTGGCCTCGGCTTCCCCCTCGATGGGGTCTTTCGAGTCTACGTCATCGCTCTGGCCGCTCTCGTCGCCCTGGGCGTCGTCGCCGGGCGTCCACTCGAAGCCGCGGCGGTACACGCTCGGCTCCGCCCCGGGGTGCCGGTGGTGCTGCACGGCGATGATCACGATGCCCAGCACGACCGCGGCGAACGCCGCCCAGACGTTGCTCGCGATGCCGGCGAAGCCGAACTCGCTCGGGTCGATGCGGATCGACTCGAGCCAGCTGCGGCCGAGGCCGTACCAGATCAGGTACATGCCGAAGAAGATCCCCCAGCGCGGTTTGAACTTCCGCTCGATGGCGAGCAGCACGATGATGCCGATGACGTTCCAGATGATCTCGTACAGGAACAGCGGGTGGAACACGGTGCCGTCGGGCAGGCCGGCCGGGTACGCCTTGTTGGAGCTCGGGATCTCGAGGCCCCACGGCAGCTTCGTCGGCAGTCCGAACAGCTCGTTGTTGACGTAGTTGCCGAGGCGGCCGATCGACTGGGCGAGCAGCAGGCCGGGGACCAGCGCGTCGGCGAACGACCAGAAGCGCAGCTTGTGCTTGGGCAGCGCGCACGCAAGCCACAGGCCGACGGCGCCGCCGATCAGCGAGCCGAAGATCGCGTTGCCGCCGTCCCAGATCGCGAAGACGTTCCAGAAGTTGTCGCCCGCGGCGAAGTAGTCGTGCGGGTGCGTGACGACGTGGTACGCACGGGCGCCGATGATGCCGAGCGGCACCGTCCACAGCACGACGTCGAGCACGATGCCCGGCTCACCGCCGCGCTTCGTGAGGCGGGCGTGCGTCCACCAGGCCGCCGCGATGATGCCGGCCAGGATCAGCAGCGCATAGATGTGGATCGTGATCGGACCGATCGGGAACGACTGCCATGAGGCGGGCGGGCTCGGGATGCTCGAGACAAGCGCTTCCTGCAAGGTGATGGTGCCTTCCTTAGGGGTCGACCCGGCCGTGGTGCGGGGCCGGGAGAAGTCTAGGGCGCGACCCTATGTGATCTGTTACGCAGCGGCGTCAGCGGCGGGTGCCGGCTGCGAGGGACTCGGCGGCGGCGCGAACTCCCGCCACTCCCCCGTCGGCGAGCGACTTGACGAGCATCGAGCCGACGATCGCGCCGTCGGCGTACGACAGCACCTCGCCGACCTGCTCGCCCGTCGAGATGCCGATGCCGACGCAGACCGAGTCGGCGCCGGCATCGCGCAGGCGGCCGACGAGCACCCGTGCGGCGTCATCGACGGATGCCCGGGCGCTCGTCACCCCCATGGTCGAGACGGCGTACACGAAGCCCCGCGAGGCCGCCGTGGCCTGGCGCAAACGCTCGTCGGTCGAGGTCGGCGCGGCGAGGAACACGCGGTCGAGCCCGGTGCGCTCGCTCGTGGCGATCCAGTCGGCTGCGGAGTCCGGCGTGATGTCGGGCGTGATGAGCCCCGCGCCCCCCGCCTCGGCGAGCTGGTCGGCGAAGCGGTCGAGCCCGAACTGCACGACCGGGTTCCAGTAGGTCATGACGAGGGCGGGCGCGTCGACCTGCGCACGGATCTGCTTCACGGCTTCGAAGACGTGCGTGACCCGGAATCCGTTCGCCAGCGCCTGCTGCGTCGCCGCCTGGATGACCGTGCCGTCCATGACGGGGTCCGAGTAGGGCAGGCCGAGCTCGAGCACGTCGACGCCGGCCTCGACCAGGGCGACGGCCGCATCGATCGAGGTGCTGAGGTCGGGGAATCCGATCGGCAGGTAGCCGACGAGCGCACCCGTGCGGGTCTCGCGGGCGGCTGCGACGGCTGCGGCCACCGGCGAGGTGGTGGTGTCGGTCACTGCTGGGCCGCTCCTTCATCGAGAACGCCGAAGTAGGTGCCGGCTGTGGCCACGTCCTTGTCGCCGCGGCCGGACAGGTTGACGAGGATCAGCGCGTCGGGCCCCAGCTCCTGCCCGAGCTTGATCGCACCCGCGAGCGCGTGCGCCGACTCGATGGCCGGGATGATGCCCTCGGTGCGGCACAGTAGCCGGAACGCCTGCATCGCCTCGTCGTCGGTGATGTTGCGGTACTCAGCGCGGCCGAGGTCCTTGAGCCACGCATGCTCCGGCCCGACGCCCGGGTAGTCGAGGCCCGCAGAGATGGAGTGCGACTCGAGCGTCTGGCCGTCTTCGTCCTGCAGGACGTAGGTCTTGTTCCCGTGCAGGATGCCGGGGCGGCCCTCTTCGAGCGTCGCGCCGTGCTTCCCCGAGTCGATTCCGTAGCCGCCGGGCTCGAAGCCGTAGAGCTTCACGTCGGCGTCGTCGAGGAATGCGTGGAAGATGCCGATCGCGTTCGAGCCGCCTCCGACGCAGGCCGCGATGGCGTCGGGCAGCCGGCCGGTCAGCTCGAGCACCTGCGCGCGGGCCTCCTCGCCGATGATCTTGTGGAAGTCGCGCACCATCGTCGGGAACGGGTGCGGGCCTGCGACCGTGCCGAGCAGATAGTGCGTCGTCTCGACGTTGGCCACCCAGTCGCGGAACGCCTCGTTGATCGCGTCCTTCAGGGTGCGCGAGCCCGTCTTCACGGGCACGACCTCTGCGCCGAGCAGGCGCATGCGCGCGACGTTGAGCGCCTGGCGCTCGGTGTCGACCTCGCCCATGTAGATCGTGCACTCCATGCCGAACAGGGCCGCGGCGGTGGCGGTCGCGACGCCGTGCTGGCCCGCGCCGGTCTCGGCGATGAGGCGCGTCTTGCCCAGCAGCCGCTTCACGAGAAGCGCCTGGCCGAGCACGTTGTTGATCTTGTGCGAGCCCGTGTGGTTCAGGTCTTCGCGCTTCAGGATGATGCGCGCGCCGCCCGCGTGAGCGGCGAAGCGCGGCACCTCGGTGATGATCGACGGCCGGCCGGAGTACGTCTTGTGCAGCGCGGCGAGCTCGGCGGCGAAGCCGGGGTCCTGCTGCGAGGCGTGCCAGGCATCCGTCAGCTCGTCGAGCGCTGCGATCAGGGACTCGGGCATGAAGCGCCCGCCGAACGCGCCGAAATCAGGGCCGGCGACTTCGCGGAGTGTCATCAGTGGTTCCTAAACAGACAAGAACTTCTCGAGCGTGCGGATCGGGTCGCCGTCGGTGACGAGCGCCTCGCCGACCAGCACGACGTCGGCGCCCGCATCGCGGTAGCGCGCGACATCTTTGCGCTTGAGAACGGCGGATTCCGCGACCCGGACGACGCCGGAGGGGATGCGGTCGGCGACGCGCCCGAACAGCTCCTTGTCGAGCTCGAGAGTGGTGAGGTCGCGCGCGTTGACGCCGATGAGGCCGGCGCCGACGTCGAGCGCGCGGTCGATCTCCTCCGCAGAGTGCGTCTCGACGAGCGCGGTCATGCCGAGCTCGCGCACGAGCTCGTGCAGGCTCGCGAGCTTCTTCTGGTCGAGCGCCGCGACGATGAGCAGCACGAGGTCGGCGCCCGCGGCGCGCGCCTCGAACACCTGATACTCGGTGGCGACGAAGTCCTTCCGAAGCACCGGGATGGTGACGGCGGAGCGCACCGCCTCGAGGTCGGCGAGCGAGCCCTTGAACTTGCGCTCCTCGGTGAGCACCGAGATCGCGCTCGCGCCACCGGTCTGGTACGTCACGGCGAGCTGCGCGGGGTCGGGGATCTCGGAGAGGTGGCCGCGCGACGGGCTCGCGCGCTTGACCTCGGCGATGATCTTGATCTGCTCTGCCGGCTGCAGCAGCTCGAGCGCGTCGAGGGCAGGCTTCTGCTTCAGCGCGGCCTTCTCGACGGCGGCCTTCGGGCGCTTCGCTTTCCGGGCGTTCGCGTCGGCGACCGACCCGGCGGTCAGCTCGGCGAGATGGGACACTAGTGGCCCTTGGGCTGGTATTTCTCCCCGCCCACGCCGTAGCCGGCCCGCTTCAGGATCCAGCCGACGATCAGGCCGACGACCACGAGGCCGCCGCCGACGATGGCGACCAACCACGGCTGGTCGAACCAGAAGAACAGGGTGCCGAGGGTGAACCCGAGCAGCATGATGATCACCGCCGTCCACGCAGCCGGCGAGTGGCCTTCGCCGAGTTCCTCGTGTTCGGGGGCGTTCGTGGTGCCGCTCATGTCTCTCCTGGTCTCGAACTACTGGCTGAGAGTCTACCGGGCCGCCACCGCGCGAACCGCCCTACGGCGAGCGCGATCAGCCATGCCGCCGCGAACACGCCCGCGAGCGCATATCCGGCATAGTCGAGATCGATGCGGGCGACCGCCGCGAGGGGCGCCGCGGTGATCACGTGGCCGTCCACGAGCACTCCGAGCAGCTCGATGCTTCCGATCAGCAGCGCGGTCGCGACGGAGATCGACGTGACCGTGAGGTTGTACACGATCTTGCGCACCGGCTTGGCGGCGGTCCAGCCGTACGCCCCCATCATCAGCATCCCGTCCGCCGTGTCCATGAGGCACATGCCTGCGGCGAAGAGAGTCGGGAGCACGAGGATCGCGTATGACGGAACCGCGAAGGTCGCCGCGCCTCCGGCGAGGACGAGGAGCCCGACCTCCGTCGCGGTGTCGAAGCCGAGACCGAAGAGCACGCCGACCGGATAGATCTGCCACGGCTTCGCCGCCCGCCGGGTGAGACCGCCGAGGATTCGGTTGAGGAGTCCCCGCGACGCGAGCCGCCTGTCGAACTCGGCGTCGTCGAACGTCCCCGCGCGCAGCTTGCGGAGGGCGCGGACGATGCCGATGAGTACCGCCAGGTTGAGGGCTCCCAGCAGCCAGAGGAATCCGCCGGAGACGGACGGCCCGATCACATCGGCCATGGCGTGCAGCCTCGAACCGCCGTCCTCCAGGGGGCCGACGATCGACTTCACCCCGACCGCGAGGAGCAGCGCCAGCGCGAACACGACGGTCGAGTGGCCGAGGGAGAACCAGAACCCCACCGAGAGCGGTCTCTGGCCGTCTGCGAGCAGCTTGCGGGTCGTGTTGTCGATGGCGGCGATGTGATCGACGTCGAAGGCATGCCTGAGCCCGAAGCTGTAGGCCAGCACGCCGACTCCGACGGTGAACGCCTGATGAGCGTCGCCGAGCCGGTAGTGCTCCGGTGCGACGGCGATGATGAGCAAGCCGAAGCCGATCACATGCAGAAGGACGACGAGACCGGCCATGCGGCCGACTCTGCGCCGTTCGGCACCGGTGAGGGAGCGCCAGAACTTCATCGCGAGACCAGGCCGGCGCCTAGAGGCCGGGCACGGGGACGACGTAGGGGAACTGGGCCGCACGCAGATGCTCGGAGACCGAGGCCTTGAGCCCCGAGGCGACGGCGGTGCCGGTGACGAGGCTGAGCATCGCCTCAGGGGCGTTGTCCGCCATGGACCGGCCGTTGCGTCCGGCGAAGCCGTATCCGGCGGGCGTGCCGACGACGTAGCGCATGACGTCGGGCAGCAGGATGTGCGCGACGGCGCGGCCGTAGGCGTCAGGGTCGCCGGCGGTCCCGGACGCGGCGACGGTCTGGGAGATCAGGCCGGCCAGCTCCTCTCCGTCCTGCTCGAAATCCACCGAGGGATGACGGCTGTTGGCCGGATGGGTGAACTGGATGTCGTCCGGCCAGAAGATCGGCCACAGCATCGGGTGCCCGAAGCGATTGATCTGGTGCCAGCCGTCGCCCTCGTCGATCTTCGTCGAGCACCACACGGCGATCTCGGTGCCCGGCTGAAGTGGAGCCGAGATGTTCGGCACTTCGAGCACGATGGTGTCGACCGTGGTGTTCGCGAAGCTGTTGGTCGCGGCGTCGGGATGCCACGTCGACAGGTCGAGCGCGGTCCCGCTGCGTACGGCG
This sequence comes from Gryllotalpicola protaetiae, assembly GCF_003627055.1. Lineage (NCBI taxonomy): Bacteria > Bacillati > Actinomycetota > Actinomycetes > Micrococcales > Microbacteriaceae > Gryllotalpicola > Gryllotalpicola protaetiae. Next base: position 3,332,448 of record NZ_CP032624.1, read on the forward strand.
CCGTTGACCAGCCCGAGCAGCGAGAGGTCGATGTAGAACGAGTCCGCGCTGCGTCCGGCCCACACTCTGAGACCGTTCGCCTCAGCGAGCTGCCCTGTGCGCCCTGTGACCGCCACAGCTCCTGTGGCCTCGTCGCTGGCGGCGTCGTCGTCGGTGAGCACGCTCAGCTCGAAGTCCTGCGCACCGTCTTCCGCCGCCTGGCCGAATACGAAGCGGTACGCGAGCGACTCGTGGGGCGCGTCCGCGAGATGGATCTTGAACTCGTAGCGCGTCTCCGGAAGGAACGACGGCTCCGCCCGCTCCTGAGTGACATTGGAGTTGACGTTCATGATGAAGACCGTGCTGTCGCGGCCGGGGAACACGTACATGTCGTCGATGTAGAGCTGCCCGATCGTGCCGGCGCGGGCTGCGGCGAGGTGGTGGGACATTTCGGCTCCTTCTTCCGTGGAGGTGGATGTCCTCACGGTCGCGCAGCCCGAGCGGCCCGAGCCAGCGTCAAATGACGTCTCTGGGCGCATTACGTGATTCGACTCACGGCGGTAGCCTCCTGCCAGAACACTGCGCGCTCGCACGCGGCGGTGGAGGTGTTGCGCATGGTCCTCGTCGGCAGGGACGCCGAGCTGGCGTTCGTATTCGACCTGCTCAGGCGATCGTCTGCGGCCGGAGAGGCACTGGTCCTCGCCGGTGACCCCGGCGTGGGGAAGACGGCGCTTCTGCAGGAGGTCGCGCGCGAAGCGCGCACCAGCGGGGCTCGTGTCGTCCGCGGAGTCGGCTCTGAGGTCTCCGATATCAGCCTGTCCAGTCTGACGCCGGCCGTCATGCCGCTGATGGCGTACGCGGGCGAGCTGGCGGACGCGCACCGTGAAGCGATCTCCATCGCGGCCGGTTTGACGGACGGCCGGCTCGCCCGCCCGGCGGTCGTCGGCCAAGCTCTGCTCATGCTGCTGATGGCGGCCGCCACGGACTCGCAGGTTCTCTTCCTCGTCGATGATGCGCAGTGGCTGGACCCGTACAGTGGCGAAGTCCTGCGATTCCTTGCGCAGCGTGTGGGCGGTGGCCGGGTGGGTATCGTCGCGGCAGCGAGAACGCCCGCCGTGGAGAGCGTCAACCTGCCCGGCATCCCCCGTCTTGACATCGCGGCCCTGAACACGGAGGCGGCGGAGTCGCTCATCCGCTCCCGTTTCCCCAACCTCGCAGACCGTGTCGTGCGCCGCGTCGTGATCGAGGCGCAGGGGAACCCACTCGCCCTCCTCGAGCTGCCGCCGGCGCTGAGCGGCCCCCAGCGCGCGGCAGTCGAGGCTCTGCCGAGCATCCTCCCCATGAGCGAACGGCTGCAGGCGGTGTTCGCGTCACGGATCGCACAGCTCCCTGAGCAGACGAGGGAGCTCCTGCTGCTCGCGGCTCTCGACGGCACCTCTGACCTGATGGTCCTGGCCGCCGCCTCAACGAGTGCCGATGTGCTCAAAGATCTCGGCCCCGCCGAACGCGACCGGCTCGTCCAGGTCGACAACGAACGCCACCGCATCGATTTCAGACACCCGCTCACGCGATCCGCGGTCATAGAGCTCTCGACGGCGGCTCAGCGCCGGGCGGCCCATGCCGCACTGGCGCGCGCTTTGGCAGAACAGCCTCTCCGACGGGCACCGCACCTCGCCGCTTCGGTCGACAAGCCTGACGAGGAAGTGGCCGGGCAGCTCGAGAGCTGTGCGCAGCATCTCGCGCACCGCGGTGAGGCGACCTCGGCGGTGACGGCGCTGACCAGGGCGGCCGACCTCAGTCCTCACGCCGCAGATCGCAGCAGACGCCTTGCTCGGGCGGCGTTCATCGGCAGTGACATGGCCTGGCAGTTCAACGCCATGGCCGAATTGCTGGATCAGACCAGGGACACCCAGCTCGATCCGGGTTCCGCGCTTCTGCTCGCTGCGGCTGCTGCCGTCATCATGGCGAACGGCGACTACGACTTCGAAGCCACCCACCGCCTGCTCGTCGCCGCGATCGAGGCGCACGCCGGCGACTACGACACGTCGAGTGAGGGGTTGCGGGCCGCGGTCGGCTCGCTGACCATGCTGTGCATCTTCGCCGGCAAGCCGAATCTGTGGCCGGCGTGCGTCGCTGCACTCGGCCGTATGTCGCCAGAGCCGCCCCTCGGCCTGCGCCTTCAGGCCATGACGCAGTTCGACCCCGCGCGCACGGCACATGCGGCACTCGACGAGCTGGATCGGGCCATCGTCGCGCTGAACGACCAGGTCGACCCGGAAGAGCTGCTGCGCATCCCCACGGCGGCCGTGTACGTCGACCGTCTGGCGGGCTGCCGTGATGCTCTGCGCCGTCAGATCGCCGACACCGGCGGCAGCGGCGCGACCGCGCGCATCGCCGTGGCCCGCATGAACCTCTGGGTCGACGCGTTCGGAAGCGGGCGCTGGGATGAGGCGCAGCAACTCGCGCAAGACGGGTTGGACGAGTGCATCGCGGCCGGCGCCGGCCTGTACGCGCAGATCAGCGGCTTCCAGCTGGCCATGCTCGCCGCGGCGCGCGGAGACCACTCCGAGACGGCGCGCCTGACCGACGAGCTGATCGCGTGGGGCTCGGCGCGCGGCGCGCGACTCGGCCAGGTCTTCGCCTGGCATGCTCGGACCGTGGATGCGCTGGGCAGAGGCGACGTCGAAGAGGCGTATCAGTACGCGGCCGCGATCAGCGCGCCCGGTACTTTCCCTCCTTATGAAGCGACTGCGCTCTGGGTGTGCTTCGACCTCGTGGTCGCCGCAGCTCTCTCCGGGCGCCTCGATGCGGCGAAGGCGCACGTGGCTGCGATCGAGGCCGCGAGGCTCGGCGAGCTCTCACCCCGCCTGATGCTGTTGGCATGCGGCGCAGCCGGAGTCGCGGCATCCGACGAAGGCGCCGCGCGCGCAGCGTTCGAGCGCGCTCTTGCGGTCGGTGCGGCCGACCGCTGGCCGTTCGAGAAGGCCCGGGTCCAGCTGGCCTACGGTCGGCGTCTCGCGCGCGCCGGGGCGCGCCTCGAGGCACGTGCCGTCTTGCAAGCTGCTCACGCGACCTTCGATAAGCTCGGCGCGCGGCCGTGGGTGGCGCTTGCGCTTCGCGAGCTGCGCGTGGTGCGATCCGGCCCCTCGGCGCCAGGGCCCGACGCGGTCGCCGGTCTCACCGCACAAGAGCTCCAGATCGCCCAGCTCGCCGCGCAGGGGTACAGCAACAAGGAGATCGGGGCGCGGCTGCACCTCTCCCACCGCACGGTGAGTACGCACCTCTATCGGCTGTTCCCGAAGCTCGGTGTGACCGCGCGCGCCGGCCTGCGCGACGCCCTGACGAAGGAGCGCAAGGACTAGGGGGCGGCGTCTCAGTCCGCAGTCGGGTCGTCGCCGCGGGTCAGCTCGTCCCAGTCGTCGACGGCGCTGTCACCAGGTCGCTCTTCCGGCCTCTTCGAGGTCGCGGACGCCTTGCCGTCGGCTTCTTCGAAACGGACCGCGTTGTAGCGGCGCGACCCGCCCGGCCAGCGGCCGCCGGTGACGAGGGCCGCGAGAGAGCCGAGGGCGATGAGGATGCCGCCGATGAGCGCCAGCGTCGGCCAGGCACTCGCGGCGACGGTGGCGATGAGCGCGTGCACGGACGAGTCGCCGGTGATGCCCGTGGCCGTCGAGACCGCGTTGCGCACCCCGAGCGAGGTCTTCGGGTCTCCCGCCGAGGCGAAGATCACCGTCGCGCCGAGGATCACGCCGATGACGCCCACGATGATGCGGGCCACCCGGCCCGCGATGGCGAATGCGAGGGCGAGCGCAAGGGCGGCCAGCGACAGCGCGGTGAGGGCGGGCGAAGCATCAGATCCCGTGACGACGACGGGTGCAGGGTGCCCTGCGGCATGCGTGAGCGTGACGGTGAACCAGGTCTGCGTCGCACCGGCGAGGCCGAGGCCCGCGCCGATCACGACCACGAGGATCGTCAGGAGCTTGAGACGGCCGCCGGTCACGCCGTGACCCTTCGCATGGCGTTGGCGACCGCGACGGCGCGCAGCGGTGCTGCGGCTTTGTTGCGGCACTCCTCGTACTCGCTCGCGGGATCCGAGTCGGCGACGAGGCCGGCGCCGGCCTGCACATAGGCCATGCCGCCGATGAGCGTCGCGGTGCGGATCGCGATCGCGAGGTCGGCGTCGCCGGCGAAGCCGAAGTAGCCGACCACTCCCCCGTAGACGCCGCGCTGCGCCGGCTCGAGCTCGTCGATGATCTCGAGTGCGCGCGGCTTCGGAGCGCCCGAGAGCGTGCCTGCCGGGAAGGTCGCGCGGAAGACGTCGACGGCCGAGGCATCCGGCCGCACATCGCCCTCGACGCTCGAGACGAGGTGCATGATGTGGCTGAACCGCTCGACCCGCATGAACTCGGTGACCTCGACCGAGCCGGCGCGGCAGACCTTGGCGAGGTCGTTGCGGGCGAGATCGACGAGCATCAGGTGCTCCGCGCGCTCCTTCGGGTCGGCGATGAGGCTCGCCTCGAGCTCGGCGTCGGCCTCGGGCGCCGCGCCGCGCGGGCGGCTGCCGGCGATCGGGTGCGAGTATGCCCGGCCGTCCTCGACCTTGACGAGCGCCTCGGGACTCGAGCCGACGACCGTGTACGGCTCGCCGGCCGGGGTCGCGAGCTGCAGCAGATACATGTACGGGCTCGGGTTGAGGCTGCGCAGCACCCGGTAGACGTCGACCGGGTCGGCGGTGACCGGCTGCTGGAACCGCTGCGAGATGACGACCTGGAACACGTCGCCCGCGGTGATGAAGTCCTTCGAGCGCTCGACAGCGGCGAGGTAGTCGTCACGCGGCGTGCGGTTCTCGGCGTTCGGCTCGGCCGCCAGGTCGACGACCGCGAGCTGCGCGTCGAGCGGCTGGGCGAGCTGCGACTGCAGGCGGTCGAGACGTGCCTGCGCGTCAGACCACAGCCCGTCGGCATCCGCCTCGCCGTCGTTCAACGCATTCGCGATCAGCTGCACCACACCCGTGCGGTGGTCGATCACGACCAGCTCGGCGACGAAGCTGAAGGCGAGGCCCGGCACGTCGAAATCGGCGGGCGGCTGGTGAGGCAGGCGCTCGAGCTGACGGACGGCCTCCCACCCGATGAAGCCGACCAGGCCGCCCGTGAGAGGTGGCAGACCGGGGATGCGCGGTGTCTGCCAGCGCGCGTAGAGCGCGGCGAGCACGTCGAGCGGCGCGGCACTGGAATCGACGGATGCCCCGAGCGCGCGCTGCGCGGACAGACCGTTGCTCTGCCACTGCGCCGATTCGCCCGTCTGCGTGAGCACCCCGAACGCGTTGGCGCCGACGAACGAGTAGCGCGACCAGATGCCTCCCTGCTCTGCGGATTCCAGCAGGAAGGTGCCCGGCCGGCCGGTCGCGAGCTTGCGGTAGATGCCGACCGGGGTCTCGCCGTCGGCGAAGAGCTCGCGCACGACGGGGACGACGCGATGGCCGTCAAGCAGCGCGTTGAACGCCGAGCGCGAGGTGCCCGTCATTCGGCGGCCGCGCCTTCGACCGGGTCGAGCTGGTCGGCGTCGAAGCAGGTGCGGTCGCCCGTGTGGCAGGCCGCGCCGATCTGGTCGACCTCGACGAGCAGCGTGTCGCCGTCGCAGTCGAGCGCAGCCTGGTGCACGTACTGCACGTGGCCGCTGGTATCGCCCTTGCGCCAGTACTCCTGCCGAGAGCGCGACCAGAACGTCACGCGGCCCTCGGTGAGCGTGCGGCGCAGCGCCTCGGCGTCCATGTAGCCGAGCATGAGCACCTCGCGGGTGTCGTGCTGCTGGATGATCGCCGGCATCAGCCCGTCGGCGCCGAATCGCACACGGGTCAGGATGCTGTCGACATCAGGGATCTTGGTCACGTCGGGGGTCGTCATGGCCGTACCTCCAGCCCGGCGGCGCGCAGCTCGCCCTTCACATCGCCGATGGTGAGCTCGCCGTAGTGGAACACCGAGGCGGCGAGCACGGCGTCGGCTCCCGCCTGGATCGCCGGGGCGAAGTCGGCGAGCTTGCCGGCGCCGCCGCTCGCGATCACGGGGACGCGCGACAGTTCGCGCATGAGCTGGGTGAGCTCGAGGTCGTATCCGGCCTTGGTGCCGTCGGCGTCGATCGAGTTGACGAGCAACTCGCCCGCCCCCCGCTCGATGGCCTCGCGCGCCCAGGCGAGGGCGTCGAGGTCTGTCTCGGTGCGGCCGCCGTGCGTGGTCACAACGAAGCCGGACGGTGTGCGCGGGCTACGTGTGATGTCGAGGGAGAGCACGAGCACCTGCGCGCCGAAGCGGTCGGCGATCTCGCCGATCAGCTCGGGGCGTGCGATGGCGGCCGAGTTCACGCCGACCTTGTCGGCGCCGTGCGCGAGCAGCTTGGCGACGTCCTCGGGTGAGCGGACTCCCCCGCCGACGGTCAGCGGCACGAACACCTGCTCCGCGGTGCGGCGCACCATGTCGTACGTCGTGGCTCGGCCCTCGACGGTCGCGGTGACGTCGAGGAAGGTGACTTCGTCTGCGCCCTGCTCGTAGTACTTCCTGGCGAGCTCGACGGGATCGCCGGCATCCGCCAGATTCAGGAAGTTGACACCTTTGACGACGCGACCGTCTGCCACGTCGAGACACGGGATGACGCGGACTGCGACGCCCACGTCAGAGCCTCGCCGCGTGGATCGGCGTGACGAGGATCGCTCGGGCGCCGAGCTCGTAGAGCGCGTCCATGATGTGGTTGATCTCCTCGCGGGGGATCATGACGCGTACCGCGACCCAGGCCGCGTCGCGGGTCGGCGAGATCGTCGGCGACTCCATGCCGGAGGCGATCGCTGTCGCCTGCTCGATCAGCTCGCTCGGCAGGTCGTAGTCCATCAGCACGTAGCGGCGGGCGACCATGACGCCCTCGAGGCGGCGGTGCAGCGTGTCGAGGCCCGGCGCCTCGTTCGGGCCGGCGATGAGCACGGCCTCCGAGCGCAGGATCGGCTCGCCGAAGATCTCAAGGCCCTGCTTGCGCAGCGTGGTTCCCGTCTCGACGACGTCGGCGATCACGTCGGCGACGCCGAGGCGGATCGCGGATTCGACCGCGCCGTCGAGCTTCACGAGGTGCACATCGATGCCGCGCTCAGCGAGGTAGCCGCCGACGAGCACCGGGTAGCTGGTGGCCAGCCGCTTGCCGCGCAGGTCGTCGAGCGCGGCGAACTGCCCGGCGGGGCCCGCGAAGCGGAAGGTGGAGACGGCGAAGCCGAGGGGCTCGTCCTCGTGGGCGTCGGAGCCCGAGTCGATCAGCAAGTCGCGGCCGGTGATGCCGACGTCGAGCGCGCCGCTTCCGACGTAGGTCGCGATGTCGCGCGGGCGCAGATAGAAGAACTCGACGTCGTTCTTCGGGTCGGAGACGATCAGCTCTTTGGGGTCGCGGCGGCCGTTGTAGCCGGCTTCCTTGAGGTATTCCGCAGCGGTCTCGGCGAGGGCGCCCTTGTTGGGCACGGCGATTCTGAGCATGGGGTGGGGTTCGCTTTCAGGGTCGAGGTGAGGTCAGGTCAGGCATCCGATTCACAGATGTCGGTAGACGTCCTCGAGGGTCAGGCCCTTCGCGATCAGCGCGACCTGCAGGTGATAGAGCAGCTGGCTCGCCTCTTCGGCGAACTCGTCGTCGCTCTGGTACTCGGCTGCCATCCACACCTCGGCGGCCTCTTCGACGATCTTCTTCCCGATCTGATGGATGCCCGCGTCGAGCTCTGCCACCGTGCGGGAGCCCTCAGGGCGGGTCTTGGCCTTCTCGCTCAGCTCGGCGAAAAGGTCGTCGAAGGTCTTCACCCTCTCAGCCTAGCTAGTGGAGGTGAGCGGATGCCGCAGACCGCAGCCCCGCGATGGCAGCCCCCGCGTCGTCTGCCCCGAAGACGCTCGAGCCTGCGACGAAGGTGTCGGCGCCGGCATCCGCCGCGATGGTGATCGTGTCGAGCGTGACGCCGCCGTCGACCTGCAGCCAGACATCCGTGCCCTGCCTCGTCGCAGCCTGCCGCAGGGCGGTGAGCTTCGGCATCACATGCGGCAGGAACGATTGGCCGCCGAAGCCCGGCTCGACCGTCATGACGAGCACCTGGTCGAATTCGGGCAGCAGCTCGAGATAGGCGCCGACGTCGGTCTTCGGGCTCAGCGCGATGCCCGCGCGCGCGCCGAGCTTCCGCAGGGTGCGCGCGAGGGTGATCGGCGCGGTCGCGGCCTCCGCATGGAACGTGACCGAGAAGCAGCCGAGCTCGGCGTACTGCGGCGCCCACCGGTCGGGGTCTTCGATCATCAGGTGCACATCGAGCGGCACCGGGCTCGTCGCCTGCACCCGCTCGACCATCTGCGGCCCGAAGGTGAGGTTCGGCACGAAGTGGTTGTCCATCACGTCGACGTGCACGTAGTCGGCCGTGCTGATGCGCTCGAGGTCGCGCTGCATGTTGGCGAAATCAGCGGAGAGGATGCTCGGGTTGATGCGGGCGGCCATGACCTCGAGCCTAGCCTTGGGCCATGGCTGACGAATGGCGGCGCGTGATCGCCGCGCTCGCGAACCCTGATCTGCGGCTCACGTGGGCGCGGCTCGTCTTGGGGGCAGGCGAGGCGGATGCCACGGCCGGCCTCTCCCCCGCGCGGCGGCGCAAGGTGCTCGACGGATTGCGCGGCGCAGGGCTCGTCGACGAGTCGTTCGCTCCGCGTGCCACTGTGTTCGCCGAGGCGCTCGCCGCAGCCCCGGTGCCCGTGCAGCCGAAGGGGCCCGAGAGGTTCCTGCGCGACGGGCGCATCACGCAGTACCCCGCGTCGCAGAGCGAGCGCGCCGAACTTCTCGCGCTGGTCGCTTCCCGCGCGTTCGGCTCAAGCGAGGTGCTCGACGAGCGCGAGGTCAACGAGCGGCTGGCGCGGTTCCACGATGACGTCGCAGTGCTGCGCCGCTACCTGGTCGACTTCGGCCTGCTAGTGCGCACCCGCTCCGGCTCGTCCTACGCGCTGGCGGACGAATCCGTCGAGTGACGTTCCGAGCGACACCGATTCGGTCCTCGCGTGCCTGACACGCCGCACGGGCGCGCCTCTGCGACAGAATCGGTGTCTTGCGGTCAGGGCTCCCGGCGGGCGCTCTCGTCGAGCCGGGCTAGTTGAGCCAGCGCGGCGTCGCGCCAGCCTTGCGGGTCGTCGCCCGCAGGGATCATCGCCAGCGAGATCCACAGCACGAGCGCGTCCCACCAGCCGGCCTCCGTCTCGGTGAGCTCGCGCACGGACTCGTAGCCGGCGCGATACTGCCTGCGCACCTCGCCCGAGACCGGGCCCCAGTCGTGGAAGAGCGTGCCCAGCAAGACGGACGAGCGCGCGAGCTCGACGATACGATGGTCGAGCCAGGCCTCTTCGAAATCGAGGATCGCGCTGATCTCACCGCCTTCGACGAGGATGTTGGCCGCACGGTAGTCGCCGTGCACGAGTTGGAGCGGCAGTGGCTCGGCGCCCGCCGCGGCGATGAGACGCTGCAAGGTCTCGCGGCCGTCGGCAGGCAGGTGGCCGGGGCTGGACGCGAGCCAGTCCGACACCCGCTTCGCGAGTGGCTGCGTCGGCGCCTCGATGCTCGGCAGCGAGTCCGCCGGGACTGAGCCGAGCGACTCGTGCAGCCGTGCAAGCGCGGCGCCCGCGGCAAAAACCTGCTCCGGATCGTCCACGTCGAGCAGCTCCCCGGGCGCCTTGCGTTGCAGGCCAAGCGAGGCCCCGCCGAGCTCGAGCTGGATCTCTCCGTCGAGTGCCGGCACCAGTGCAGAGACCGGGATGCCGCGCGACGCCAGCCCGTTCGTGAGCTGGGCCACCGCGGCGAGGCGCGCGAAGCGCTCCGGCGCGACCGACCACTTGAGCAGCAGTGGCCCAGATTCCGAACTGACCCACGCGAGGGCGTTGCGGCCGCTCATGACGATCCGTTCGCAGGCATCCGCTCGTATGCCCCAGTTGTCGTTCAGCGCATCGATCACCCATCGGGAGGCCGCCCCAGGGTTTGCGAAGCCGAACCGGGACTCGAGGACTTCGTGAGGGCTGTCCGCCTCCCACAGCATCTTCACCGCGGTGGCGTTCGGCTCGGCCATGCGCACCTCAGGCTTTCCGAAGCAGCGCGATGAACATCGCATCGGTGTTGTGGCGGTGCGGCCACAGCTGCACCTGGGCGGGGTCGCCCGCGAGGTCGAGGGGCGTCTTGACGGCGCCCTGCAGGATCTCCTGCGTCGGCAGCTCTTCGAGCACGCCGGGGTGGCGCTTCAGCGCCTCGGCGACGGCGATGCGCGTCTCGCCGAGGTGGGGAGAGCAGGTGACGTACGCCAGGATGCCACCTGAGCGCAGCGCGTCGACGGCAGCGTCGATCAGCGAGGCCTGCAGGCGGGTGAGTTCCGCGACGTCGCGCGGGTGCTTCCGCCAGCGCGACTCTGGGCGGCGGCGCAGTGCGCCGAGGCCGGTGCACGGAGCGTCGAGCAGGACCCGGTCGAACTCTCCAGAGTGCTCGGCGGGGATGCCGCGCCCGTCGCCCTCGACGACCTCGACCGCGTCACCGAGCGGGGCGACGGCGTTGCGCACGAGTCCCGCTCTCGTCGGGACGATCTCGTTCGCGACCAGGGTCGCGCCGCCGCGCCGCGCCTCCGCACCGAGCAGCGCCGCCTTCCCGCCGGGGCCGGCGCACAGGTCGAGCCAGCGCTCCCCCGAGCGCACGGGTCGGGCGGCGATGAGAGCGAGGGCGGCGAGCTGCGATCCCTCGTCCTGCACACGGACCCAGCCGCCCGAGTCGCGGACGTGCCTGAACGGGTCGCCGGAAAGCGTGAAGCCGTACGGGGAGTACGGGTCGGGCTCGGCGCCCTCGGGCACGCCTTCGCCGCCCGGCAGCGCTACGAGGTTCACCCGCGGGGCCGCATTGTCGGCCTCGAGCAGCGCCTCGAGCTCGGCCTCGACGTCGGTCCCTGGCCGGCGCTCGGCCGTGAGCGACTGGCGCAGCGCCCGCACGATCCACACCGGGT